>JAGWTE010000130.1 GCA_028869095.1 Burkholderiales bacterium
CACTTCATCATGGGCACCGGATTGAGCGGATGCCTGACAAACCAGGCCAAAGCCATGCGAATGAGCCCCCGATGAAAGCCCGCATTCGGATACCGCTGCTTGACCTGGCGGATGTACGCTCGCGGAAGGCCAAACGTGAACAAGCCCAGCGAGAAGTCAACAAGGTCGGCCCGCCTGAACACCTCCACAAGCGGATACCTGGTGTCGGCATAGGCTCTGAGCTTGTGATGTTCGCTGATCATCAGCGCAACTTCCTCGGCCCAATGTTCTGCGTGGTGTGACTGGAGGTACGCCATCGCGGGCAGCACAGACGGCGCAATGTAGTCCAAGGTTTTGGCTGTCCACAGTCCAATGTCATGAAAGCAGGCCGCGATGGCGATCCGTTCTTGCTCTTCGTCCGAGCAGTGCCGAAGGGCCAGGCAGAACGAGACCATGCGATGGCAATGGTTCCGGTAACCATCGAAGTCTGAACCGATGACACTCTTTTGCTCAAGCAGGAGCTGTTCGAGCAGGACGTGAACTGGCGACGCTTGCATTTGATGACCTCTTTGTCCCCATTGTCGCAGCCGTGGCTATGATGAGCGCATGAAACTGATCCTGCGTTGGCTGCTGCTGGCAGCCGCTTTGATGTTGATCACCCAGTGGGACACGGGCATCCATGTCAAAAGCTTTGGCGCGGCCATGTGGACGGCCGTGGTCATTGGTTTGCTCAATGCCTTTGTGCGCCCCTTGCTGATCGTGCTGACCCTGCCCGTCACGGTGTTGACGCTGGGCTTGTTTTTGTTTGTGGTCAACGCGCTGACCTTCCAGATGGCCTCGGGCCTGCTGGAAGGGTTTCACGTCAACAGCTTCACCGATGCCTTGCTGGGCTCGGTGCTGTACAGCTTGTGGGGCCTGGTCATTGACGCAGCGCTGGAGCGTTTGATGCCCACGCCGCGTTGGCCCCAGCCGCCGTCAGACCTCTAAAGGCTCGGCGTCGCTGCCTGGGCCGCAGCCGCCAACTCCACCACCCGACGGGTCAAGGGAGGCGCGAAAGTCTCGATGAAGGCATACACGTAGCCGCGCAAAAACGCGCCGCGGCGGAAGGCCAGGCGGGTCATGTTGACCTCAAACAAGTGACCGACGTCGATGGCGCGCAAGCTGCGGTCCCGCTCTTCGTCATAGGCGATGGACGCCACGATGCCCACGCCCAAACCCAGTTCGGCATAGGTTTTGATCACGTCCGCGTCCATGGCGGTCAGCACGATGCTGGGCTGGATGCCGGCACGGTCAAAGGCCTGGTCGATGTGCGAGCGGCCGGTGTAGCCGGCGTCGTAGGTGACCAGGGGGTATTTGGCCAGGCGCTCCAGCGTCAGGGGCTGGCCGTCCAGCAGGGGGTGACCAATAGGCACGACCACGCTGTGGGTCCAGCGGTAGCAAGGCAGGGTCACCAGTTGCTCGTATTGGGCCAGGGCTTCGGTGGCAATGGCCACGTCCGCCTCGCCCGACAGCAGCATTTCGGCGATCTGTTTGGGCGAGCCTTGGTGCAGGCTCAAGGTGACTTGAGGGTACAACTGGCGGAAGTCGCGCACCGCCGACGGCAGGGCATACCGCGCTTGTGAGTGAGTGGCCGCTATCGACAGAGGGCCCGAATCATGGGCCGAGAAATCTCGCGCGGCATTGCGCAGGTTGTCCGCGTCGGCCAGCAGGCGCTCAATGATGGGCAGCACTTGGGCGCCCGGTTCGGTCAGGCCGGTCAGGCGTTTGCCGGCGCGGATGAACAGCTCGATGCCCAGCTCGTCTTCCAGCTCGCGGATCTGGCGGCTGACGCCGGGCTGCGAGGTGTGCAGGACTTGCGCCACCTCGGTCAGGTTGAATCCCTGACGCACGGCTTCGCGCACCGACCGCAGTTGCTGAAAATTCATGACACGCCTCCAAATGCAATTCATGCATTTTGAAATGGCGCCGTTATTCAGAAAACAACTATTTCGTTCTATCGATCTGCCAAATCCGCAGATAGAACGGTGTCGAGCACACCTTGCAGGGCGCATTGCACCGTCGCCGCACGCACGGCGGCACGGTCGCCAGCGAACTGCTGGCGTTCGGCATGAACACGACCATCTCGCGCAGCCCAGGCCAGCCAGACCGTGCCCACCGGTTTGTCGGGGCTGCCACCCGTGGGGCCCGCCACGCCCGTCACGGCCACGGCCACGGCCATGTGGGCCTGTGATCGGGCCAAGGCGCCTGATGCCATGGCGCGCGCCACGGCTTCGCTGACCGCACCGTGTTGCGCAATCAAAGAAGCGGGCACACCCAGCAAGTCGGTCTTGGCCTCGTTGCTGTAAGTGACCAGCCCCCGGTCAAACCAGTTGCTGGAGCCTGCCAACTCCGTGCACGCAGCCGCGATGAGGCCGCCCGTGCAGGACTCGGCCGTGCTCATCAGCCAGCCACGCGCCAACAAGGCTGTTGCCAAGTCTTCCACCAATGGCAAGGTGTCGTTTGTGTCCATGATGACGTCCATCAAGGCAGCAAGCTGACGCCCACGCCGCCCTGGCGCAGGGCCACGGCCGCAGCCAGCAAGAGCAAAGTACACAAGGCGGCGACCACGTCGTCAAACATGATGCCCAGGCCTTGGGCCCAGCCGATGGACTGCCCGCGCTTGAGTTTGAACAACTGGTCCGCCCAGCGCACCGGGCCTGGCTTGAGGGCGTCAAAGACGCGAAAGGCCACAACCGCCAGCAACTGCCCCTTCCAGTCCATGGGCGAGACCATCCACAGCACCAGCCAGATGGCCCAGATCTCGTCCCACACCACGGCACCGGGATCGGCCACGCGCATGCTGCAAGCCGTGTGGGTACAAGCCCACCAACCCACAAACCAGCTGACGGTTAGCAGCCCCGCCCAGGCCAGATCGGCCTGCGGGCCAAAACCAAACTTGGATTGCAAGATGGCAAAGCTGACCCAGCCCCACAGGGTGCCCACGGTGCCGGGTGCGATCGGGCTCAACCCACTGCCGGCGCCCAGGGCGATGAAGTGGGCGGGGTGGCTCCACAGCAGATGCGCATTGGCCCGACGCGGCGCGTTGAGCTCTTGGACGTCTTGCACGTCTTCCGTGTCATATCGGTACAAGGTCATGCGGCCCCCTTGAAGTGGTCGAAAGACACCCAGCGATTGGGCACAGCTTGCTCGCCTTGCCACAAACGCAAACCCGGCTCGGCCTCAATGCGCCCCACCCGGGTCAGCATCAATCCCAGCTGTTGCTCCAGTTGGTGCATGGTCTCGCGTTGCGAAGCCGGGGAGGTGAAGATCAACTCGTAATCATCGCCACCAGCCAGGATGCAGTCCAGTTGCAGATCGCGAGCGCGGTCTTGCAGGTAAGGGCTGACAGGCAAAGCATCCAATGCAAGGGAAGCCCCCACGCGGCTGCGACGCAAGACATGACCCAGATCACCCAACAAGCCATCGGAGACGTCGATGGCGCTGGTGGCCACCCCTCTTAAACCTTGCCCCAGGGCCACCCTGGGCGTCGGACACTCCATCGCGGCACGCACCGCCTCAAAAGTGCGCGCATCCAGGCCAGGATGCAAGGTACCCCGAAAGGCCTCTAGGGCCAGACGGGCTTCGCCCGGCGTGCCACTGATCCAGATGTCATCCCCCACCTGCGCCCCACTGCGCAGCAACGCCCCACCCGACGGCACTTCGCCCAGGACGGTGATGCCAATCGTCAAAGGTCCTGCCGTCGTGTCCCCGCCGATGAGTTCGCAGTCGTGTTCATCGGCCAGCGCCAGCAAGCCTTTGGAGAAAGCGGACAACCAACTCGCTTCCACACGTGGCAAGGTCAAGGCCAACGTGAAGGCCAGTGGTTTAGCCCCACAGGCCGCCAGGTCTGACAAGTTCACAGCCAAGGCCTTGTGGCCCAAGCGAGCCGGGTCCACCGTGGACAAAAAATGCCGCCCCTCCACCATCGTGTCGGTCGAAATGGCCAACTGCATGCCCGGCGCAGGCGCGATCACCGCACAGTCGTCGCCATTGCCGACCACGGCGCGATGTGGCCCGGCGCCGACAGGTCGCCAAAAATACTGTTCGATCAGGTCAAATTCACCAAGACTCATGGTGTCAATCATCGCATCAGTTTGGTGAGGACGGTAGTTTCGGACAAGTATGAGGATCTCGTCCTCATTCCGTCATCTATCCCCCTCCCAGCCAAGCTCCCTGCCGCTAAACTGTGGTCTCCCCAAGCGTAGTACCTGGCTTTGAGCCCCTGTTCCCGGCATGCCCTCCTCTTTGTCTGTTTTGCTGGTCGATGACCATCCTTTGTTCCGCGAGGGATTGAGCAACCTCATCATGGGCTTGGACCCTCAGGCCACGGTTGAGCAGGTTGGCAGCCTGGATACCGCCCTGACATTGCAGACCCAGACCTATCAATTGATCTTGCTGGATCTGAACCTGCCCAATGTGGCAGGCCTGGACGGCTTGACACGGATGAAAGCCACATTTCCGGACACGCCGATTGTGGTCATCTCGGGCGACGACGACCCGCAAACCATTGCCCAGGCCATTCAAGGCGGTGCCAGTGGCTTCATCCCCAAAAGCACGAACGTGGCCGTGACGCGCCAGGCCATCCAGTTGGTGATGGCACATGGGGTGTATTTGCCGCCCCAGGCTCTGAATGCATCCTCTGCCAGCAAGTCAGCCGCCCACTCCTTGACCAGCCAACTCAGCAGCCGCCAATTGGCCGTGCTGCAGGGGCTGTTGCAAGGCAAGCCCAACAAAGTCATCGCACGAGATATCGGCATCGCAGAAGGCACAGTCAAAGCGCACTTGTGGACGGTGTACCAATTGCTGGGCGTGAACAACCGTACTCAGGCCATGTACCGCGCACATGAACTCCAGTTGTTTCAGGACATGAAGGACCCTCGTTCATCGGATCTGTGATCCGCTTGATGGGCCAGCGTCTGGTTAAACCTTGGTTTACGCGGTTGAGCCAAGTTGGCCGATAGCATCAGCGGATGCAGCCTGGTGTCCGCGTCCTCATCATTGACGATCACCCCTTGTTCCGGGAAGGACTCAAGAGCTTGCTTTTGGGCCTCGATCCGGACGCGCAAACCGAACAGGCCGCCTCAGTAGAAGAAGCCAGCGACCTCACTGGCGCCCCCTTTGATCTTGTCTTGATGGACCTGAACATGCCGGGCCTGCACGGCATGGACGCGCTGGCGCAAGTCAAACGCTGCTTTGACGATGCCGCCGTGGTCGTGGTCTCCGGCGATGATGCACCGAACACCATCCGATCGGCCATTCACAATGGGGCGGCGGGCTATGTGCCCAAAAGCACCGACTCCACCGTGACGACGCAGGCCTTGAAGCTGGTCTTGGCCCAAGGCGTCTACCTGCCCCCCGAAGCCCTGGCCCAAACAGAGCCAAACACAAGTAATTCGGACACCTGGAAGACCGAACTCAGCCCACGCCAGCTGGCCGTGTTGCGTTGTCTGTTGCAAGGCAAACCCAATAAGGTCATCGCGCGAGAAATTGGCATCGCAGAGGGCACGGTCAAGGCACACTTGTGGGCGGTGTACCAATTGCTCGGGGTCAACAGCCGATCTCAAGCGATGTACCGTGCCCATGAGCTCCAGTTGTTCGGCGTCTTGAGCCCCCCGGATACGCCGCGCACGCTCTCATAGGCTGTAGGTTTTGCATGAAGTCGACGGGGGTTTGACATGAACCATCCGTCTACTGCCACCTACCCCGTCGAACACGAAGCGCCCCGACAACTGTCGGTCGAGCGCCAGATCCTGGCTCTGCTGGCCCGCCAGGTCACCCAAGTGCCCTGGCCCGTTGGGGCCGCCGCGCTGGTGGTGTGCATCATGGGCTGGCAACGCGCACCCCATTGGGCCTTGCTCAGTTGGCTGGCCTCGATCTGGTTGACGCAAGCCTTGCGCTGGCAAGTACTGCGTGGCCTGCCCACCTCAGATCGGCCCCTGCCCCAAAGCATGCGTACGGCCATATTTTTGAGTGGTCTCAATGGCTTGTGCCATGCCTGCTCTGTCGGCTTCTTTCCCTATTTCACTGAAGGCCAGCGGGCCGTGCTGACCCTCGTGCTGGCCGGCATCACCATGGGGGCGGTGGGCACCACCTCGGGCCACACCCGCATCTTCCACGCCTTTGCCCTGCCCACGATGCTGTCTGTGGCGGCAGGCTGGGCGCTGACGCCACTGAACGAGCAAAGCCGCTGGATTGGCCTGTCCATGGCCATCTTCCTGCTGGCCTATCTGGGCATCCTGACCTCGCTGGCCAAAGGCACCTATCGGTCCCTGCAGCGATCGATCATCATGCAGATCAAACAGTGGCGCCTGAATGAAGAGTTGCGCCAGGCCCTGGCACAGGCGGAAGACGCCAACGCCGCCAAGACCCGCTTTCTGGCATCGGCCAGCCATGACCTGCGTCAGCCCCTGCATACCCTGACCCTGTTTTGCGCCGCCTTGATGACACACCGGCTGGAGCCAGCCACGCAAGGCATCGTCAGCCACATGGACTCGGCCCTTCAGGTTTTGCGGACACAACTCACCGCCCTGCTGGACATCTCCAAACTCGATGCGGGCATCGTGACGGTGCATCCCAAAGCGATTGACATCATCGGCTTTGTCCAGCGTCTGCACGAAGAATTCACCGCCGAAGCCGGCCAGAAGAAACTGGTGCTGGTCCTGGACACCGATCACAAACAAATCGGCGACCTGTTTGTGGAAACCGATCCGCTGCACTTGGAGCGAATTGTTCGCAATTTGATCGACAACGCCATCAAGTATTGCGACGCCGGGACGATCTGGATACGTGCACGCGCCACCGAAGGCGGCGTGGACTTGACCGTACAAGACACCGGCCGAGGCATTGCAACCCACGAGATGGACAAGATCTACGAAGAGTTCTACCAGATCGACAACCCTGAGCGTGACCGCTCGCGGGGCCTGGGGTTGGGCTTGGCCATCGTCAAACGCCTGACGCAGCTGATCAACACCCCCATGACCCTGACATCCGAGTTAGGCGTAGGGACCACCATCACCTTGAACTTGAAACGGGTGCAGGCGCCGGTCGAACAGCCGGTCTTGCACGACGACAGTGGCTTTGCCATGCCCGTGTGCCACATGCTGGTGCTGGATGACGAGACCGCCATCTTGGAAGCCATGAAGACCTTGCTGGAATCGCAGGGCTGCCGCGTGACCTTGGCCCACACCACCGATGAGGCCGCGCAAAAAGCGGCCGTGGATCAGCCCGACGTGGTGCTGGCCGACTTCCGCCTGCGCGGACAAGAAAGTGGCATCAAAGCCATCCGCAAGCTGCGCCAGCAGTATCCGGATTTACCGGCTTTGCTGATCAGCGGCGACACCGCGGAGGACCGACTCAAAGAAGCCCATGACGCGGGGCTGCGCTTGCTGCACAAGCCCGTCTCGGTCGACGTGCTGTTGGAAGCGATTGCGCAATCTTTGGACAGCGAAGGACACACATGAACCCAAGCCCCTCGACAGACAACAAGCTGGTTCGCCAACAACTGTCCGAGGGGTTTGAACACCTGCTCTACCTCTTGGCCCAGGGCCAGTTGAAACCCGATGAGCAAGGCTTTCATTGCGATGTCCTGATCATTGGCAGTGGTTACGGGGGGGCGGTAGCAGCAGCGCAATTGTCCAAGCAAGCCACCGGGCTTCCCACAGAAGCCCGCATCTGGTTGCTGGAGCGCGGCCAAGCCTATCAACCAGGAGACTTTCCTGACCGCACGGCCACGCTGGCCAACCACATCCGATTCAGCACCCCTCAACAAGAGAAACCACGCGGCAACCGCATGGGCCTGTTCGACATTCGACTGGGCCCCGATCTGCAGGCCGTCGTCGGCAATGGGCTGGGGGGTGGGTCGCTCATCAATGCTGGGGTCATGATCTGGCCAAGCGTTGCCGTCATGCAAGACGCCATGTGGCCCAAGGCCATTCGACAAGACGCAAAGAATCTGCTGGCCTGGCAACAAGAACTGATCCAAACCTTGGGTGCGCAGCCCTACCCCCGCACACAAGCCGATGCCACGCCGTTGAACAAGCATCAAGGCCTGCGAGGTTTGGCCGGTCAGCAAAACTTCGTCTCT
>JAGWTE010000131.1 GCA_028869095.1 Burkholderiales bacterium
TGGCCAACAAGCTGGGCAAGAAGGTCGAGCTGGTCACCCAGGGTGAAGCCACCGAATTGGACAAGGGCCTGGTTGAAAAGATCACCGACCCGCTGACCCACCTGGTGCGCAACTCTTGCGACCATGGTGTCGAAATGCCTGCCGATCGCCTTGCCAAGGGCAAGCCTGAGACCGGCACCATCACCTTGGCGGCATCGCACCAAGGCGGCTCGATCGTGATCGAAGTGCGTGACGACGGCCGTGGCCTGAACCGTGACAAGCTGATCAGCAAGGCCCGCGAGAAGGGCATCGATGCCCCCGATTCGATGACCGATTCGGAAGTGTGGAACCTGATTTTTGCCCCCGGCTTCTCGACGGCCGAACAGATCACCGACGTGTCCGGCCGCGGCGTGGGCATGGACGTGGTCAAGAAAAACATCTTGTCCCTCGGTGGTACGGTTGAAATTGATTCCGCAGAGGGCTATGGTATGCGGGTGGCCGTTCGGTTGCCGCTGACCCTGGCCATCATGGATGGCATGAGCGTGGGTGTGGGCGAAGAGGTCTACATCCTGCCGCTGTCGTCGGTGGTCGAGAGCTTCCAGGTCAGCCCAGAAATGGTCAAGACCGTGGGCGGATCGGGCCGCGTCGTGGAGGTGCGCGACGAGTACATGCCGGTGATCGAGCTGGAAAAGGTCTTCCAGGTGCCGCGATTCGATTGGGAGCACAACTCCGGAATCATGGTGGTGGTGGAAGCAGAAAGTGGCCGCGTGGCCGTGCTGGTGGACGAGTTGTTGGGTCAACAGCAAGTGGTGGTCAAGAACCTGGAGAGCAACTACCGCAAGGTCAGCGACGTCTCGGGTGCCACCATCATGGGCGACGGCCGCGTTGCCTTGATTCTGGATGTGGGCAGTCTGGTGCGTCGTTCGCGCCACTGATCGCGATCACAAAAGAACTAGGAGAACGTAGCAATGGGCATGATGGACACGCTGGACGCGCCAACCGCGACGTTGGCACGTGAGTACCTCACCTTTCGCCTGGGCGACGAAGAGTACGGCATCGACATCTTGAAGGTGCAGGAAATCCGTGGCTATGAAAACCCCACACGCATTGCCAATGCGCCGCACTTCCTCAAAGGGGTTGTGAACCTGCGCGGCACGATCGTGCCCATCGTTGACCTGCGTCTTCGCTTTGGCTGCGAATCGGCCGAGTACAACAGTTTCACGGTCTCGATCGTGCTGCACATTGGAACTCGCACGATTGGCACCGTGGTGGACTCGGTGAGCGATGTGATGGAAATTCCTGCCGACGCAGTTCGCACGGCACCGGAAATGAACTCGGCCATTGATGCCTCTTACATCCGCGGCCTGGCACAAGTCGGCGAGCGCATGGTGATTTTGCTGGACATCGAAAGCTTGCTGTTGAGTCCCGAGATGTGTCTGATTGACTGACTGAGCCCCCAACCACAAACAGGAGCGAGCCATGAAATTGAAGTTTGCCTATGCTGTACCGCTGTTGATGTCGATTGCTTTGACTGGCGGGGCCTATGCGGCCGAAGGTGGCGCGACCAAGGATGATGCGGTGGCCATGGTCAAAAAGGGTGTGGCGTATGTCAAAGCCAACTCGCACGAAAAAGCCTATGCCGAGTTCAGCGACAAGGAAAACAAGGCCTGGCATCACCAGGATCTGTATCTGGTCGTCTATGCCTTGGATGGCACCGTCAGAGCCCATGGTGCCAATGCCAAGATGGTGGGCAAGAACCTGATTGATCTCAAGGACATCGACGGCAAGGCGTTTGTCAAAGAGCGCGTCGAGATGGCCAAGACCCAGTCTTCGTTCTGGCAGGACTACAAGTTCACCAATCCTGAGAACAAGAAAATTGAACCCAAGGCAATGTATTGCGAACGTCTCGATGACAGTGTGTTGTGTGGCGGGATTTACAAGTGATTCGCATTGACAAAGGTTTGACCGTGAGATTGCGTACCAAATTGATGGCCGCACCGGCATTTGCCTGTGCGGCTTTGTTTTTAGCACTGGCTGGTTTTTTGTGGGTGCTCAGCACCTATCGTGATCAGACACGCAGCGCACATGAAACAGCCGCCGTGACCCAAATCGCCGTGGCAGGTATCCGAGAGCATTTGGCCGATGCGCATGTCTCCCTGTACAAGACCATCACCATCATTGGATCACTCAGTGACAAGCAACTCACCGACTTGCGAGCCCAGCTTCAAACCGGTGCTGGCAAGGTGCATCAGATGTTGGACGTCAGCGTGAGCCACGATCCTGATGCCGCTAAAGGTGTTGCGCAGTTCAAGCAGTCGCTGGCTGTGTACATGAAGTCCGCTGACGATGCTTTGGACATGGCCGCGATTGATCCCAACACCGGTATTGCGGCTTTGCAGACAGCCGACGGCAACTACCATCAACTGGTGAAGCAGTTGACCGTACTGGTGGGGACCATCCAGCAGCATGTGGATGATGATCTCGCACGGTTTGAGGCGCGAACCCGTTGGTTGCAGTTCGCCATCGCGGGAGCGGGCTTGCTGGCTGGATGCATGGGCTTGTACTTTGCGTGGACCATACAGCGTCGTGTGCTGACCGACATCGGTCGTGCGGTTGATACCGCCAACGAGGTGGCCGAGGGGCACTTTGATCGCATTTTGCAGTCCAACCAGAATGATGAGGTCGGTGAACTGCTGGATGCCCTGGGGCGCATGGCCAATGGCCTGTCTGGCTCTATCCACACTGTTCGGCAAGCGGCGCAGTCCATTGGCACGGCCTCTGTGGAGATTGCCATGGGCAATCAGGACCTCAGTCAGCGTACCGAAAGCACCGCGTCGAGCCTGCAAGAGACGGCATCCTCCATGGTCCAGTTGACCAGTACCGTGCGCCATACGGCCGAGTCGGCCCGATCCGCCGACAGCCTGGCCTCCAGCGCGGCAGAATCTGCCCGTCGCGGCGGCGCGGTGATGGAACAAGTGGTGGCCAACATGGCCGAGATCGACACCGCCTCGCGCAAGATCAACGAGATCATTGGCGTCATTGATGGCATTGCCTTCCAGACCAACATCCTGGCTTTGAACGCCGCGGTGGAAGCGGCTCGTGCGGGTGAGCAGGGCCGGGGCTTTGCGGTTGTGGCCGGTGAGGTGCGCTCACTCGCTCAGCGCAGTGCCAATGCCGCGCGCGAGATCAAGACCTTGATCGGCGCGTCCAGTGAGCGTGTCGAAGCGGGTGCCCGGCTGGTCGGAGAGGCGGGCGCCTCCATGCGTGACATTGTCAGCGGAGTGGAGCACGTGACGCAGATCATCAGCGAGATCACCCGTGCGGCTGAGCAAGAGTCCTACGGTATCGGGCAAGTCAACACCGCCGTCGCGCAGTTGGATCAGATGACCCAGCAAAACGCGGCCTTGGTGGAAGAGTCTGCGGCGGCGGCGGAAAGCCTCAAGCAGCAGGCACGGACCTTGGCTGATGTGGTTGAGCGATTCCGCTTGGCCAATCGCTGAATCGTCGTCGCCAGAAACAACAAAGGGAGGGGTACACCCTCCCTTTTGCTTTCCAGACGAGTCTTGAGGCTCGGTCAGGCCCTTTGCATCACGCTGGCCAGCAGGGCTTCCTTGATGGCTTGATCCAGGGCGGGAAGCTTGTCTCGCAGTTCGGACCAGCGGCTGGCGTCCACATCGCGTTGGGCCTGGCCCCAGATGGGCTGCGGGAAGTGCTTGTCATCGGCAAAGCGCGCGATGACATGCCAGTGCAGGTGCGGCACCACATTGCCCAAGCTGGCCAGATTGACCTTGGTGGGCTTGAGGTGTTGACGCACCAGCGTCTCCACAATGGCGACCGCGCCCAAGCAGGGCACATGGTCGGCTGTGGCCAGATCGGTGAACTCTGCCACGTGGTCGTTCCAGATCACCCGGTAAAAGCCGGGATAGTCTGAATCGTCCACGCGCACCACGCGCAACTTCTCGGTCTTGACGACCAGGAGGCCCCCGTCTTGCTGACACAGCTCGCAAAGGGGGTGATGTACTGCTTCAGTCACGTGTGTGATCCTTCATTCAGCCTCAGACGAGGACACGCTCAATGCCGCCGTTGTTGGCCTTGGCCACGTACTCGGGCATCCAGTTCTCACCCAGGATCTGCTTGGCCATCTCGATGACGATGTAGTCGGCTTCGAGCAGGCCGTTTTGCAGGTCTTCGCCATAACGGCTCAGCCCTTGCAAACAAGCAGGGCAAGAGGTCAACATCTTGACATTGTCCTTGGGGCCAATGAGCCCCTGATCACGCAAGGCAGCCTCGCCTTTGAGGATTTCTTCCTCTTTGCGGAAGCGAATTTGCGTGGACACATCAGGACGGCTGACCGCCAGGGTGCCCGCTTCGCCACAGCAACGCTCGGACTTGATCACGCCATCGCCCAGCAGGGCCTTGACGGTCTTCATCGGGTCCTGCTGCTTCATGGGGCTGTGGCAAGGATCGTGGAACAGGTAAGCGCCCTTGCTTTGGAGGGTGATGCCTTTTTCCAGCAGGTACTCGTGGATGTCGATGATGCGGCTGCCCGGGAAGATCTTGTCGAACTGGTAGCCCTGCAACTGGTCGTAGCAGGTGCCGCAAGACACGACCACCGTCTTGATGTCCAGGTAGTTCAGCGTGTTGGCCACACGGTGGAACAGCACCCGGTTGTCGGTGATCATCTTCTCGGCCTTGTCGAACTGGCCCGAGCCGCGTTGCGGATAGCCGCAGCACAGGTAGCCCGGAGGCAGCACGGTCTGCACGCCCGCGTGCCACAGCATGGCTTGCGTGGCCAGGCCCACTTGCGAGAACAAACGCTCCGAGCCGCAACCGGGGAAGTAGAACACCGCTTCGGTATCGGCCGTGGTCTGCTTGGGGTCGCGGATGATGGGGACGTAATCCTTGTCCTCGATGTCAAGCAAGGCTCGGGCGGTCTTCTTGGGCAGGCCGCCAGGCATCTTCTTGTTGACGAAGTGGATGATCTCTTGCTTGAGCGAAGCGCGGCCCACCGAGGCAGGTGGCGCATCGGTCTGCTTGCGCGCGGCCAGTTTGAGCACCTCATTGCCCAGACGTTGCAGCGGCATGGCCACGTCCACCAAGGCGCTGCGCACGATCTTGATCGTTTGCGGGTTGTTGGTGTTGAGCATCAACATGCCTGCGGCACCGGCTGGACGGAAGGACTTCTTGCCCAACTTGGTCAGCAGGTTGCGCATGTTCATGGACACGTCGCCAAAGTCGATCTTGACCGGGCAGGGCGTCAGGCACTTGTGGCAGACCGTGCAGTGGTCGGCCACGTCCTCGAACTCTTCCCAGTGCTTGATGGACACGCCGCGGCGGGTTTGCTCCTCGTACAAGAAGGCCTCGACCAACAGCGAGGTGGCCAGGATCTTGTTGCGTGGGCTGTACAGCAAGTTGGCGCGTGGCACATGGGTGGCGCACACGGGCTTGCACTTGCCGCAACGCAGGCAATCCTTGACCGACGCGGCAATGTCGCCAATGTCGGACTGCTGCATGATCAGCGACTCGTGGCCCATCAGGCCGAACGAGGGCGTGTAGGCCTCGGTCAGGTCGGCCGCATGGACGTCATCGCCCAAAGCCTTCAAGGCCGCACCGCGCAGCAGCTTGCCCTTGTTGAAGCGGCCTTCGGGGTCGACCTTTTGCTTGTAGGCCGTGAAGTTGGCCATCTCGTCGTCGGACAAAAATTCAAGCTTGGTGATGCCGATGCCATGCTCACCAGAGATCACGCCGTCCAGCGAGCGTGCCAACTTCATGATGCGGGCCACGGCTTCGTGGGCCGTTTGCAGCATCTCGTAGTTGTCACTGTTGACGGGCAGGTTGGTGTGCACGTTGCCGTCGCCGGCGTGCATGTGCAGGGCCACCCACACGCGACCACGCAGCACTTGCTTGTGGATGCGCTTGAGCTCGTCCACGATGGGGCTCAATGCCGCACCGGTGAACACCTTGGCTAGCTCGTCACGGATTTCCTTCTTCCAGCTGGCGCGGATGGACCACGTTTGCAGCAGGTTGAAGACGGTGTCGCCCGCTTGCTCGGTGTAGGTGCCGTTGCGATGCTGTTCGTAGCCCAGGGCCACCAGTTGGTCGCCGACGGTGCTCAATGGCACATCGATGTTGTTGTACAGGAACTGCCAACGGCCACGCACGGTGCTCAGATGGGTCAGGGCGGTGTTGACCTTCTCGGTCAACTGCTCAGGGCTGGGCAGCTCTTCGGCATCTTCCACCTTGCCCATGGGCAAGTTGCCGTTTTGGATGAACGCGGTCAGCGCATCGACGATGGCCAGCTTGTTGCGCAGGCTCAACTCGATGTTGATGCGCTCGATGCCCAGGGTGTACTCACCCATGCGAGGCAGCGGGATCACCACGTCTTCGTTCACCTTGAAGGCGTTGGTGTGCTTGGCAATGGCGGCGGTACGCTTGCGGTCGGCCCAGAACTTCTTGCGCGCATCGGCGCTCACGGCCACAAAGCCTTCACCCGAGCGGCCATTGGCCAGGCGGATGACTTCGCTGGTGGCGCGGGCCACGCGGTCTTCGTCGTCGCCGACGATGTCGCCCACCAGAATCATCTTGGGCAGTGTGCCGCGCTTGCTCTTGGTGGCATAGCCCACGGCGCGCAGGTAGCGGTCGTCGAGGTGCTCCAGGCCGGCCAGGATGGCGCCGCCCGGTTGCTTCATCTCCTCGAACATGAAGTCCTTGATCTCGACGATCGAGGGCACGCCTTCCTTGGGGTTGCCAAAGAACTCCAGGCACACCGTGCGCACGTGCTTGGGCATGCGGTGCACGACCCAGCGGGCGCTGGTGATCAGGCCGTCACAGCCTTCTTTCTGGATGCCGGGCAGGCCAGCCAGGAATTTGTCGGTCACGTCCTTGCCCAAGCCTTCTTTGCGGAAGGTGCGGCCAGGGATGTCCAAACGCTCGGTGCGGATGGGTGTCTTGCCGTCAGCCTGGAAGTATTTCAACTCGAAGCTGGCCGTCTCGACGTCATGGATCTTGCCCAGGTTGTGGTTCAGTCGAACCACTTCCAGCCATTGCGCATCGGGCGTGACCATGCGCCACGAAGCCAGGTTGTCCAGGGCGGTGCCCCACAACACGGCCTTCTTGCCGCCCGCGTTCATGGCAATGTTGCCGCCCACGCACGAGGCTTCGGCTGATGTCGGGTCCACAGCGAACACGAAGCCGGCACGCTCAGCCGCATCGGCCACGCGTTGGGTGACCACCCCAGCGCCGGTCCAAACGGTTGCCACAGGCTTGTCCACGCCGGGCAGGGTGACCATCTCGACTTCGGTCATCTGCTCCAGTTTTTCGGTGTTGATGACCGCGCTCTTCCAGGTCAGGGGCACAGCACCGCCGGTGTAGCCGGTACCACCCCCACGCGGGATGATGGTCAGACCCAGTTCCACGCAGCCCTTGACCAGAGCGGCCATTTCTTCTTCGGTGTCCGGTGTCAGGACGACGAAGGGGTATTCCACGCGCCAGTCGGTGGCGTCGGTCACGTGCGAGACACGGCTCAGGCCATCGAACTTGATGTTGTCGCCCTTGGTGACCTTGCCCAGGACCTTGGTGGTGCGCTCACGCAGGGCGCCCATCTGGTCGAAGTTCTTGGCAAAACGGTCAACCGCGTTGCGAGCCGCCGTCAGCAATTCGCCCACCAGGGCATCGCGCGAGGCGTCTGGCCCTGACTCTGGGTGACGGCGCTTGTCGACTTCGCCCAGGCGGTGGTGCAGGGCGTCAATCAGCTGGCCGCGGCGCTTGGGGTTGTCCAGCAAGTCGTCTTGCAGGTAGGGGTTGCGCTGGACAACCCAGACATCACCCAGGACCTCGTAGAGCATGCGGGCAGAGCGGCCGGTTTGGCGCTCCGTGCGAAGTAGGCTTAGCACCTCCCAGGCGCGTTGGCCCAGCAGACGCTGGACGATCTCGCGGTCCGAGAAGGAGGTGTAGTTGTAGGGGATCTCGCGCAGGCGCGGCTGTCCGTCGTGCAAACCTGGTTGCAGGTGGGCAGCAGCCTGGGCGGTCATGTGAGTCAGCTCTGTCGGTGCGTTCATGAGTGCGCCAGACGCGAAAAGGCCGTTGAACAAATGGTCAACGCGCCGGGCTCGT
>JAGWTE010000006.1 GCA_028869095.1 Burkholderiales bacterium
GAGCGTTCCATCGCTTCCAGCACACCCTTAGGGTCCATCATCAGAGCGAATGGGTTGGCGTAAAGACCTTGTTTCTGCATATTGCCTCCGGTGTGAAAAAGTTCCGTCGTGATGTGTTCACTGTAGGCTTCACGGGCGGTGGCGGGTAGTCGCCGCACAACCAAACTCCCTGTCAGAAATTGTCTGACACGGTGTTGTTTTTGGGTGTGCTTACGGACTCAAGCAGACGCGGGAACCGCGAACAATTGCTCGAAGTTGTGACTGGTGATGCGACCTATCTCCTCAGGGGAAACCCTTTTGATCTCGGCCAATTGCTTGGCCACATAGGGCACATAGGCCGGCGTATTGGTCTTGCCTCGATAAGGCGCAGGCGCCAGATAAGGGCTGTCAGTTTCGATCAGGCAGCGATCCAAAGGCACAAAGGCCGCGACGTCGCGGATGTCGCTGGCGTTCTTGAAGGTCAAGATGCCTGAGAAGGAGATGTGAAAGCCCAGGTCCAGCGCCGCTTGGGCCACAGCCTGGTTTTCCGTGAAGCAATGGAAGACGCCACGCACCTTGCCCTGTCCCGCTTCTTTGAGGATCGCAATGGTGTCCTCGCTGGACGAGCGGGTGTGGATGACCAGCGGCAAGTTGGTCTCTAGTGCGGCCTGGATGTGAACGCGAAAGCGGTCACGCTGCCACTCCATGTCGGCGACCGAGCGGCCTTCCAGCCGGTAGTAGTCCAACCCCGTCTCACCGATGCCGACCACTTTGGGCAAGCGGGCGCGCTCGAGCAAGTCTTGCAGCGTGGGCTCTTGGATGCCTTCGTTGTCGGGGTGAACGCCTACCGTGGCCCAGAAGTTGTCAAACCGGGTGGCCAGGGCGTGGACTTGGGGGAATTCTTCCAGCGTGGTGCTGATGCACAGGGCGCGATCGACCTGCGCTTGCGCCATCTCGGCGCGAACCTGATCGAGGTGGTCAGCGTACTGGGGGAAATTGAGATGGCAGTGCGAATCGACAAACATGAGGACAAAACCGCGGTTGGACTGGAGCGAACCGCGAATCTTGCCTCAAAGTGTTTGCGTTGGCTTGTGTGAGGAAATCGCCGTACCCAGGATTTCTTCGATTTTCAGGCGCAACAGGCGTGTTTTCTCGTCCGCAGGGAAGCGAACACCCACGCCCTGAGTGCGGCCACCCGAGGCATTGGCCGGGGTGATCCAGGCGATCTTGCCTTGCACGGGGTAGCGCTGGTTGTCTTCAGGCAAAGACAAAAGCAAATAGATGTCGTCACCCAGCATGTAGTCACGCGTGGTGGGCACGAACAGCCCGCCGTCGGTCAATGCAGGCATGTACGCGGCATACAGCGCACCCTTTTCGCGGAAAACGAGCTGGATGACACTGGGCCGTGCAGCGGCAGCCGCTGGCGCAGCCCCCATGCTTCCCATCGAGGCCGTGGTCCTGCCTGGGCCAGAAGGCGCAAAGGCAGAAGGCATTGCAGTGGTTTGAAATTCGCTCATCGTGGGAAAAGTGTAACCCCTTCATCTGGACAATAGGCGTGAATTTCCCCCGTAATTCGATCGACCTTACTGTTTGAAACACCCGACACGTTTTGCCATTTTTGGGATCCCTTTTGCCCCAGGCGCGACGCTTAGGAAAGCTCTGGTTCCCAGAATGTGCTTTGGCGCAGTAACATGTCATGGACATACTTGATGGTGATAATCATCAAATCACCTGCACCAAAGCAATAAATACACGGCATGAAACTGGGACGGGATAAGGACCGCTTGAAACGCACAACACCATTGCACATTGTTTTAAGCAAACATCTTAGTCTGGGTACATCCTTCAGGCTGGGTGGGGGCGGCCATGAGTAAAAGGGAATTGTTGGCGCGTCTGCTGTATCAATCCGGTGTCGGAGGGGTGCTGCGCCATTGGGGCGGCTGGAATGGCCTGTTGGTGCTGAACTATCACCGCGTGGGCGATTGGGCCTCGTCTCCTTGGGACAAAGATCTGTACAGCGCATCCGCTGAAGATTTCGATGCCCAGATGCGCTTTTTCAAATCTGAGTTCGATGTCATTGGCTCTGCCGATTTGCCGGATATCCAGAATCGGCGAGGAAGGTATGTCCAGGTTACTTTCGATGATGGCTATCGCGATAACCATGATGTCGCCTTCCCGATTTTGAAGTCGCATGGACTGACGGCGACCTTCTTTGTCTGCACAGGGTTTCTTGACCACGGTGGTGTGCCCTGGTGGGATGAGTTGGCATGGATCATTCGGCGCGCACCTGAGGATGAGTTGCCAGCCTTCCGCGGATTCCCAACCATGTCACTCAAGCATGGTGGCCGCTTGCACGCGATCCGCGCACTGAATGATGCCTTTGACGTGATGTCCGACGCCAAGCGGATCGGTTTTCTCGATGAGTTGGCTGACGTGACCCAGACCGGTCGCTGCCCCCCTGAAGAGGGGCAGCACTTGTGGATGACTTGGGACATGGCTCGAGAAATGCATCGCAATGGCATGACCATAGGCGGGCACACGCTCAACCATGTGGAACTGTCTCGCCTGTCCAAGGCTGAACAACTGGAAGAAGTCAAAGGCTCATGCAACCGGATCGAAGCGGAGCTGGGTACGCCTGTGACGATTTTTTCCTACCCCTATGGCACCAAGCGTTCGTTTGACGCCAACACCCGCCTGGCGCTGGCCGAGGCGGGCATCCGCTATGGCTACTCCTACAACGGCGGATTTCAAAAAACCGGGGCCTGGGACAACTACAACATCAAACGGATCGCGGTGGAAACCTCGGTCAGCGTGGCCTTGCTCAAGGGGATGGCGACCTTGCCCCAGTTGCTGGCTTGACCCGCAAGGCCATGCGGGCCTGCTGTAGCAGCGATTCTGTTTTCAACCCGGCATTCCATGGGTGCTCGGCGTGGCGCTGAGCCTTGCGCAACTCACCTGCCCAAGCGGTCAGGCGACTCAACTCAGGGATCGCGGGTAAGGAGTCCACCGGAAAGTAGCGCGGTGTAGCCCCTGCGGCCACGCACGCCAGGTCATGGCAAAGCTTTTGAAGCATTTCCACTTGTAAGGGCAGGGGCCAGGTCGCCCATTTGCTGCTCTGCCCTTGCGCCACTTCTTTGGGCAGTTGCGCCCAATACCGACCGTCCACGCCCATGGCATGGCGCTCGAGGGCAGTCAAGGGTTGCTCGCCAGAGGCTTGCAGCAGCATGCGGGCGTCTTGCTCTGACAAACCCGAAATTTCGGATTGCAGCCAGGCGATGGCCTGGCTTTGCGCAGGCACAGGCAGACGCCATGCCTGGCAACGACTGCGTACCGTAGGCAGCAAACTGTCCAAAGCCGATCCGCTCAGGGCAAATCGCACCATGCCAGGAGGCTCTTCCAGGGTCTTGAGCAAGGTGTTCGCCGCAACCAGGTTCAAGCTCTCGGCTGGATGAATCAGCACCACCTTGGCCCTGCCCCGAGAGGCGGTGTGTTGCGCAAACTGAACCACCGCCCGGATCGCGTCAACCTTGATCTCCTGGCTCAGTTTTTTGGTCTTGCCAGACTTTTCTGCACCGCCGTCGGCATCATCGCCGCCATCGGTCTGCCAGCCGTATTGAGCCTGCAACGCTTCAGGCAACACCACCATCAAGTCGGGATGGGAGCCGGCATCAATGAGTTTGCAACTCACACATTGGCCGCAGGCAACCCGATGGGGTTGACCGGGTTCATGTGCTTCGCACAACCATGAGCGAGCCACACCCAGCGCAAACTCAAACTGCCCGATGCCTGGCGCCCCGTGTAGCAAGACCGCATGGCTGGTCAGTTGCTGCAAGGCGTGTTGCAGAGGCTCGGTCTGCCACGGCCACAGAGGGTGGTTGTCAGTCATGCCCATCCTTTGGCTTGGACAATATGCAAAATCTGCTCTGCCACGGCTTCGGGGCTGGCATCGGCCTGGATCAAGGCAAAGCGTTCGGGCTGCTGCTCGCGGCGACGCAGATAGGCTTGGCGTACGCGCTCGAAAAAGGCCGTGTCCTGGGCCTCAAAACGATCAGGCTGGCGAGCTGCGGCCAGCCGAGAGGCCGCGACGGCAGGCGGCAAATCAAACAGAAAGGTCAGGTCCGGCTGGTGCCGCTCTTGAACCCACCCTTCCAGGGTGCCCAATATCTGCAAATCAAAGCCTCGACCACCGCCCTGGTAGGCAAAGGTCGCGTCGGTGAAGCGATCGCACATGACCCAGGCGCCCCGCGCCAGAGCCGGCAGGATCACTTGCGTCAGGTGATCTCGGCGAGCGGCAAACACCAGCAGGGTCTCAGTCAACGGGTCCATTGCATCATGGAGGAACAAGGCCCGAAGCTTTTCAGCCAAGGGTGTACCGCCGGGCTCCCGTGTGCGCACCACTTCCCTGCCCTGGCTTTGCAGCAAGCGCTCCAGGGTGTCCATGTGCGTGGTCTTGCCCGCCCCGTCGATGCCTTCAAAGGTGATGAAGACGCCGGGAGTGGTCTGAGGCAAGGCGAACGGCTGGCTGCTCATGGACGCTTTCTTTGGTATTGGTTGACCGCGCGATTATGCTCAGTCAGTGTGGCGCTGAAGGCACTGCTGCCGTCACCACGTGCCACGAAGTACAGCGCCTTGGTGGGGCTGGGGCTGACCGCCGCCAGCAATGCCGCTTTGCCGGGCATCGATATGGGAGTCGGCGGCAAGCCGCGGCGGGTGTAGGTGTTGTAGGGCGTGTCTGTTTGCAGATCAACCTTGCGCAAGTTACCGTCAAAGCGCTCGCCCAGCCCATAGATCACGGAGGGGTCGGTCTGCAAGGGCATGCCAATGCGCAGGCGGTTGTTGAAGACGCCTGCGATCAGGCCACGGTCGGCTTCATGACCGGTTTCTTTCTCGACGATGGAAGCCAGGGTCAAGGCGTCTTGAGGCGTTTTCAAGCTGCTATCGGGCGAGCGAGCAGCCCAGGCATCATTGAGGTGTCGGTCCATGGCCTTGAGGGCACGACGCAAGACGCCGATGTCTGTGCTGCCTTTTGCGTAGGAGTAGGTGTCCGGAAAGAAGCGCCCCTCGGCCGGGATGCCGGGCATGCCCAGCGCCATCATCACCGCATCGTCTGTCATGTTGGCTATGGTGGGCTTCAGGCCTTCGGCCTGAATCAACTCTTGGCGGAATCGCTTGAAGGTCCAGCCTTCGATCAATTTGACGGTGGCCAGGCTTTCGTCCCCACGCACCAGCATCCGCAGCAGATCTTGCGGCGTCGAGCCGGGACGCAGCTCATAGCTACCGGCACGAATCATTTTGGATTGGCCTGACCAGCGAAACCATTGGTAGAGCAACCAAGGCGAGGTTTGTACACCGGCATTGACCCATTCCTTGGCCACCTCGCGAGGGGTTTGGCCTGCCTCGATGGACAACTCGACCACAGCGCTGTCCGTCTGCAAAGGTCGGTGCAACCACCACCAAGTCGCGGCACAGGCCAGGGCCAGCGTCAGCAGTACGATCACGGTCAGCGTACGGCCAAGGCGTACATACAGTTTGGGCAACATCCCTTCATTATCCTAGGCTATGGACGCGTGATCATAATGAGCCATATGCAATCGATCCAAATTCCCGACACCAAGCCCTGGAACGGCGCTGTAGCGCTGCCAGATCTGGGCATCATCACCGCGCAGGGGGCCGACACGGCCACGTTTTTGCACGGGCAGTTCAGCCAGGACATGGCCAACCAGCCAGCCGAACAAGCGCGACTGGCTGCCTATTGCTCACCCAAGGGGCGCATGCTGGCGAGTTTTCAGTCCTTGCGCCTTGCCCCCGACACCTATTGGCTGCTGACCGATCTCAGTGTGCTGCCTGCCACACTCAAGCGCTTAAGCATGTTTGTCTTGCGCTCAAAGGTGAAATTGCAGGACGCGGCAGGCTCTCTTTGTGCCGTGGGTTTGGCTGGCGCATCGGCCGAGGCTCAAGCGGGCCAACGTGCGCCGGGTTCGGTCTGGCTGCACGAGGCCACGGCTGGCTGGTTGATTCGGCTGCCCGATGTCGTGGGGGCGGTGCGATGCTTGTGGGTCGGGCCTGCGGACCAAGCTGCATCCTGGCTCACAGACCAGCCAGCCCTGTCTCTGGACCAATGGAATTGGCTCCAAGTGGCGAGTGGTGTGCCTAATATCCAAGCAGCCGGAGTCGATCAATTTGTGCCCCAAATGGTCAATTACGAACTGGTGGGTGGCGTCAATTTCAGCAAGGGATGCTACCCCGGGCAGGAGATCGTGGCACGCAGTCAATACCGCGGCACGCTCAAACGACGAGCCTTCGTCATGCACGCGGCAGCGCCATTGACGGCCGGGCAAGAGGTGTTCTCTGAGGCGGACCCCGGGCAGCCTGCAGGCATGGTGGTCAACGCAGCCCCCATGCCAGGTTCAAACCACTGGTCTGCCCTGGTGGAGCTCAAGCTCAACGCTCTGGACACCGCCTTGCATGCTGGGGCCGCCAACGGCGCCCTGTTGAGCTTAGGGCAATTGCCTTACGCCATCCCTGCATCGGACCCGGGCGAGTAATCTGGCGGCTGCGTGCATTTCTTAACGGTCACACGACCGATTTGGATGCTTAAGCGCCAAGGGATTGTTGTGACGGACGGCGTCGTCCGGGTAATCTAGCCTTCTGCCAGACAGGAAAGCAAGGTATGGGGCCACGGTCATTGTTCATCTACTACAAGGTTGAATCCGCTTGGGCAGAGCAATTGCGAGAGCGTGTTCAGTCCATGCAGCGACTTTTGCGTCAACAACACCCCACTCTGGACGCTCAGATGCTGGTACGCGTGGATGCACACCCTCATCAAACCTGGATGGAGGTTTACCAACATCCTGAAGGCATTGGTCCCATCATTCAGCGGGCCATTGATCAGGCGGCCCTGGCCATACGGGCCGAGTCCTGTGGGCAACTGGGCCCCCGCCACATCGAGGTGTTCACACCATGTGTCTAGTCGCGTTTGCGCTGGATCAGAGCAGCCGTTTCCCGTTTGTCGTCGCAGCCAATCGGGACGAATTTTTCGATCGCTCAGCCGCCAGGCTCGGTTGGTGGGAACCGGCGCCTGGCGATCTGCCCATCTTGGGTGGCCGAGATTTGCATGCTGGCGGCACCTGGCTGGGCTTGACTGCACAAGGTCGGCTGGGCCTGGTGACCAATGTGCGCAATCCTGCCGCCATGGACCCCAAGGCCCCCACACGCGGAGAGATCGTGCCCCGCTGGCTCAAGGGCGATTTACCGATGTATCGCCTGTGGCCTCAACTGGCCCTGAATGGCTACAACGGGTTCAATCTGCTGGCACTCGACTTTTCGCAGGGTGAGTGCCATTGGGTCAACAACCACCAATCCATGCCTCTGCGCCTTGAAAAAGGCGTCTTTGGCATCTCCAATGCCGAACTGGACACGTCCTGGCCCAAACTGGATCAACTCAAAGCTGAGTTGAAAGTGGCCTTGAGCGGCTCGACGGATTCTGAACAGTTGGCCATGTCCTTGTTTGAGGCCTTGTCAGACACGACGGTCTACCCTGATGAAGTTTTGCCTCATACAGGCGTTCCGCAAGATTGGGAGCGTCTGCTGTCCTCTGCCTTCATCAAATCGCCAGATGGGACCTACGGTACGCGATGCTCGACGGTGATCATCACGGAGCGGGTGAACAAGCGCTTGGTCACGCATGTGCTGGAGCGCACCTTCAGCCCACAATCGTCCATGGCTTTGCTCAGACGCGTGACCTTGAAGAACTGGCCGCCCAGGCACACCGCAGACGTCTTGGAATTGGCCAAGCTCAATGCCACGTTGCCGCCGGCCACACTCCAGACCAACGGTCACCACCACGCTGCAGACGATCCGTTTGAGAGCAGCGATGTATCAGAGCACGACAATCACGACCTGCCCGATGGTGCCGTGGCCCGTCGCTCGCGCGCGCGCAACCTGATCAAACTGGGCAGCGTCCGGCCCAGCAAAGCCGCCTGAAGCACACTCAGAGTTGCTTGAACATGGCTTGGTGAGGGATGCCAACCTCGTCGTAGACCTCCCCATCGGCCATAAAACCGGCGCGGCTATAAAAGCCTTGCGCGGCCACCTGGGCACTGATCTCAACGCGCGCAAAGCCCTTTTGGCGGGCGGTGTCGAGCAAGGCATTCAAAATGCGCTCGCCCACCCCCAAGCCTCGGCATGACTTGATCACGGACATGCGGCCTATACGGCCTAAGCGGCATACACGCCCGACGTCAGAGACGGGCTCGTCCTGCGGGATGAGCCGCCCAGTCCCCACCACCTGGCCAGCCTGACGGCGAACAATCACGTGGTCCGAGCGTTCATCGTCGGTGTCCCACTCTTCCGACTCATCAATGCCTTGCTCATCGATGAAGACGGCCCGGCGGACAGTTTCAGCATCGGCCTTCAACGTGGCCCAATCACCCTGGATCAACTCAAACACGTCCTGCGCTTGCGCCAAGTCTTTCAAGGTGGTCATGTGGGGGCCTCTCTGCGATTGGTTTGTCGTCAGCATCAGGAAAAAAGCCCGCGCGGCGCGAACCGGGCGGGCTGTCAGAACGGGCAAGCCGTTCAAGGCTTACTTGCCGTCACGCAGTTCGCGGCGCAGGATCTTGCCCACGTTGGTCTTGGGCAGCTCAGTTTCGCGGAACTCAACGATACGCGGAATCTTGTAGCCGGTCAGGTTTTTGCGGCAGTGATCGAGCACGGATTCCTTGGTCAAGCCAGGGTTGCGCGGCACGATGATGACCTTGACGCGCTCACCCGCCACTTCGTCAGGCACGCCAATGGCAGCCACTTCCTTGACGTCGGGGTGCATGGCGATCACGTCTTCGATCTCATTGGGGTAGACGTTGAAGCCCGACACCAGAATCATGTCCTTCTTGCGGTCCACGATCTTGAGGAAGCCCTTCTCGTCCATCACGGCCACGTCACCGGTGGCCAACCAGCCTTCAGAATCGATGACCTTGGCGGTCTCGTCCGGACGCTGCCAGTAGCCCTTCATGACCTGTGGACCACGCACGCACAACTCGCCGGGCTCGTTGATGTCGGCCCAGGAGCCGTCGTCACGACGCAGGCGCACTTCGGTCGACGGCACAGGCAGGCCGATGGAGCCGGTGAACGATGGCAGCGGCTTGGAGGCGTCCACGGGGTTGACCGAGACAATGGGCGAGCACTCGGTCAAGCCATAGCCTTCGACGATGGAGTTGCCGGTGACTTCCTTCCAGCGCTCGGCCACGGCGCGTTGCAGCGCCATGCCGCCGGCCATGGCCAGCTTCAAACCCGAGAAGTCACGCTTTTGGAATTCAGGGTCGTCCAGGAAGGACGAGAACAGCGTGTTCACGCACGAGATGCCGCTGAAGTTTTCTTTCTTCAGGATCATCATCACGCGCTTGGTGTCACGTGGGTTGGCGATCAGGATGTTGCGGCCGCCCAGACCCATGAAGATCAGGCAGTTCACGGTCAGCGAATAGATGTGATACAGCGGCAGTGGTGTGACCATGGTCTCGGTCTTGCCGGACATTTGGTCGGCCACCCAAGCGCGGGCTTGCTGGCAGTTGGCCAGTACGTTGGCGTGGGTCAGCATGGCGCCCTTGGCCACGCCGGTGGTGCCGCCGGTGTATTGCAGGAAAGCCAGGTCGTCGATCTTGACATCAACGGGCTTGACCTTCACCTTCGCGCCGGCATTCAGCGCGCTACGCAGCCAGACGGCGCCAGGCAGCGAATAGGCGGGCACCATTTTTTGAACATTGCGCACGGCAAAGTTCAGCAGCTTGCCCTTGAGGTTCAGGCCGTCAGACAGCAAGTCGCCCAATTGGGTCAGCACGATGCGCTTGATCTTGGTGCCGGCCAGCGAGTCCTGCACGGTCTTGGCGAAGTTTTCCATCACGATGATGGTCTCGGCGCCAGAGTCCTTGAGTTGATGGTTCAACTCGCGGGTGGTGTACAGAGGGTTGACGTTCACCACGATGGCGCCCACGCGCAGGATGCCGAACAAGCAAACGGGGTACTGGAACAGGTTGGGCGACATGATCGCCACGCGGTCGCCCTTCTTGACGCCTTGGCTTTGCAGCCAGCCCGCGAAGGCGGTGACCAGTGATTCCAGGCGACCGTAAGTCATCTCGGTGCCGATGCTGACAAAGGCGGGGCGCTCGCGGAATTTGCTGATGCACTCGTCAAAGTACTGGTTCATCGACTTGTATTGGTTCAAGTCGATGTCCGCAGGAACGCCCTTCACATACGAGGACAACCAAATGCGGTTGGTGGAGCCATCGGCGTTGACGATGGACGATGGCAAGGGCTGGGAAGCCACTGCGGCTGCTTGGTTCATCTGGTTCTCCTCGGTTGCTTGCCGTTTAATGTTTGGCAGAGCTTGGCTTTACCCCGTCTGGATCTCAGCGGGAGGCGCCTTTGGTTAAGTCGGCGAGTTTAACAAGCTCGACACGGCTTACGGGTAGGTCCCATGTCGAGCGCGCGAAGTTTACCGCTCCACAATCGCGACAACGCCTTGCCCACCGGCTGCGCAAATCGAAATCAGGCCACGTCCGGATCCTTTTTGCGTCAGCATCTTGGCCAGGGATGCCACGATGCGGCCACCGGTGGCGGCAAACGGGTGCCCTGCGGCCAGCGAGCTGCCATTGACGTTGAGCTTGCTGCGATCGATCGAACCCAGTGGCTTGTCCAAGCCCAGGCGCTCCTTGCAGTACTTGGGGTCTTCCCAAGCCTTGAGGGTGCACAGCACCTGGGCCGCAAAGGCTTCGTGGATTTCGTAGAAATCGAAGTCTTGCAAGGTCAAGCCTGCGCGCTGCAGCATGCGGGGCACGGCGTAGGCTGGGGCCATCAGCAGCCCTTCTTTCTTGTTGAAGAAGTCGACGGCAGCCACTTCGCTGAAGGTGATGTAAGCCTGCACCGGCAAGTTGTGGGCCTTGGCCCATTCTTCGCTGCCCAGCAGCACGGCAGAGGCGCCATCGGTCAGCGGGGTCGAGTTACCCGGCGTCAAGGTGCCACGGCCCGGCGCCACCTTCTTGTCAAAGCAGGGCTTGAGCGAGCGCAGCTTCTCAATGCTCAGATCCGGGCGCAGGTTGTTGTCCTTGCTCACACCCTTGAACGGCGTCATCAAGTCGGCAAAGAAGCCGTTGGTGTAGGCGGCCGCCAGGTTCTTGTGGCTGGCCAGGGCCAGTTGGTCTTCGTCCTCGCGGGCAATGTTCCACTCTTGGGCCATTTGCTCGCAGTGCTCACCCATGGACAGGCCCGTGCGTGGCTCACCGTTGCGAGGGATCGCGGGCTTGACCAACATGCTGGGGCGAATCTTGGACAGCAAAGCCAGGCGCTGGCCGGTGGTCTTGGCCCGGTTCACGTCCAGCAAGATCTTGCGCATTTTTTCGTTGACGCCCAGGGGCGCATCCGACGTGGTGTCCACGCCGCCACCAATGCCAGACTCGATGTGACCCAAGGCGATCTTGTTGGCCACCAGCATGATGGCCTCCAGGCCGGTGCCGCAAGCCTGTTGCAGGTCGTAGGCCGGGGTTTCAGGAGACAAGGTGGTCGACAACACGGTTTCGCGGACCAGGTTGAAGTCACGCGAATGCTTCATCACGGCGCCAGCCGCCACATCACCCAGACGCTGGCCATGCAAGTTGAACCGGTCAACCAGGCCTTGCAGCGTGGCCGTCAGCATGTCTTGGTTGGACACATCTGAGTAGACCGTGTTCGAGCGTGCAAAGGGGATGCGATTGCCGCCAATGATGGCGACGCGTCGGATGCTGTTCATGCTGTGGACTCCTAATGCTTTTGAGTGAATCAGTGATCAGATGTGGCGTGGCTCAGCACTGAACCCGGCCTCGCAAATGGGGTTTGTCGCCCTTGGCATTGCGGACTTCAAACAAGGTCTGCCCTTCTGTCCGCGAGGTCCAAAGAGACGTCCGCGCCGGCAGATACAACGGTGTTTTGAACTCGGCCGTCACGCAGGCCTGCTCAATGGGCTCTCTGGGCATCAAGGTGGACAGGGCACGCGCGGTGGTCCACATGCCATGCGCAATCGCGCGCTTGAAGCCCAGAATGCGCGCCGTCAAGGCCGACAGGTGAATGGGGTTCACGTCACCCGACACAAAGGCATAACGACGACCAATGCCCGCACCGGCATAGAAATCAGCCTGATGAGACAAAGGCGCCGGATCTTTCAGGTCGCCTTCAAAGGCCGGCCCGGTGACCTGCTTGACGCCCACGCGCAGGAAATGGCCCGTGCTCTCCCACATCAAGGTGGAGCCTCGGATTGCACGCGAGTGCAAGGTGAAAATCTGACCCTTTTCATGCGCCAGCAGCTCACCCGTTTGCATTTCAATGCGCAACTCGTCGCCCACATGAATGCGCTGGTGTTGGCGGGCCTGGTTGGCCAGATGCACCGTGCCCATGGCGGGCCAGGGGTAGTACTTCGAGCCGAACAGCATCATGGACAGCGGGAACGCCAGCATGTGCGGATACAGCAGCGGCACACCATGCGCGGCCTTGAAACCGCACACCTTGGCGTAGGCCGCGACCGCTCGGCCATCCACCACCACCTTGGGGCGGACATAGGTTACCGCTGGCAGTGCTTCCACCACGGTGGGGCGTTTACTGCTGGAGCGCAAGGCGCCCAGGTTCAAGGCGACCTGACCGGGCAGCTTGTTGATTTCGATGATCTTCATGATCTCTTGAGCGAACTCAAGCACCAATCAAGCTTTGGCCGCACACGCGGATGACGTTGCCCGTGATGCCGGCGGACGCAGGACTGGCGAACCAGGCAATGGCTTCGGCCACATCGACCGGCTGGCCGCCTTGGCTCATGGAATTCATGCGGCGCCCTGCTTCGCGGATGGCGAAGGGGATGGCTGCGGTCATCTGCGTTTCGATGAAGCCAGGTGCCACCGCGTTGATGGTGATGCCCTTTTGCGCAAAGACGGGGGCCGAGCTTTGCACCATGCCGACCACACCGGCTTTGGAGACCGCGTAGTTGGTCTGCCCCATGTTGCCCGCGATGCCGGAGATGGACGACACACACACGATGCGCCCGCCCGACTTGATCGCACCGCTGGCCACCATGGCCTCGTTGATGCGCTCTTGCGTCGACAGGTTGACGTTCACCACCTGCTGCCACAGGTGTTCTTTCATGTTGGCGATGGTCTTGTCGCGGGTGATGCCGGCGTTGTGCACGATGACGTCCCAACCACCTTGGGCCAGAGCCGCATCCACCAGTTTCTGGGGCGCGTCTTCGGCGCCAATGTCCAGTGCCAGCGCGGTGCCGCCAATCTTCTTGGCGACCTCGTCCAAACCGGCTTGTGCTTGCGGCACGTCCAGTGCAATCACATGGGCGCCATCACGCGCCATGACTTCGGCAATGGCGGCCCCGATGCCACGAGAGGCGCCGGTCACCAGCACCTTTTTGCCAGCCAGGGCTTGCGTCCAGTCTGCCGGCGCGGATGCCTGGCCTACCGGCTTGCGAATGCGGATGACCTGGGCCGACACATAGGCCGAGCGAGGCGACAGCAGGAAACGCAAGGTGGAGTCGACTTGGTTTTCGGCCCCTTCAGACACGTAGACCAGTTGCGCATTGCTGCCCTTTTTGAGCTCTTTGCCCAGCGAACGTGTCAGGCCTTCCAGCGCACGCTGAATGGTGGCTTGGCGGGGCGAGGTGCACTCTTCAGGTGGGCGGCCCAGCACCACGACACGACCACATGGCAGCAAAGAGCGGGCGGCGTCGTGGAAGAACCAGTACAAGGCGTCGGACTGGGCGCTGTCGTTCAAGCCTGTGGCATCGAACACCAAGGCCTTGACCTTCTCGCCCTTGTCTCCGTTCAGCGTCCAGCGCCCGGTTGTCAGGCCCGCTTTGTTGGCCACGCTGACCCACTGCGGCAAACGCTCGTGAGCCAAGGTCTGAGCACCAATCGATTTGAAGAATGCGGCCAAGGCCTCCAGCAATTGAGGCTCACCACCACCACCGACCAAGACCGATCCATTGATCACCGGTTGGCCAGCCTGATAGCGCTCCAATGGCAAGGGCTTGGGCAAACCCAAGGCATTGATCAGTTTGGCGCCCATGGCTGAGTTGGCGAAGTCTAGGTAACCGTCTTTCATGGCTGTGCTCGTCAAGGAAGAATCAAGGGACGTGTTGCGATCTCGCAGGGGCAGGCTCAAACGAGCTTGACGATGTGGTCGAACATGTTCGGATCGGTGGGGCCTGGCAAGGGGGCTTTCAACGCCGCCGCCATGAGGGAGATCAGGCGAGACAGCAAGAAGGACTCGTGGTCACCCTGCCCTTGGGTGAACTCTTTGAGCAGTCGCTGGGTGTCGCCGCCGGCCAGGATGCCGGACAGGGCCCCCATGGCAAAGTGAAGCCTGAAGGCCAGGTCGTCCACGCTCAATTGCGGCAAGGTGCGCTGGAAGGCCTGAAAAAACCGGCCCAGCGTCTGCAAATAGTGGGTGTCGATGAAGTCGCGAACCACCGACGAGGGGTCTGTGTAAGCCCTGCCCAAAAACTGCAGATAGCGATCCGCGTTGGGTGCACCGCTTCGCGAAATGCGCACAGCGGGCAGGAACATGGCTGCCATGACATGTTCACACTGCAGCTGATCGCCGAGTGTGGACTCCAGTCGGTCCAGCATGGTTTCACGGGCTTCGTTGAGCGTGTCCAATTGGCGAGCCAGTACGGACTCGATCAGGGCGTCCTTGCTGCCAAAGTGATAGTTCACCGCCGCCAGATTCACCTGTGCCGACGCCGTGATCTGACGCATGGACAGCGCGTCAAAGCCGCCAGCGACAAACAGCGCTTCGGCCGCGTCCAGGATGCGCGTCTTGGTATCGGCTACCGCAGAACGGGGCAGCGTTTCAGGTCGGTTCACCATGGCCTCCGATGTGTACGATCGTTTCAAACGGTCGTTTAATCAATGGGGCGTATGGTATGCCAGTCCATGGAAGCTGGCAGGATGATCCAGCGACAAAAAAACAGGATCCCCCACAACCAGGGGGACCACGCTTGCGCCCTCGGTCAACGACAAGGTGTCTTGGGCATCCGGATCCCCCAGTAGGCGGTATGCACCAGCTTCACCGAAGCGGGTGGGACCAGCACCATGGACGGCTCATGAATCACGTCGGCAGGGAAAGCAGACTCGTCCCGTACGACGACAACCTCACCCTCTTGAGCCAGAGCAACGGGGTCAACCCATGGGCTGTTGCCCAGTTCACCGTCTTCAATGACCACCGGGAAGCCAGGCAAGTAAGCAGACAACTGGCCGCCCTCAATGAACGGTGCGCTCACGAAATGCAAAGGGCAATGTGTGTATCGCTGCCAATCGCCCAATACCCTCTGCGCAAAGACCTTGGCGGGGTAGCCTTGCACGGCCCCAGGGGCATGAAGTTTTTGGCCTTGGGGGCTGAGCGCGGCTGCCAGCTGCAATGCTTGCAACACAAAGCCAACCAACAGTGCTTTGCTGACCGACAAGCCATCCAGCCGCGGTTTAAACCAGATGACCAAAGCCAAGGCCAGGAACTGGAAAACCTGCACACCCCACTGCGCATGCAGACGCGCCCCACCAAACAACGCAGCAGCGCCGACCACAGCAAGTGGCAGCCAGAACAGGCCCTGAATCCAAGCTCGCGTGTCCGTGGCCACCAGCGGCGTTTCAAGCTCGGCACCGCTCGTGTTCCGACGGTTGATCCCAATCCACGCCAACAGAGCGACCAAGGTCAAGGAGCCCATGCGCAGTTCGGAGGTGATGAACTGCAAGACACCCACCGATTCACCGCCAGGTTTTTTGTCGCCCAGCTGGTGCAGGCCATAGCTCAAGGCATTGGTGTGCCCCGTCAGCATCCAGTACAAGGCAGGACCGCTGAGCAAAACGGCCACCAACAAAGTAATGCCCATCAATTTGCGCTCACGCGGCTGATCAAGATGGCCGCTGCGCCACAGGGCCCACACCATGCCCACAAGCGGCACAAAGGCCTGCAACTTGGTGAGCATCGCCAATGCACTGCCCACACCGACCCATAGCCAGCGCAAGAGCGTGGGCCGATGGGCCGCCCTCAAAGTGACCCAGGCCGTGAACGCCACCGCTGCGATCAAAACAGTGTTGTGGTTGTAAATCCAGGCGCGCCAACTGAACGGCTGCTGCAAGCTCCACAACACGGCCACCAGGATGCCAAAGCGAGGGCCATGCAATTCACGCGCAAACAGGTAGGTAAAGACGCCGGTGGCAGCAATGCACAACGCCGCCAGCGTATACAGCAGGCCCGGGGTGGGCGGCGCCAGCAACTGTGCGGCCATGAACAGCCAAGTGGGCAAAGGCGGATGCTTGGGGTAGCCCAACTGCCACGAGTGAGCCCAGACAAATTGCTCGGCCATGTCCTGATGCAAAGCCGTGTGCCCGATCGAGTTGAGAAAGACCCAGCCACACACCAATGCGACCAGCGAGACGACGATCACGTAGGACGACAACTCGGACAGACGCTTGTCGAGCGCGACAAACCTGCTGGGACCGGATTCAACTGACACCTGAGGCATGGAAAAGCTTTGCTGAGCGACTTGCGCGAGGACAATCAGATCGGGGTGACCTGATCAATTGGGCAGCCATTGTGCAACCATTGCTGCCATTCCTGAGCCAATTGCTGGCTTTGTGACACGGCTTGTGTCCACACTCGTATGCGCGTGGCGGCGTCAAGCCCCGTGAAATCGGACCGATCGGGCAACTTGCCGTTGGGCAAAGTTTTGACCCACGCGGGGTTGGGCGCCAACAAAACCATGTTGCTCAGCGCAGGCGTGGCCTTGTGTCGCCACTTCAAGGTCTTGTCAAGCCAGCCCGGTATCACCTGCTTCTGAAAATGCGGGTACAACACCAGGCCGCTGTCCATGGCTGCATAGTTCCAATGCAGGTGATAGTCCACCAAGCCACCATCCCAGTGTGCGCCAGGGACTGCACCAGGAATATCCAAGACAGGATCCAGCCAGAAGGGGATGCTGCAGGAGGCCTGGATGGCCGGTTTGAAGTTGTCAGCACACAAAGTCACGTAACGCGTGGGCTGATCTGTCAAAGGCAACGGCAGTTGGGCGCCAGGGCTGGAAAACACTGTGCGCTCCAAAAACAAGCCCACCGCCTTGCGGCTGACCGCATTGCCAAGGGCCAACCCAGCCATCCCCATACCCGTTTGAAACTTACCGGCACGGCGCAAAACCTGGCGTCCGCGGGACGTGAGCACATGCAAGCGATACCGTGGGTGCGTCAGCAAGGATGGTATGTGCGCCCCAAAGAAGTCTTCCAGTGATTGCGCAAACCCTTCGCTGACCACCTTGGCGCTGGGCAGCTTGCGTCCGGGTTCTGGCTCGTATTGCTGGCCAATGTAGCCCTGCGCAAACAAGTCAAAAGCCTCTCGCGGCTTGTCCATCAAGGCTGTGGCCATTCGCCAGGCCCCAATGGAGGCGCCAATCAAATGCACTTCATGCTGACCTTGTGGCAACCACTGCCCAAACAGGTGTTGGTCCAAGGGCTGAAGGATCAGCCCTTTGGGGCCACCTGCGGCTGCAGGCACGACACGGATGTCTTGTGGCTGCAAACCATGGCGCTGGATATGACGGCGGGCACCTTCACCCGCGTAAATGCACAAGGCCTTCATGACAGCAATCAGGCTGTCGCAGCAGCCCCTTCGGTTAATGCGTTTCGGTGCTCTGCGTACATGCGCCGCACCCATCGCAAAGCGGGGCGGTCATTCAACCAGGTCGCAGAACCTGGAAGCATATAGCGTTTGAAGTCCGCCTGGCTGAACACCGGGTGTTGCTCAGGGCAAGCCAGAGGTGCCAACAGAGAAGCTGCTGCTACGTCCGCCACCGTCAATCGGGAGCCGACCAGAAAGGTCCGACCGTCGCTCAAACGCCCATCCAACCAGGCCAGGGCCTGCTGCAATTGATGATCCGCCCGGCGCAAGCCGTTGCGGCTCAGGCCCAGTCGGCGACGAAATACCCAACGCACCAAAGGCAAGCTGGCTTTGAGGCACTGGCGCTGCCAGGGCGTAGCCGACGAGCCCCAAAACCGCAATACCTTGTCGTCATGCTGGAACGCGTGTGCATACAGCAAGCGGGAAACGTCTTGGCCAATGCGATCGAAACGGTCTTCAATGGCCGAGACCTCTTCAGACAAACTACAGCGCGGCATCAAATCGCAAGGGCCGAGTTCTCTGTCAAGCCAAGACAGGATGCGGGTGCTGTCCTGAATGAAGTCGGTAGGCGATTGGCGCGCCACCACTTTCAAGATGGGCAAAGAGGTACGGCCGCGTCCCCCCATGCGCCAGGCCGAGTAGAGGTGAAAGACCGGTGTCATGGGCACTTCCACATAGGGCAAGTTGCACAGATCCAGAGTCCATCGGATCTTTTCACAGAAGTGGGACATCGCGAATGTGTACAGCGTCAACTCACGTGGCGGCATAAAAATTCGGATTGTGAAATATTCCCAAGCATACCCCCAGAGGGGTGACAGGGCCAGGATTTCAGGACAACTTGATCCACCATTGTCCGGAAACAGCCAATCGCCTCAAAAATGTGTTGCAATCGGACACCCGTTTGACAGAAGCAGACACGCCGTCATGAGTTCCGGTCCCGCCCCAGCCGCACGATCATCACAAGAAGCCAGTCCACATGCCAGTTGGAACTTTCGGCGGGGCAATGCCAGCGTGCGTTTGCTCTTGCAACTGGGCGTCGAGCATGGACTGACGGCGGAGCAACTGCTGCAAAACAGCCAGTTGACGCCTGCGGCCCTGGAAGACTTGAAGGGTGAAATTGAAGCGACCGACGAATTGGCGGTGATCACCAATCTGGTTCGTCTGCTGCCACATTTGCCTTGGTTGGGATTGGAGGCGGGCTCTCGCTATCGCCTGACCACCTATGGCATTTGGGGCTATGCCTTGATCAGCAGCCCGACGTTGATCAGTGCGGCGCAACTGGCCTTGCGGTACCTGAATCTGACTTACGCCTTCACCCACATCAGCATGCAGTCAGGCAACGGCGTCACCAGTTTCACGCTGGGGGACTTGGAAGTGCCGGCCGAGGTTCGCCGCTTCGTGGTTGAGCGCGATGCCGTGGCCCTGCGGGTGCTCCAGAAGGACATTTTCCAATCGGCCATCCCGCTGCACCGCCTGTGCTTCAAAGGACCGGCGCCGTCATATGCGGCCATGTATGCACAGCACTTCGGGATCGAGCCTGAGTTCAATGCGTCATCCAACCGGGCTGAATTCCCGTCTCACTATCTGGATTTGCCTTTGCCCCAGGCCAATGAAACCACTGCGGCCATGTGTGAGGACATTTGCCGGGACCTGCTGAACCAGCGTCGCTCGCGTCATGGCTGCGCGGCCGTGGTGCGCAATCGCTTGCTGCACACGCCGGGCAAGCTGCCAGATATGGAGGCGATTGCCGCCGAGTTGTGCATGACCAGCCGTACCTTGCGCCGCCATCTGGTCGCAGAAGGCACCACGTTCCGTGATCTGGTTGATGAAGTCAGATTGATTTTGGCGCTGGAGCTGATTGAAACCGCCCATTTGGGCCACAAGGAAATCGCCTTGCGCCTGGGCTTTCATGACCTGTCCAGCTTCATCCAGGCCTTCCGGCGCTGGAAGGGGGTCACCCCATCGGTCTACAGAAGCCAGTTGGGGCTGCCTATCCGCATCACGCGCAGTGCCCGCGTACAACGCTGACAGCTACTGCCGCTCGGCACAAACGGCCAGCCAGGCGCGTGCGGCGTGAGACAAATAACGGTCAGGCATCCAGATCTGCCCTACCCGCCAGATCACATCGGGCGCATGCAAGGGGCGGATCAGCACGTCTTCAGGTAGCCTGAGACGATCCAGCAAGGGCTGAGGCAGCAACGCCGTTCCCATGCCCGCCATGGCCATGGACAGCAAAAAGTCCCACTGCCCGCTTTGTGCCACCACTTGCGGCACAACGCCCGCATCCGCCATCGCCTGACGCAAGAGGCGCGTGAGCGAATAGTCCTCGCTGAGCATCACCACGGTTTGTCCATGCAAAGCGGCCAGCGTGGGGCGTTTGAGCCTGGCCCATGGTGAACGGGCCGTGCCCACCAGGCAGATCGGGAATCGCCCCAGTTCAGATGACGCCAGCATGCGATCAGGCATGGCCGGCAACACAGTCACACCTACTTCCAAGTCGCCCGCGCAAACGCGTTGTTCAATCACTTGGCCACCGGCCTCTTCGATGGTCAAGTCAATATGCGGATAACGTGACTTGAAGCGCTGAATGAAAGGCGGGAAAAACAGGTTGACCATGGGCGGGATCCCCACGGTCAACGAGCCTCGGGCCAGGTCAGACAGGTCAGCCACATCGCGCTTGAGCCGCTGGACGACCGCCAGCGCGTCCAGCCCCCGCTCGTACACGAGGCGACCGGCATCGGTCATGCGCACGCTGCGCCCCTCTCTGATCAGCAAGGGTTGCCCGATCTCGTCTTCCAACTGACGAACCATCTTGCTGACGGTCGATTGCGTCACGCACAACTCAGAGGCTGCTTGGGTGAAGCTGCTTTGCCGCACCGTTTCGACAAAGTAACGCAGGGCTTTGAGGTCCATGTGCCTTGACTTTCAATCATGCCAATTTGGAATCGAATGCATGAATATAAGTCGCAACATGAATGCCTGTCGATTTCTATACTGCCCTTCACACAACGTTCGTCGACATGGCATCGACGTACCGGCACACGTGGCCGCCACAGGAGACCCCATGTACGAAGACCGCATCCGTCTGGCTCGACTGCGCGACAAGATCATGTCCGCACACGATGCCGCCACGCTGTTCAAAGACGGCATGACCGTGGGCATGAGCGGTTTCACCCGCGCGGGCGATTGCAAAGCGGTGCCCTTGGCACTGGCCGACCGGGCGCGTCAAGAGCCCTTGAAGATCACCTTGATGACCGGGGCTTCGCTGGGCAACGACACCGACAAAATCCTGGTGGAAGCCAATGCCATCGCACGCCGCCTGCCTTTTCAGGTCGATGCCACCTTGCGCGGCAAGATCAACAACGGCGATGTGATGTTTTTGGACCAGCATTTGTCCGAAACGGTGGAGCAACTGCGCTCAGGGCAGCTGGCGCCAGTGGACATTGCCGTGATCGAAGCCACCGCCATCACCGAGACCGGCGCCATCGTGCCCACCACCTCGGTGGGCAATTCGGCGAGCTTTGCGATCCTGGCCAAGCAGGTGATCATCGAGATCAATTTGACGATGCCTTTGGCCATGGAAGGCCTGCACGACATCTTCATCCCGACCTATCGGCCGCACCGTCAGCCCATCCCGCTGATTTCGCCCGAGCAGCGCATTGGCACACCCTTCATCAGCATTGACCCGTCCAAGATCGCGGCCATCGTGATCACCGAAAAGGCCGACAGCCCGTCCAATGTGTTGCCGCCCGATGCGGAGACGAACGCCATCGCCGGCCATTTGGACGAGTTCTTGCGCCACGAAGTGAAGGTGGGACGCTTGTCGGCATCACTGCAGCCTTTGCAATCGGGCATTGGCACCATCGCCAACGCGGTGCTACATGGTTTGATCGACTCGCCGTTCCGGGATCTGAAGATGTACTCCGAGGTGCTGCAAGACAGTGCCATTGAGTTGCTGGACAGCGGTCGGGTGAGCTTTGCTTCGGCATCGTCTATCACCTTGTCCAAACCGACGTATGAACGGGTGCTGGCTCACATCAACGATTACAAGTCACGCCTGGTGTTGCGCCCGCAAGAGATCAGCAACCACCCCGAAGTCATCCGCCGTCTGGGTCTGATCACCATCAACACCGCGCTCGAATGCGACATCTACGGCAACATCAACTCGACCCATGTGAGCGGCACGCACATGATGAACGGCATCGGTGGCTCTGGTGACTTTGCCCGCAACGCCCACCTGTCGGTGTTCGTGACCAAGTCGATCGCCAAGCGAGGCGCCATCTCCAGCATCGTGCCGATGGTGACCCATGTGGATCACACCGAACACGATGTGGACGTGATCGTGACGGAACATGGCTTGGCCGATCTGCGCGGCTTGGCCCCGCGCGAACGGGCGAGAGTCATCATCCGAAACTGCGTGGACCCGCTGTACCAAGGGCCATTGCAGGACTATTTCAATGAGGCTTGCAAACGTGGCGGGCACACGCCTCACTTGTTGGAGCAAGCCTTTGCCTGGCACACCCGGTATCAGGAAACGGGCGACATGTTGTAAAGGCCGCCAGCGCGGCCTCTATCAACGTTTGGTCTGCAACTTGGCAAACGCCGCAGCCATGGCCGACTGCCCTTGTGCCGGCTGAGGCGCCGCACCCCGCCCTGCTCCACCGCCCATGCGCTCATTGCGTGCCGCCGGACGGAAGCCGTTGTCACGTGCCGCGCCTGCCCCCTTGGGACCGGTGGCCGCGTCCAGCTTCATGGTCAGCGAGATGCGCTGGCGAGACAAGTCCACTTCGATGACCTTGACCTTGACGATGTCACCGGTCTTGACCACTTCACGCGCATCGGTCACGAACTTGTTGGACAACTGGCTCACGTGGACCAAGCCGTCCTGGTGCACGCCCAGGTCCACAAAGGCGCCAAACTGAGCCACGTTGGACACAGTGCCTTCCAACACCATGCCTTCCTTCAGGTCCTTGATGTCTTCGACGCCATCGTTGAAGCGCGCCACCTTGAAGTCGGGGCGTGGGTCGCGGCCTGGCTTTTCCAGCTCACCCAAGATGTCTTTGACGGTGATGACGCCGAACTTGTCATCGGCAAACAACTCGGGCTTGAGCGTGCGCAACACATCGCTCTTGCCGATCAACTCGCCTGCACTCTTGCCGGTAGAGGCCAGCATCTTCTCGACCACCGGATAGGTCTCGGGGTGCACCCCAGAGATGTCCAGCGGGTTGTCGCCATCGCGAATGCGCAAGAAGCCAGCGGCTTGCTCAAAGGTCTTGGCGCCCAGGCCGGCGACGTCCATCAACTGCTTGCGGTTCTTGAACGCGCCATTGGCATCGCGCCAGCGCACGATGCTGTTGGCCACGGCCGTGCTCAGGCCCGACACGCGCGACAGCAGCGGGGCCGATGCCGTATTCAGGTCCACCCCCACCGAGTTCACGCAGTCTTCCACTACAGCGTCCAGCGTGCGAGCCAGCTCGCTTTGGTTGACGTCGTGCTGATACTGGCCCACGCCAATGCTCTTGGGATCGATCTTGACCAACTCGGCCAGGGGGTCTTGCAAGCGGCGCGCGATGGACACGGCGCCACGCAGGCTCACGTCCAATTCGGGCAGCTCTTTCGAGGCAAATTCAGAGGCCGAATACACCGACGCGCCGGCTTCCGACACGACGACCTTTTCGATCGGGGTGCCAGGAGCCAATTGTTGGATGCGCTTGATCAGATCGGCGGCCAGCTTGTCGGTTTCGCGGCTGGCGGTGCCATTGCCAATGGCGATCAGGTTGACACCGTGGGCGGCGCACAAGCGGCCCAGCGTGTGGATCGAGCCTTCCCAATCCTTGCGCGGTTCGTGCGGGTACACGGTGGACGTGTCCAACACCTTGCCGGTGTCGCTGACCACGGCCACCTTCACGCCGGTGCGGATGCCCGGGTCCAGGCCCATGACCACGCGCTTGCCGGCCGGCGCGGCCAGCAGCAGGTCGCGCAGGTTTTCAGCAAACACCTTGATGGCGGTGGCTTCGGCACCTTCACGCAGGCGGGCGAACAGGTCGCGCTCCAGGCTCAGCGACAGCTTGACCTTCCAGGTCCAGGCGATGCACTTGCGGATCAGGTCGTCGCTGGGGCGCTTGCTGTGGCTCCAGCCCAGGTGCACCGCAATGCGGCCTTCGGCCATGGTCGGTTTGCCGGGGATGACTTCTTCGTCCAGCACCAGCTTGGCATCCAGGAACTCTTGCGTGCGACCACGGAACACCGCCAGCGCACGGTGCGAGGGCACGGTGCGGATGGGTTCGTCGTAGTCAAAGTAGTCCCGGAACTTGGACACGTCGGGGTTGTTCTCGTCCTTGCCGTCCATCAGCTTGGACTTGAACAGGCCTTCCGACCAGAGCCAGTCACGCATCTTGCCGATCAAGGTCGCGTCTTCGGCCCAGCGCTCAGACAGGATGTCGCGCACGCCGTCCAGCACCGCGAAGGTGTCGGCAAAGCCGCCGTCGGCGTTCACAAACGCAGCGGCCTCGGTTTGCGGGTCGAGCGTCGGGTCGGCAAACAGCTTGTCGGCAAGGGGCTCAATACCGGCTTCGCGGGCGATCATGCCCTTGGTGCGGCGCTTGGGCTTGTACGGCAGGTACAAGTCTTCCAGTTCCTGCTTGGTGGGCACGGTTTCAATGGCAGCACGCAGCTCGGGCGTCAGCTTGCCCTGCTCGTCAATGCTCTTGAGCACGGCGGCGCGGCGGTCTTCCAGCTCGCGCAAATAGCCCAGGCGCGCTTCCAGATCACGCAGTTGCGTGTCATCCAGGCCATCGGTGGCTTCTTTGCGGTAGCGGGCGATGAAGGGAACGGTGGCGCCACCGTCCAGCAACTCAACAGCAGCAACGACTTGGGCGGGGCGAACCTTCAGTTCAGCCGCCAATTGCATGAGGATCTTGTCCAAGCTCTGGCCTTGTATGGAAATCGACGAGAGGCCCCTGCCGTCCACTTGGCGGGACCGGGGCATGAGGGAGGGCAGTTTGCCACAGCCCCGCGCCGGTGATTTCCCTTGGCTTGGCCTCAGGTTCTGGGACAATAGCGGGTTCTTCCTGCCTCTTTTAGCCCTTCAACCTGTCATGGCCCTGCTTCCTTACGCCCTGTCTCGATCTGTTTTGTTCAACCTCGACCCCGAGGTGGCGCACGAATTGACCATGGGGGCGCTGGCCCGTTTTCAAAACACGCCTCTGGCCTGCGTGTGGGGCAATCAACGGGTGCAAGACCCGGTGACCTTGGCGGGCGTGACCTTCCCCAATCGCGTGGGCATGGCCGCTGGGCTGGACAAAAACGGCCGTTGCATCGACGGTCTGGGCGCCATGGGCTTTGGTTTTGTGGAAGTGGGCACCGTCACGCCCAAGGCGCAACCGGGCAACCCCAAGCCGCGCATGTTCCGCCTGCCTGAGGCCAATGCCCTGATCAACCGCCTGGGCTTCAACAACGAAGGGCTGGACTCGTTTCTTGCCAACGTCAAACGCGCCAAGTTCCGTCAAAACGGTGGGATTTTGGGTTTGAACATCGGCAAGAACGCCGTCACCCCCATTGAAAACGCGGTCGACGACTACCTGATCTGCCTGGAGGGCGTGTACCCCCATGCCGACTACGTCACCGTCAACATCTCATCGCCCAACACCAAGAACCTGCGCGCACTGCAAAGCGACGAAGCGCTGGATGCCTTGCTGGGCCAGTTGCAAGAGCGCCGTCAGGATTTGATCAAGCGCCACGGCCGCACGGTGCCGATGTTCGTGAAAATCGCCCCAGATCTGGATGAAACGCAAGTGGGCGTCATTGCCGCCACGCTGCAAAAAAATGGCATCGATGGCGTGATCGCCACCAACACGACCATTTCGCGCGAGGCCGTCAAAGGCATGCAGCACGCTGACGAAACAGGTGGCTTGAGCGGTGCGCCGGTGCTGGAAGCCAGCAACCAGGTGATCCGCCAGTTGCGCGCCGCTTTGGGCCCGCGCTTCCCCATCATCGGGGTTGGTGGCGTCATGAGCGCGGCTGATGCGCGCTCCAAGCGCGACGCAGGCGCTGACCTGGTCCAGATCTACACCGGTCTGATCTACCAAGGCCCAGGGCTGGTCAAGGACTGCGCCCAAGCGCTCAAATTGGGTTGACGAACTCGTTGCGGCTGGACGCATTGACCAGTCGCGTGGCCTGCTCCAGCACCAGTTGGCATTCCTTGGGCGCCAGATCCAAGGCCCGCGCGTAGCGGGTGCTGGCGTGGTAAATCGCGGTGACGATCTTGGCCGTCTCGACCTGCAAATTCGCTGCGGTCACCAGCTCATTGGCCAGGCTGGCCACGGCCCGCAACACTTCTGCCGTCTCATGCGGGTGTCGCACCGGGGTGTTCTTGCTCAAGGGCCGGCACGCAGCCAGCAGCCGCTCATGCATGCCCCAATGCTTCATGACCGCCGCTGTCAGATCATCCAGATGGATGCCCAGCACTGCCGCCGTGGCCGCTTCCTGGGTCATCCCCGGCGTGGGTGATTCGCCCTCTTGCGCGGGCGGTCCAGCTTGCATCAACTTGGTGATCTGTGCCGCTTCCTCAGGGAAGTGGTAGAGGATCAGCAACCAGCCCAGCCGTTGAGACATGGCTGCAATCGATGCTTCTTCGTCATGCACAGAAAATGGCGCCAACAACCGTGCGGCATGGCCTGCGATGCAGGTCAAGCGCAACTCGGTCTGCAGCGCCAGTTTGGCAGCTTGAGCAGATTCGGCGTCGGTCGTCGATGCTTGGGCATCCAGAACCCCAGGCCAGGCTCGCAAGCCGCTGGCGATCTTTCTCAAGCCCTGCTGCCCCAGTAACACCACCGTCCGTCCAATGGTCGTCACGCCATCGTCCGCACTGGTGCTCCGATAAGTCGCCGTATTGACGGATCGGAGCAGTTCCCACACCAAAGCAGGGTTCTTGACGATGACGTCGACAAAATCGTCCACCCGCAACTGCTCTTGCGGCAAGGCCGTCATCAGTGCTTTTTCAGTCCCCGGACGATTGGGCAAATGCCCCACGGTATTGAGGCGGTCCAGCAACAGCAAGAGCGGCCCGCCGCCCTCTTGTTCGTTGGTCTTGAGCCAGCTTTGAATCGCACTGAGCAGGGTCCGCGCGTTCAAATACCGCTGACGCTGCTGCCGATCGGTGGCCCGATTGACAATGGCCCGCAAGGTCTCCGGCACGGTATGGGGCGTGGTCCATGGCAGGCGGACAATTTCAAGACCCACGCGCGACGCAGCGCTGCCCAGATCGCTGTCATCCAGGGCGGGATGCCCGGCCAGGATGCGATGCATGAGCAGACCAGCCATCAACACGTCGCGTTCAGAGTCGGCGCGCGTCTGCTGCCGGTCCGTTTCGTGTTTGGCCAGAAACTGCAAGGTTTCCGTCTTCAAGCCGGCGCCCAGGCCAGCCAAGGAGGCACGTCCGGCGGAGTCAATCAAGACGTTGTGCAAGCCCAAATCGTAATGCGCGATACCTGCTTCATGCGCGTACGCCAGGCCATCGATCAGGTCTCGCATCCAGGTCGCGACCTCTACGGGTGTCGGCGCCGTGCCACTGCTCAAGCGCTCGGCCAAAGTCTTGGTCTTGCCCCGTGCGCACGACATATAAGGCCAGCCATCGTGCTCCCCCACTTCCAGAATCGGCGCCAGGTTCGGATGTTTCAAGCGCGACACGTGTTGCGCGTGCTCCATCCAGGCATCTTTCAGGTGCGATTTGACTGGAGCCGTGCGAGGCACAAAAAGCAGGACATCCTGCTCAAGCCGCGGGTCACGGGCCAGCCATGTGCTGGACGCAGAGCTCTTGCCTAGCAACTGATTCAGCGCAAAACGCCCAAACTGCTTGGGTGCAGCTGCGGGTTGAGTTGGCGGAGGTGTTGTGGCGGCGGCCATGTCGTCGTCAGAAATGAATAGGGCACGGGACGTACACGCCATCCCGCTACTGGGGATTTCACATCAAGAGATGCGTGACCGATTCCTCGTCAAGGGCGGTCATTCACCTGCTTTTCTGCCTCAAGCTTAGGTCTTCAGGCCCGCCAAGGGCAACCAACGCCCTGCGCCCGTGATGAAAGCAGCATGAACCTGGTCACCCGGTTGCATGGCCGCGACAGCTCGAACATAGCTTTGCATTTGATTTTGGTAGGTCAGCAACTCCTGGGGTTGGTGACTCAATTTGTAGTCCAGAACCCACCACTCGATGCGAGCGCCCACGGCACGTGCAACCAGCCGATCCAGCCGCAAGGTCTGCCCTTCATGGTGCAAGGTCACCTCGTTACCGGCCCATAAATGCCCCTCAGCCGCCAGCCAGGGAGACACCTCCTCGCTGGAGAGCAAGCGGGTCATCAAGTCCTGCGCCTGGGGTAGCCAGTCTGCAGGCAAAGCCAATTGGCTGGCCGCCTGGCGAATGGCGCGCTCAACCAGGGCAGGTTTGCGCTGGTGTTGGGGCAACAGAGTGACCCATTCGAGCACTTTGTGAACCACCTGCCCCAAGATCTGGATGGGCAAGATGGGGGCTTCGGGCCCCTTGGGGGCAGCTGGCAGCGGGTTCAATTCAGGCAAGTTCAACAAGGCGATGGCGCCGGCAGACTTCGCTTTGGCCTGCTGAGGCAAGGCACCGTCTGTGATCTCCCAGGGCGTGCTTGCGTCCACTGCTTGCGAACCCGTCAACCTCGCCCACCAACTGGGTTTGCTCACTTGGTAATGCGGCTCCACCCGGCTGATGATCAAACGAGATTTAGCCCGAGTCATCGCCACATACAGCGCATTCAACTCCTCGCGGTCAGCGGCTTGGGCTTCGCTGTCAAGCAAGTCTTTCAAACTGGGCGGCGGGTTGGACTGGGATTGCAAAAATGCGCATCGCACCGGGTGGTCCGCCCCTTCTGGCCAATCGACCAATACGCCATAAGTTTCTGCTTTGCTCGGCAAGGCATCTGTGTCGATCAAGAACACAACCTCTGCCTCCAAACCCTTGGCGCCATGGATGGTGAGCAATTGCACCGCGTCAGCGTGCGCTTTGGGTGGCAGTGTGGCCAGAGAGCGCTTGACCCGGCGAATCCAGCGGTAAATGGTGGCATCGCGCCCCGCATCCATCTCCAGGCTGAGATTGAGCAAAGCCGCCACATGCGACCAGGCGGCCTCACAGCGTCCTGCCCCCAGTACCCGAGCCAAGGTCTCACGCAAGCCCGACTCAGTCACCACTTTTTGCAGCAAATCATGAGGCGGCAGGACACGCGCAGCAAGCTGCCACGCATTCAACAGTCCAGCCGCCTGGGCCCACCGAGCTTGAGATGCCATCGCTTGCACGGCCTCCCACCAAGACGTGTTCTGTTCGCGCGCCAGACCGGCCACTTGCAGCAAGTCATGGTCGGTCATGGCAAACAACGGGCTCTTGAGCGCTTGGGCCAAAGACAAGTCATGGTGGGGCGACACCAGCACGTCCAGCATGGCCAACAGGTCTTTCACCTCTGGCGCCTCTGCCAACGCAGCGTTTTCTGGTGCGATGTTGGGAATGCCTTTGAGGGACAAGGCCTCAGCCACCAAGGCCAGCGATGCGCGCTTGCGAGCCAGCACATAGATGTTCCCGGCTGGCATCCCTTGTTGATGAACCAGCACCTCCACGGCGTTGGCAATCTGCTCGGCCTCCAGCTGCTTCAAAGACACCTGTTCGGTCTCCCGAGGCTCTGTCAGGCTGTCGCGCCAATCGTTTCGCAGGGGACGTTTTTCCAAGGCTGAGCGCTCGATGGTGGGCAGCGCGCGCACCTCCGCGTCCTCTGTGGATTCAGTGGTGTGTGTGCGAAATCCAGGAAAATCCCCCGCCAGCGCAGCTTCATGCAGGCAGGCATTCAGCGCGGAGATGATGCCCGGCGCATTGCGACGGGTGTGATCGCAAGCCAATAGGTCGCCATCCAGTCCTTCCACCACGAACGACTTGGCTGCCTCAAACACCCGCGGATCGGCCCGGCGGAAACGATAAATACTCTGCTTGGGGTCCCCCACCAGAAACACGCGCATGGGCTGCTGCCCGCTGCGTCCACCGCCTGCACCGGCATATGCGGCCAGCCAGGATCGCAAGGTCTGCCATTGCAAAGGACTGGTGTCCTGAAACTCGTCCATCAGCAACTGCTGGGTCTGACCGTCCAGTCGCTCTTGCACCCAGCCTGCCAGCACGGGATCAGTCAACAGGGTCGATGCGGCTCGCTCCAGATCCACCATGTCAGCCAGCCCGCGCTCGGATTTGATCAAGGCATATTCAGCAAACAACACTCGGGCCAACTCTGCCATGTCTTGATGGGTTTGATGCGCTTGATGCTGCAGCCGAGCTTGTAGCCATTCAGCCAGCCAGTCTTGCGCCCACACCAATTCTTCGCTGTCCCCCAGCCGTTTTTTTGGCAGCCCCTGCGCAGTCAGCAATGCGCCCTTCAGGCCATCGCCGCGCTTGCCCATGTCATGTTGCCCCAATGCATCGGTCATGGCGTTGGCCGCGTCTTTGGCCAAGGCGCCCTTGGCGGCCCCCAAAATCGCAGCCAAAGCCCACATGCGCTGCACCACGTGCGAATCAGACAAGGCTTGATCCGGGTGAGGCCAGCGAGCCCAAGGCGTGGCCCACTGCGCCACCGACTCCACACTTTGATCCAGCCGACCCGCTTGATCCGTCAACTCGATTTCCAGGCGATTGGACAAGGCCGTCTGCAGCCAACCCTCCAGATTGAACGCGCCCACGGATTGCACCAGGCGCGTGTAGGCAGCCTGCCCCTCACCACCATCCAGTCGACGCAAAAACCGCCCCCACAGATCCGGCCACAATTCGGTTTGATCTTCGATCAAGCTCATCTGAGGCGGCAGTTGCAACTCGGTCAAAACGTCCAATGGCGCCACTTTGAGCAGACGAGAAAACCACCCGTGGATGGTATGGATCTCGACATTGCGGCCTGACGTCATCCACTGTTCGTGCAACGCTCCCAGGCGAGGTGCCAACTCAGCCGCCTTGGCTGCAGGCACGCCGCGAATGATCAACTCTTGGCTGCGCTGTGCATCCGTTTGCTTGGCGAACTGGGCCAGCCAGACATGCAAACGCTCGCGCATCTCGCCCGCGGCCTTTTTGGTGAACGTGATCGCCAAAATGTGTTGAGGCTGCACGCCATCCAGCAAGGACCGGATGATGCGCGACACCAGCATCCAAGTCTTGCCGGCGCCAGCGCAAGCCTCCACCACCACACTGCGTTGTGGGTCACAAGCTACTTGGTAAAAGACGCTGCGGTCCACCTGTTGAGTGTTGACCTCATAGGCTGCTGTTTGAGCCACTGTCTGGGCTGCATTCCATGCGCCGTTCATGCTTGCGCCCCCTCATTGGGCAAGGACAAAGGCCAGTGATCCTTGCGGCACAAACCACGTGCGGCGCAATAGGTACAGGCCGCAGCATCCCCCAAGGCAGGCATCGCGACACCTTGTTTGATCCTGGTGAAGTCGTCCACCAAGCCGTCCATCAACTGTTCTGCATGCGCTTGCACATCTTCATGACGAATCAGCGTGGCGGCCTTCGCATCCAGATGCAAATAAGCGGCATGCGAAACATCGCCCCCCATCAACGCCGCGTAGAAAGGCAACTGCGTGTCCTCCAGGGGACGCTTGACGCGCTCTTTCAACCCCAACAAAGAGCCTGACTTGTAGTCAATCACCATGCGAGCGCGCTGCCCATCGCGATAACTCGCATCGATGCGATCGATCTGGCCTTTCATCTCAATCTGTCCACACTGCTCATTCAAATCCAAGGACCGGTGTTGACTGGACTCGTTGTCCACGCAACGCCATCCATCTTGCTCATGTGCATGCAACCACCGCACATAAGCGGAGGCCATGGCAGGCAACACAGACCGATAAGGCAAGAAGTAAGGCCGAGTGGCATCGCCAGTCAGCCCCATGTCCTTCATGACCACATCAGCCACTTCCAGCCAAGCCTGGACGTCCTCGTCTTGCGTGCGCAAGGCCAGCATCTGCTCCCTCTGTACATGAAAACGCCGAATGACCTCGTGCAGCCATGTACCGTAATCAGAACGGTCCAGCCCTTCTTCCAGTTCATCGACATCGCGAAGACGCAGCACCGACTGGGCATAAAACCGATAAGGACATTGACGCAAGGCCTCATAACTGGTCGCAGACAATGACGTCGGCAGCAGCGCCAGCGAGTCCTGGTCCAAATGTGGCAAAGGGCGTTGCGCCAAGGCTGCGTCCACATGCTGAACCTGCCAAGGCGCTGGCACCGTTTGCCATTCGCATTGAGATTCCTTGACCCAGCGCGTCAACCAAGGGCTGGCCTCCATGGGCTCCGTGCCTTGGCCTTGTCGATGCAGACAGACCACCCGCTCACGAGACATCAGCAGGCCAAAGGCCTCCCACTGCGCTTGGCGCAAATCCTCAGGCGTCGCCAAGGCCATCTGTCGGGTCAGCGCAGGGCCCAGCCAAGTGGTGGACGTTGAGACACCGCCCAGCTGCCGCGAGTCAGCCCCGGGGATGAAGATGCTGTGAAATGGCCGCATGACCGCGCGAGCCATGGGTGTGATCACCACGTCGATTCGACCACTTGGCGCTTGCGGCCGAAAAGTCGTGTTTTCCAGCACCTCGTGCACCCAGCGCCCAAACCTCACCCCATCCAGCTGCATCTGATCGAGCAACTGCTGCCAGGTCGAGTCATCTTGCAAGTCAGGATGCGACAAGTGCAAGGTCTCCGCCACCAAGGCCCCCGCCTCATCCTGCGTCAACGAGTCCCAAGCCTGAGCCTGCTGCAGCATCTCCAACAAAGTCTGCAACCAGACCCTCAACGGGCGTTTCTTGCCAGACCGCATGCTGCGAAACGCCTGCGTGAGCTGATCCGCTTGCTGCCAAAGCTGCAAAGCCGCATCAGGGCACGAAGCCCCTCCCGCCGCCGGCAAAGCAGGCTTGTCCCAGGCACGCAGCCAAGCATGGCGTCGGCACCACGCCTCCAACTCATCACCTGCATCCTGCTTGTCCAGCTGCACCCAGCCCGATTTGAGCCAGTCGAGCAAGTCGTCACTGCTGGCTTGCGGATGGGCCGCTTGCAGCAAGCGCGTCACCACCGCAGCAGCCCGTGTGGTGGACAAACGCCACCCGGTCTCATCGGCCACCTGCGCGCCAGCGCCATCCAGCATGGCCCGCACCCGCCGGACCAAACTGCGATCCAAGGCAATCAAAGCGACTGGCTCGCCATCGACCCTGCGGGAGGCATTGACCGCCTCCAAAATAAATGCCGTGGCGTGTCGAGCCTCATCTTCAGCGTCGGTGCACGCAATCTGAGCCGGTTGCGCCGATCTCTGCTGAGCGTCTGCATCGCCCCAAGCTCCCTGCGCCACTGACCACAAGCATGGAACGCCCTTCGCCGTGGCCTGAGCCATCACACTCAGCATCAAGTGAGCTTCTGTTCCCGGAGACACGGACTCCCCCGCACTGACACCGATGTAAGCCTTGCTAGGAAGATCAAACAACAGGTCACTGGGCAAGCCCGCATCCAGGCTGTCGATCACCCACTCCAGGGTCCACGCCAGCAGCAGTTTTTCTCGCGAGCCATATTGAACAGGCGACGTGGCCGCCACGCCCAGCAAGCCCCGCAAACGTTCCCAATAGCTGGCGCGTTGCCCCGGCGCAATCGCCTGAGCGCGTCGCACCCAAGTGTGCGCGGCATCAACCACCTGCGTCATGGCGTGATCAAAGCCACGCGGGTCTCGCGCCACCCACTGGCGGCACCACGGCTCTTTGGCCAGACGCTGCGACACCTGCAAACGGTCCGCCACGACATCCAAGCTCACGCGCCCTGGTGTGCCGTGCCCCCCCTCATGCCGCCAGCCTTGGGCCGAAATCAGCGAGGCAATGGTTTCAACCGGCGGTGCCCAGCCGCCCACCTGCTCCGCCCAGGCGCGACGCGCGTGTGACAACACCGCGCCCACGGGCACGATCACCACGGCATCCCGTGGGCTCACCCCTTGCTCTTGCAGCCAGCTCGCGGCTGTCCGAGCCCACTCGGCCCAGCAAGTTTGGGCATCCACGCCCGCATGCCACAGCCAAGGCTGAGGCCTCAGACATGAGCGCGGATCCAACACATGGTTCAAAGCCTCGTCAAAGGCTGCGTCTATGACAGTCATAGGAAAGTGGTACTTGAGATGCCCAGCGAACGCATCATCTTCTGTGTCAGAATCTTCTCACCCTTCTGGCCCAAGATTCTTTTGGCGACAAAAAGGCCAGTACCCCCGAGGATAGATCCATGAGCAGCGACCTGATCAAACACATTTCCGACGCATCGTTCGATGCCGATGTCCTTCAATCGGCCCAACCCGTCCTGGTGGACTACTGGGCTGAATGGTGCGGTCCTTGCAAGATGATTGCCCCCATCCTGGACGAAGTGGCCAAGGATTACAGCGGTCGTCTGGCCGTGGCCAAGATGAACGTGGACCAAAACCGTGACGTGCCAGCCAAATTTGGCATCCGCGGCATCCCTACCTTGATGATTTTCAAGGGCGGTCAACTGGCTGCCACCAAGGTCGGCGCCCTGTCCAAAGCCCAATTGACGGCTTTCGTTGACGCCAACCTGTGATTTCTCGCTGAAATCGTCCATATAATCCGAGCGCTGATCGAAATTCGATCGGCGCTCGTCAAGTCAAACGGTCCACACTGTTTGACGGGCGCAGGCAGCCAGACCAGAGTCAATCTGGTTTCGGCAAACGCCAGTCCCCCCTCCATCCTTTTACCCACGGTTCGCTTTCTGCACTTTGCAGCACCCGCGTGTTGCCTTTGACGCAGGTCTCAATCAGGGTCCCAATCCATGCACCTTTCAGAACTGAAGGCACTGCACATCTCCAAATTAGTTGAGATGGCGGAAGCTTTGGAGATCGAAAACGTCGCTCGCATGCGCAAGCAAGAGTTGATGTTCGCGATCATGAAAAAACGCGCCAAGGCCGGCG
>JAGWTE010000132.1 GCA_028869095.1 Burkholderiales bacterium
AGCACGTTGTGACCGTTCATGCGCAGGTAGCGCGTGAGCATGTCGTTGATCGTGTAGTTGCGCACGTGGCCCATGTGCAGCTTGCCCGAGGGGTAGGGCAGCATGGAGCAGGCGTAGAAGGCTTTTTTGTCTTTGGATTCGGTGACGCGGTAGGCGTCATGGCCATTCCAGTGCGGCTCTGACCAATGCTTTTGGGCACGGCTTTCGACGGCACGTGGGTCGTAGGTCTGGTTTTCTTGAGTAGCGCTCATGAGATCGGTCACCGCAAAGACGAATTCAGGCTGGCAGCCCCCCTCGTTGCCCGAGAGGCGCTCCAGCCTGTTGAGAAGGTGGAATCCGCTGATTATAGGAAGCCTATCGGAAGGCGACTCCCCTTATTGCGCGCCACCCGCGTTGAAGCTGCGTTGAGCGTTGGCCAAGGCGGCTTCCAGGGTCGCTTGGGTGCGGCTGGCTTCGGGTTTGGCCTGCCATTCGGCAAACGTGGTGGCCACCAGGCGCTTGGCTTCGGTGTTGCGATCGGCTTCGCGAACCAGTTTTTCGTTGTCTTGTGGGGGGGCGGACTTCAGCAACTGCTCTTGCATGGCGGCAATGCGCTGCTGGCGAGCGGTTTCGTTGGGCTCGCTTTCGGTGATCAGCACCGTGTTCATCAACACCGCTTCTGCCGTGGTGAACTCGCCTTTGGCCAAACGGGCCGGGATTTCGTCCAGCAGGGCCTGAGCCAAGGCGGCGCGCTCTTTGGCGCTCTTGTTGCCTTCGGTGGTCTGCCAGTATTCAAAGCGTTTTTGGTAGCGCAGGTAGTCCACCACCCGAGCGGCTTCAGCCTGGGCGTCGCCGGGTTGTTTGCTCAAGGCGCCAGTGAGGGCATTCCAGTCGCTCTCGGGGAGGTCTGTGGGACGGCCTTGCGCCAGCAGGGGCGTGGCGTTGTTGCCCGGTTGTGTGGCCGCATTGCCTGATGCGCCGGTGCTGGGCGTCAACCAGCCGCCAACGGTACTGGCGACATTGCCCGAGTGATTGTTGGGGCTGTCGCCATGGGAGGTCCACCACCAAGCCGCTCCCGCGATGGCCGTGCATCCCACGATGGCCAGGAACCAGGGGCGTTGCCAGATTTTGTTGTTTTGGTACGTGATCATGATGGGGCGGAAAGGCTGGAGAAGACTTGAATTTACACAAAGAAAAAGTCCGGCAGGACCAAGGGGATTGTGGTCCCTCGGTGCTGCCGGACTGCAAGCGCGGCTGCGCTATGGACTGGGCAATCAGTTGGCCGGCACGTAAGGCTTGGTCGACACGGGCTGGCGCAGGGCGACCTTGACGATGATGTCGATCTTGCCGAAGTCAGTGATCTTCATCAGTGCAGGGGCAAAGCTGGGCAGGACCAGGGCCTTGGCAAGGGTGGTGATGCCGTCAGGCGTCAGGAACAATTGGTCCAGCAACTGGGTGCCGGTTACGCTCAGGGGGAATTTGTACTTCAGGGTCAGCGGGATGGCTTCGTTGAAGCTGTAGACGGCCATTTGAGGGATGGTCACGCCCCCGATTGGGGTCACGTCGGCCAACACCTTGTGGTTGACGAAGTCGATTTTGAAGTTGGCCAAGGTTACGCCGACCTTGGCGCCGCGGTTGATGCGGGCGATTTCCAGAGCCGAACCTGTGGCTGTGCCGGCTGTCACCTTCAACGACGAATTGATGGTGATGCTGGTAACTGGCAGGTTGTAGGCGCCAGTCGTGCTAGATGCTGTGGCGTTACCCAATGGGGTGACAGTGATGGCGAAGGCGTCGTATTGGTCCAGTGCGTCCTGAGAGAAGGACTGGATCGAGTTGGCTTGCAGGAATTCTGTAGGCAGTGTCAGGGCGCTGGCGGATGCGGCAGATGCGGCCAGCACGGCGGCAACAGTGAACGAACGAACGGACAGCAAACTCATTTCAGTGCTCCTATTTTTTGCCTGCTCAAGCAAGCCATGTTGATATGGGTTGAATGCTGGCGGGAGTGAGCTAATCCGGCGACCCTTGGATGAGGGGGCGCCCCTGGATGATAGGGAACATGTCCTGCCACACGGGGGCGCCGGCTTGTTAAGCGGGATTCATCAAGCTAGGGATTTCATTAGCTTGCGTGAATTCACCCCTTTTTCAGGGGGCGGGTGTGTAGGAGGTCGTGGACACGGGGGGCAGACGCAGACCCAGACCCACGTCGATGGTGATGGTGCCGAAGTCGGTTTGCTTCATCAGTGCAGGGGCGAAGGAGGGCAGAACCAAGGCCTTGGCGATGGCGGTGATGCCGTCAGGCGTCAGGAACAACTGGTCCAGCACTTCGTGGCCGGTGATGCTCAGGGGGAACTTGTACTTCAGGCCCAATGGGGTCGCAACATTGAAGTTGTAGACGGCCATCTGAGGAATGGTCACACCGCCGATAGGGGTGACGTCAGCCAGAACCTGGTTGGTTTCAAAGTTGAGCTTGAAGTTGGCAATGGTCACGCCAACCTTGGCGCCGCGTAAGGTGCGGGCGATTTCCAGGGCCGAGCCGGTGGCTGTGCCTGCAGTGACCTTCAACGACGAGTTGACGGTGATGCTGGTGACGGGCAGGTTGAAGGCGCCAGCGGTGCTGGTTGCAGTCGCGTTACCCAAAGGGGTCACTGTAATGGCGAAGGCGTCGAATTGATCCAGCGCATCTTGCGAGAAGGCTTGCACCGAGTTGGCTTGCAGGGCGTCGGTGGGCAGGGTCAAGGCAGAGGCCGAGGCGGCGGATGCGGCCAGGGCTGCGGCAACGGTGAATGAGCGCAGAGAAAGTGTGCTGATGGACATTTAACAACTCCTGTTGTGGGCACCCGAATTTGTGGGTTTTGTTGAGAGGCGTTAAATGCTCATCTGTGCATTAATGTCTGTCACTCCGGAGTGTTCTGTTGATGTGTTGACGCGGGGCGAACTTGCGTCAAGTGGGTGCCTCATGCCGGTTTGGCGTTCAACGTCAAGATCAGGGATTCCATAGTTCGACATGGAATCGCCCCCGCTTGCGCCTGGTTACAGGGCAAATCGGGGGCGTCGTCTGCGGTGAGTCAGAAGGTTAGCGCGCGCTGGCTTGGCGTACCGCGTGTTCCCAGTTGCCCATCAAGGCCTGGGCGCGGTCGGACGACAGGGTGGGATAGAAGGTGCGCTCGGCCTGCCACAGGCGGGCGATGGCTTGCGTGTCGGCGTAGACCCCGGTAGCCAGTCCAGCCAAGTAGGCGGCACCCAAAGCCGTGGTCTCGACCACCTTGGGGCGGACCACGGGAATGCCCAGCAGATCCGCTTGGAACTGCATCAGCAGGTTGTTGACGCAAGCGCCGCCGTCCACGCGCAACTCGCTCACGGGCCGGGCGCCTGCGGCCACGGCGTCGCGGCTCATGGCTTGCAACAAGGCTGCGCTTTGGAAGGCAATGGATTCCAGCGCCGCGCGCGCAATGTGGGCGACCGTGCTGCCACGGGTCAAGCCCACGATGGCACCACGCGCGTCGCTGTTCCAGTAGGGGGCGCCCAAGCCGGTGAAGGCGGGCACGAACATCACGCCACCCGCATCGGGCACGCTTTCGGCCAGGGCTTGCACTTCGCTGGCGGCCTTGATAGCCTGCAGGCCGTCGCGCAGCCACTGCACCACGGCGCCGCCAATGAAGACGCTGCCTTCCAGCGCGTAAGCCTTTTGCGCGTTGAACTGCGCGGCCGAGGTTGTCAGCAAACCGTTGGCCGAGGGCTGCGCGGCCTCCCCCGTGTGGACCAGCATGAAGCAGCCGGTGCCATAGGTGTTCTTGGCCAGACCGGCTTCAAAGCCGGCTTGACCAAACAAGGCCGATTGCTGGTCGCCGGCGATGCCGCCTACGGGCAGGGTGGGCAAGCTGGCAGGGGCACTGCCCCACACGCCAGGTGCGGCCTCGCCATACAGATGGCTGGAGGGCTTGACCTGCGGCAGCACGCTGCGCGGGATGTTCATCAAGGTCAGCAGTTCCTCATCCCAGTCATTGGTGTGGATGTTGAACAGCATGGTGCGCGAGGCATTGCTCACGTCGGTGGCGTGCACGCGCCCGCCCGTCAGGTTCCACAGCAGCCAGCAGTCCACGGTGCCAAAGGCCAACTCGCCGCGTTCGGCTGCGGCACGGGCGCCGTCCACGTTGTCCAGCAGCCATTGCAGCTTGCTGCCCGAGAAGTAGGGGTCGATGACCAAGCCGGTCTTGTTGCGGATGGTGTCGGCCAGGCCTTGCTCGCGCCACTGGGCGCATTGCGGCTCGGTTCGGCGGTCTTGCCAGACGATGGCGCGCGCCATGGGCTGGCCCGTATCCCGGCGCCACAACACCGTGGTTTCGCGCTGGTTGGTGATGCCGATGGCGCGCAACTCGCGCAGATCGCGCCCTTGTGCGGCCAGTTGGGTCAGCGCAGCGGCGGCGGTGTCGCGCTGCGAGCCCCACAACTCCAGCGGGTCGTGTTCCACCCAGCCGGGCTGGGGGTAGTGTTGCCTGATTTCTTGCTGCGCCGAGGCCAGGATCTGGCCTTGTTCGTCAAAGACGATGCTGCGGGAGCTGGACGTGCCTTGGTCGAGAGCAAGAATCAATGCCATGGTGTGTCAGGGTGCGATGGTTAAGGCCACTTGGGCCTCATGCAGGAGCTGGGTGATGTGCTGCGGAGGCAGGGCCTCCGTGAACACGCGGTCCATGTCCTGCAGACGGGTGACTTGGGCCAGCGCTTGCTGGCTGAATTTGCTGGAGTCGGCTGCCAGCCAGGATTCGCGTGCCTGTTCGTGCACGGCCTGAATCACAGGCAGGTCGCGCTGGTCGCGGTCGCGAATCGTGCCGTCGGGGTCAATACCCAGGGCGCTGATGATGCCAATGTCGACCTTGTATTGTTTGAGGAAGTGAACCGCGCTGTCGCCTTCGAGCGCGTTGTCGCGCCCGCGCAAGATGCCGCCCGCCACGTGGACCTTGCAGTCCGTGTGCTCGCTCAGCAGAGTGGCCACATGCAGGTTGTAGGTGATCACGGTCAAACCCGGTTTGTGCAACAACTCGCGCGCCACGGCTTCCACCGTGGTCCCCACGCCCATCATCAAGGTGGCACCATCGGGGATGGCGGCCGCAATTGAGCGGGCAATGCGCGCTTTGGCATCGGCTTTGAGGGCTTGGCGTTCTTTCCAGGCCGACACTGCAGGTGCTTGGCGCGGCAGGCTCACCCCACCGTGAAACCGCAACAACATGCCCGCTTCAGCCAGACGCTGGACATCCCGGCGCACCGTCTGCATCGTCACGTTCAGACGCGACGCCAGACGTTCGACCGACACCGCGCCGCGCGTTCGCACTTCTTCCAGCAAGGCGACTTGACGGGGGTTGGGCGACCAGGATGTTGAGACGTTGGACAAAACGGGCTCCGATTCAGGCATTTTTCACTCAATCGGGGAGCCTAGCGCAAATTCTATGCGCAAATAACAACAAAAAGGAATAAGATCGCGCCGATGCGAACAGGTGTTCGCCTTCGGTTTTGTTGCCATCGAATCTGTTTGTGGAGCCTCGTTGTGAATTCGCCCATCACTTCCAGCCCTGTTACGTCCTCCGTTGAAACGCCCGCATCCTCCTGTGATGTGCTGGTGATCGGGGGCGGCATCAATGGCGTCGGCACGGCTCGGGATCTGGCAGGGCGCGGATGGAACGTGTTGCTTTGCGAACAAGACGATCTGGCCAGCCACACTTCGTCGGCGTCGACCAAATTGATCCATGGTGGATTGCGCTACCTGGAATATGGGGAATTCGGACTCGTGCGCAAAGCCTTGGCCGAGCGTGAACGCCTGCTGCGTTCCGCCCCGCACATCATGGCGCCGCTTCGTTTTGTGTTGCCGCACGACGCGTCCATGCGCCCGGCCTGGATGATCCGTTTGGGTTTGTGGTTCTATGACCACCTGGCCAAGCGCGAATTTTTGCCCGGCTGCAAGTCGGTGCGTTTCAAGGGGCACACCCTGGGCGCACCCTTGGCTGCGCATTGGACCAAAGGCTTTATCTATTCCGACGGTTGGGTGGACGACGCCCGCCTGGTCACCCTGTGCGCGCAAGACGCCACCGAGCGCGGTGCGCGCATCCTGACCCGCACCCGCTGCGAGAGCGTCAAGCCCCACCAAGGCGGGTGGCTGGCGACCCTGGTGCAGCGCGATCCGCACACGGACAACGAGATCTCGCGTCAGACCGTGCAGGCCCGTGCCGTGGTCAACGCGGCCGGCCCTTGGGCTGAGCGCGTGTTGCACGACAACATGGGCGTCAGTGGCCGCCAAGCGGGGCGCAAGCAAGATGAAAAACTGCGCCTGGTCAAGGGCAGCCACATCGTGGTGCCGCGCAAGTTCGCGCATGACCATGCCTACATCTTCCAAGGCCAAGACCGCCGCATCATCTTCGCGATCCCCTATCAGCAAGACTTCACGCTGATCGGCACGACCGATGTCGAGCACAAGGGGGCGCCGGGTCAAGCCGTGATCGATCAAGACGAGATCCACTACCTGTGCGAACAGGCCAGCCGTTATCTGAAAGACCCGGTCAAGCCCAGCGATGTGGTGTGGACCTTCTCGGGTGTGCGCCCTTTGCTGGACGACGAGAGCGGCAATGCCGCCGCCGTCACGCGCGACTACAAAGTGCAAGCGCAACGTGACCCCGCACCTTGGTTGACCGTGTGGGGCGGCAAGCTGACCACCTTCCGTTTGCTGTCACAAGAAGCGGCAGACAAAGTGGGGCAGTTGTTGGGCGATGTGCGCAAGCCCTGGACCGACGATGCCTTGCTGCCTGGCGGTGACCTGCGTGGCCTGATCAGCAACCACGTGCACCCCGAGCACGATGTCAACGAGTTCATCTCGGCCCTGCGTCATCGCTATCCCTGGGCGGAGGTGGCTTTGCTGCGTCGCTGGGCCCATGCGTATGGCAGCCGAACCTTGGCTTTGCTGGAAGGCGTCAAGCGATTGTCCGACCTGGGCGAGGAAGTCGCGCCAGGCTTGTTTGAGCGCGAGTTGAACTACCTGTGCCAGAACGAATGGGCCCTGACTGCGGATGACGTGCTGTGGCGCCGCAGCAAGCTGGGCTTGCACTACACCCCTGAGCAGCGCACCGCCGTGTCGCAATGGATGCAAGGACACCGGGCCGAGGCTCAACGCAGCGCGGCTTGAGTGTGTGGCGACTGCTGCGTCCGCAGCGTTTGACGCCATTGCAGCGGTGAGACGCCCGTCCACCGCTTGAAGGCCCGAGTGAAGGCGCTTTGCTCAGAGTAGCCCAGCAACAAGGCGATGTCTGACATGGGCAGGCGACCTTCCTGCACATGCCGCTTGGCCGATTGCTGCAGGGTCTGTTCTCGCAGGTCGCGGAACTGATGGCCTTGCGCTGCCAGCCGTCGATACAGCATGCGCGGGGACAGCTTCAACTCGCTGGCTACGCGATCCAGCTCGGGAACCCCTTGTGGCGCCAGATGGCTCAACACGCGGCGCGTTTGCTCGACCACGTCCCCCGTATCCGGCAAAGCGGCCAAGGATGCTTGTACCTGCTCGTCCAGCAGCTTGAGCAGGTGTGGATCATGTTGCTGGAGTGGCCACTGCAAGCAGGCCAAGGGCAAGCTCAGGCGGGTGCGGGGCTGGCCAAATCGAACGGGGCAGCCAAAAAAGGCTTGATAGGGACGGGTGTCTTGGGGGGCGGGGTTGACGAAGTCCAGCTCGGCAAGGGGCAGGTCGCGTCCACACAGATCACGCACGAATTGCACGATGGCGCTCACGCCCGCTTCATCGAACAAGGCACCGGGCCGCCCCATGCTCACGCCCCAACGCAATTCCAGATGGGTGTCGGTGGCGTGGTATTCGATGGGGTTGATGTCATGCATCAGCCGGTGGTAGCGCTGGATGCGCAACAAGGCCTCGCCCAGGTTGTGGCACGTCAAGAGGGCGTAGCCCAAAGCGCCCAGGTGCAGCGGCTTGATGGTCTGGCCCAGATGCAGGCCCAGTAGTGGGTCTTGCAGGTGCTCGGCCGATCGGATCAGGAGCTGGCAGTAGGCCTCGGCAGGGACGCGCTCCAGCGCATGGGTGCCAGTC
>JAGWTE010000133.1 GCA_028869095.1 Burkholderiales bacterium
CACTTACTGGCTTGCTGCTCTGCCTGGGTCCATTGGTTGGTTCGAAACAAAATGTCCAACAGTCCTTTGTTGGCATCTTGTCGGGCCGGAAACGACTCCAACACCTGCATGTAAAGGGACTTGGCAACGTCCAGGTTTCCGCTGGCTTCACTGGCTGCAGCTTGCTTGAGAACAGAGGTGACTTTGGATGCAGATAGTTTGGCCATCGGGAACATTCAAATGGGTAGGAAGCGCCGCCATTGTAGAAGTTCACCCGCAGTTGATTTTTTGAAACTCAGCGCTCAAGCCAGGCGGCCTGCGCGGAAGCCAGCCACCGCCTGATGGATCTGCTCGGTGGTGTTCATCACAAAGGGCCCGTACTGCACAATGGGCTCGCGCAAAGGCTGGCCAGCAATCATGTAGGTGATGGTTTCAAACCCACGGCGCGGGTGGTCCGGAAAGCCCGCGATGTAGTCATCGGGTTGATCGCGGCCAAAAGCATCCAGCATCAAGTAAGGGTCCAGCCGCTGTTGCAATTGCTGCGTCAAGACACGAGTGAGCTTGACACCAGCACCGTCTGAAGTGGGGGTGCCAGCGATGAGGTGTTCAACCTGACGGGGTTTGCTGCTATCCATGAAATGACTATACCCAGAGCAAATCAATGACGCCATTGCGCGGCGGCAATGTCCAAAGAGCGCAAGCGCATCGCAGGGTCAAAGGTGTCGCACACCAGCATTAGTTCGTCCGCGCCAGTGGCCTGCACCAGTGCCGTCAACCCCTTGCGCACCGCCTCCGGTCCGCCGATCACCGCCGCGCCCAAAAATCCATCAATGGCCGCTTGCTCTTGCGGATGCAGTTGTGCCAGAAAGTTGGCCACGGGCGGCTGTAAGCGGCTGCGCTCATTGCGCAAGATGCCCAGTACACGCTGGTAGGTGCTGCTGGCCAGGAACTGGGCTTCTTCGTCTGTCGGGGCGGCCAGCAAGGGCACACCGATGACCACATAGGGCTTGGCCAAGGTGGCCGAGGGCCGGAAGGTGCTGCGGTACACCTCCAGCGCGGGCATCAGCATGCGCGGCGCAAAGTGCGATGCAAAGGCATAAGGCAGACCGCGCTGGGCCGCCAGTTGCGCAGAGAACAAGCTTGATCCCAACAACCAGATCGGCACATTGCTGCCCGCACCGGGCATCGCGACGATGCTTTGGCCGGGCTGCGCAGGAGCCAGCAAGCGCTGCAACTCGGCCACGTCACGCGGGAAGTCTTCTTCCGTTTCGACGCGGTCACGGCGCAGCGCCCGCATGGTGGCAGGGTCCGTGCCTGGCGCTCGACCGAGTCCCAAGTCAATGCGATCGGGATAAAGCGCTGCCAGCGTGCCAAAGGCTTCAGCCACCACCAAGGGTGCATGGTTGGGCAGCATGATCCCGCCCGAGCCGACACGGATGCGCTGGGTGCCGCCTGCAATGTGGCCCACCAAGACCGCAGTGGCTGAACTGGCAATGCCGGGCATGTTGTGGTGCTCAGCCAACCAATAACGGGTGAAGCCCAGCGCTTCTGCATGTTGAGCCGTACGCAAGGAAATGGCCAGGGCATCGGCCACGGTGCCGCCTTCGCGCACGGAGACCAAGTCCAGCATGGACAGCGCGGTATCTTGGAGAGACTTCATGCCAAGCATTGTGGGCGTTTGAGCAAGACCTCACCCTGCGCGGGTGATTCAGCCTGGCTTCTTGGCCGCGCCTTGGATGGCGCGTTGAATGGCCTCTCTGGCCTGCATCTCGGCCTGGGTGGCCCCATCCAGATCAGAGCGACACAAGCCCGCGTGAGCGTAGTGCAGGTTCTCGTAGATCTCGGCCGCGGCAGGCGATGCGGTCAACAAGGCTTCCAGACTGTCACGATCCAGCTTGTCCAACTCACGCGCCAAGCTGCTGGCCACCGCTCGGTATTGCGCGGCGTGGGCTCCGCGTGGGCGATAGTCCAGCGCGTCCAACAAATTAGCCAGGGTTGCAGGTACGGATAGCGCACCCGCGTTGTGTCGAAGACCTTGCTGCGTACTCATGGCGTCCTTCCCAGGCCGCCACCATCCATTCAGGCACGACCTGTCAGTGCACACATGGAGGCACCACGGCCAGATTCAAGGGCGGCGCCGAATACTTACTCAGGAATCTCAAAAGGAAGCGTCCCTCGACACTTGGGAAAGGTTTCACAGCCCCAGAACTTCTGCCCAGCGTTAGGCCCCTGCTTGGCCTCCCGCAGCTTCATGGCTGACCGACACTTGGGACACACCGGTATGAGCGTCGTGCGCTGATCCCCCTCCGGTTTGGTCTCAACACTGAGTGTGGCCGGGTTGCCTTCTCGGGCAAGCTTCAACAGTGCCAACAACTTGGGGCCATCAATCAAATCCATGTTTCGGCCACGGGCAAACGCTTTGGCATCGGTCGTGAATGAGCCTGATGTCACCACCATCCCACCAGCAGCACCTTTGGCGGACATCACGCCATAGAGTTCGCGCACGATGCTGACGCCCACCTTGTTGGCTCGCCACTGCTTGCACTGCACGAAGTAGCGCTCAGAGCCCTTTGCCAATACCAGATCGACACCACCGTCCGGCCCCTGTCCACCCAACTCTTGAACACCAAACCCTTTTCTCCGAAAGCCTTCACCAACCAGCACTTCAAACTCACGCCAACTCATCCCATCAACGGCTTGAGCAGCCTGAACTCCACTGGCGTCATCAAACAGCTTTTGACGGGTTTTCGAGCGATACGCAGATACCGCCGCTCCAACCAGTAATAGGCCTGGCAATAGGTATTGCAAAGGCGTCGACACCGATTTGACCAAGGTGTACTTGACCATCTCCGTCGCTTGACCTGGCAATCCTGTCAACACAGGCGCAGGCTGATTGGCCAAGTGGTGAAGTCCGAAATACGAAACAGCGGCCAAGCTGCCCCCCACCCACCAAGGCAGATGTATCGCCAGGTCGAGAACGGACTCGACCAAACCCTCTTTGTCTTTCTTCGCCATATTCCTCCCTAAAACCTTTCCATCGATCTAAACCTTCATGTCAATCCGACTGTGATTGATTTTGCAAATTGACCGAAAACCAAAGAGTCCTGATTGATGCTTGTGCGCACTCAAAATATTGCCTTCGGATATCGACCTTCAAATGTCAAAATCAAGCGCTGTCCCGAGCGCAAGAACGGCGTGAACAGCTTGCTTGAACACTACTTGCGCACGCTGCTCAGTAACTCTCTCGAAAATGCCGCCCATGCAAATCACCGATATGCCTGAACCCGCCTCAACAGCGCTGGTCACTGCACTAATTCACCTGGGCGAGACGCGCGTGCGCGAGTTCAAACGTGTCAGCGGCAAGATGGTCGGCAAGGCGCTGGAATCGATTTGCGGCTTTGCGAATGCTGATGGCGGCGTACTTGTACTCGGTGTGGCCGACCTGAAGGACCATCAAGGCCAATCTCGCCTATTTGGCATCGAAGAAAATCCTGAGGCTATTGACGAATTAATGCGCAAGCTGACGACGGAGTTCCGCCCTCCATTGGACAAGCTGAATATCCAACGACTGACATGCGTGCTTCACAATGGTTCAGGCAAAGGACAGTCTGGACATTTGCTACTGATTGAAGTGCCTCGCAGTGCGTCTGTACATTCCATCAATGGCGGCGGCACTTACACGCGCATGGATGCCGGCAATCGCCAACTCACTGCGGCAGAAGTCACCGAATTGTCGTATCGCCGAGGCATACGCAGTGCTGCTAGCGAACCCGTACCAGTGGCTCTGGACAGACTGCTAACGGACGCGTGGCAACGCTTCGTCAGTTCCCGTGGCTTAAAAAGCGGCAGCTTCAGCGACCAACTGACGCGTATTGGGCTGGCGGTCGATGTACAGGGGACCATCCAACCCACGCGGGCCGCCGTATTGCTGTTAGCAGACGAGCCCGGGAGCTTACTCGCCGCCCATGACACGCGCGCAGACATCCGCTTGATGGTGTATGACGGCAAAGCCGTGATTCCAGGCGCCACACCCAATCTGCGCAAGGCGCCGAAAACCATCCGAGGCCCCTTGGTGGATCAGATCGATCAAGCCGTGAACTTAGTGCTAGATGAATTGGCTGAGGGGCTCACGTTGTCGAGCAGTGGATTCAAGACCAAGCACGTGTACCCCGATCGGGTCGTAAAAGAAGCCATTGTTAATGCCGTCGTGCACCGTGATTACCGCCTCAACCGCGACATCTTCATTCGCATCTTCGATGACAGGATCGAGGTAGAAAGCCCTGGGGTGTTCCCCGGTGGCATCACGCCAGCGAACATTGCCAAAGCTGGATCCAAAGCCCGGAACCCACTGATCGCCTCTAACCTTCGTGAGTTCCCGCTGGCGCCGAACATTGATGCTGGAGAGGGCGTCAAAATGATGTTTGCCGAAATGGCACAGGCCAAACTTTATCCCCCGCAATATCGACAAAACACGGATGTGGCCGTGGAAAGCGTCACCGTGACGTTACTCAACTTGCTGCGTCCTTCCGCTTGGGACGAAGTGAGTGACTGGATTGACCGGCACGGCTTCATTGCCAATGCCGATGTCGTACGCATCGCGAAGGTAGACACCCTCAAAGCGTCCAAGGCGCTAAGTGCGTGGCGTGAGCAAGGATTGCTGATCCCCTTACCTGGTCGAGCCAAGCGCAATATGGCGTACACAAAGCCAACCGAGGGCCGAGAAGAGCCAAGTTTGTTATCTTCACTGGAAGATAACAAAACCAACGATGCAAAATAACCCATACAAATCAAAGAGTTAACTTGTACGTTGTTTTCTGACTGGTGACAAATATCTTTTGCTATGGAGAGGACTGCCAAACAAGGAGACAGGCCCCGATTGTTATCTTTAGCACTAGATAACAACGTTGAAAACTCAGGAAAGCGCTTATAAAACAAGGCTTTAGAGATGCCTTTGTTTTCTAGGCTCCCGACTCATGGCACAGCACCCCATGAATTCTCTAATGCGCGTCGTACTTCTTGCTACTCCCCCTGGCCTGCTCCACCGGATACTTTTGCTCATTGAGCACCACCTTGCGCCGCGCCGCATCCACCAGGTCCACACCCAGTTCATTGCTCATCTGGATCAGGTACAGCAGCACGTCCGCCATCTCCAAGGCCACGGCTTCTTTCTTATCCGCATCCAGCTGGCGGCTCTGGTCTTCGGTCAGCCATTGAAAGTGCTCCAGCAGTTCACCCGCCTCCACGATCAAGGCCGAGGCCAGGTTTTTGGGTGAATGAAACTGCCCCCAGTCACGCGCCTGGGCAAAGTCTTTCAAACGCTGGGCCAGTTGGTTCAGCGAATCGCTCATCCGATCGCCCCAAACACCTTCTTCAAGATGGCGCTGCCGGTGCCAACGGGGTCTTGCCGGATCTTGCGTTCTTCTTCACCGATGATGGTGTAGAGGCCATCCAGTGTCTTGCCGGTCACATAGCTTTCAATGGTGGCGGTTTGACCATCGATCACACCGGCCATGGCCAGTTTGCCCGCCACCCGGTTGTAAGACTTGGCCAGGTTCACTTTCTGCGTGGCTTGCGTGACCACGGGCAAGAACTTCACGCCCAAGGGCTCACGGGTCTTGTCGGCAAAGAAAGTGGTCACGGCGTTGTCGCCGCCGCCCAGGATCTTTTTGGCGTCTTCCACCGTCATGGATTTGACGGCGCCCACCAGCAGGTCTTTGCCCATGGGCACTGCGGTTTCCGCCGCGCGGTTCATGGTGGTCACCAGCTCGTCCACCTTCTGGCCCTGGCCGGTCATGCGCAGCAGCTCAGCAGCCTTTTCCAAATTGCCGGGCAGGGGGATCTTGACCTTGGGGTTGCCCAAGAAACCATCGGGTTGCCCCAGCAGCCCCACTGCGGCCAAGGCCCCTTTTTGCAGGGCGGCTTTGATGCCTGCACTGGCGTCTTTCTCGGTCAGGTCCGACAAGGTCAAGGCCTGGGCCTGACGGGTCGCGGCCAGGATCAGCAAGGCGAGCGAAGAGTGGGCGATGAAGTGGCGGCGTTGCATGGTGGTCCATCCAATGGTGGGATGACCATCTTAGTGGCTGCCTGGGTCACCCTTTTGTGATCCGTTCCATCTCGATCGCGTTGAAGGGGCAAATGACCGTGCACAGTGCGCAACCTGTGCAGCCGGGCGGGTCATGCAGGACCGCTTGCTTGGGTCCCCAGCCCTTCGGTCCTTGCGCCTCCAGCCACAACACATGGGGAGGGCAGGCGGCCACGCAGCGGCCACAGCCGGTGCAGCGGTCTGGGTGGATGGCGGGCAGGGCTTTGCGCGCCAAGGTCAGGTCGCCTGGCTGGGCGCCGTGTGTGCCGTGTGTGCCGTGTGTGCCGCGTGTGTCATGTGTGCCAGCCACTCGCGGGGACTGCAGCCCAGCCGCTGCGCAAACACGCGCGACAGGGCGGAGGCCGTGGCATAGCCCAGCTCATTGGCAATCGTTTTGACGGCCTGGCCGTCTCTCAAGGCCGCCTGGGCCAGTGACAGACGCCAATCGGTCAGGTAGTCCGCCGGAGTGTCTCCCATGACGTCTTTGAAGGTGGCGGCAAAGGCGCTGCGAGACATGCCGGCCACCTCAGCCAGACGCTCCAGTGACCAAGGCTCACCCGGCGCGTCATGCAGGGCGACCAGGGCTTTGGACAGGCGCGGGTGGGCCAGGCCATGGAACAGGCCGGGCTGGATGCCGGTCTCATCCACATGGTTGAGCAGCCAGCGCAAGAGCTGCAGCATCACCACTTCAAACAGCTTGTCGGCCAAGAGTTGATGGCCGCATTGCACCTGATCGGTCTCGGCAAACAGCAGGGTCAAGGCCATGTCCATGCTGGGGGCCTTGTTCAAGGGCACCACCATCATGGCGGGCAAGGCCTTGGCCAACGGGTGCTGCGCGCCACCGTCAAAGGCCACCGTGGCGCAGGTGAAGTCCGACCCCTCTTGGGGTGCGTTGTGAAAGGCGTGTTCCAGTGGCCGAGGGTAGAACACCAACGCCGGCTCGGTCAGCTTGACGACTTTGGGTGCGCCCGAGCGAGGGCGGTGGGTGATGGTGGTTTCACCCCGGCGCAAAACGTGCAGATAGCCATGGCCCAAGTCCCCCGCAAAGTGGGTCACCCCACACAGCGGCCCGGTGTGCAACAAGGTCGCGCGCATGCGCTGGCGTTGCAACAGTCCGGACAAGCGATCAAGGGAGGGGGCCATGGCGTCTTTTTACCTCAAGCGGCAACCTCAAGCGCGAGGACGCAGGGCGATCTTGGGGAAGTCCACCGGCACCTCAAAGGCCACGTTCACGTAGTTGGTGAACAGGTTCAGGGCCACGTGGGCCAGGATCTCGACCACGTCTTCGTCATCAAAGCCGACTTGGCGCAGCGCGTCCACATCCGCCGCGCTGACTTGAGCGCGGTGATTGACCACCTTCAAGGCAAAGGTCAAGGCAGCCTGGGTTTGGGGGTCGGCAGATTCGCCCATTTGCGCGGCGGTCATTTCTTCCGACGTGGCACCAGCTTTGCGGCCCAAAGCGGTGTGGGCAGCCAGGCAGTATTCGCAGGCATTGCGGTCGGCCACGGCCACGGCGATCTGCTCGGCCAGCTTGGCGTCCAGTACGCCATTGCCCAAGGCCCCGAACGAGGACCACATGCTGCGCAAGGCCGCAGGCGAGTTGGCCACGGCACGGAACATATTGGGCGTGGCCCCAAAGGCGCCGTGGACGCTGTCCAGCAACTCCTTGCGGTCGGCGGTGGTTTGGTTGCGGTCGATCAGGGGGATGCGGCTCATGGAAATCTCCTTCAGACAGAGCGTGGTTGGGATGAATTCAGTGTCCCGTTTCAGCTCAGATGCAAGGTTTCCATTCGTCCAGCAAATGATCCCATTCGTCCAATGCCCCACCTCCCGCGAAGATCAAGGGCGCGGACGAGTTGGGGCAAATGACCGGACTACATGGTCCGCAAACACGCGCACACGCAAAGGCATGTAGCGATCCCGCAGGTACATCAGCGAAAACGGCCGGGTCCGACCACCATGGTGCTTCAGCACCTCCACCAATC
>JAGWTE010000134.1 GCA_028869095.1 Burkholderiales bacterium
GCCTTCCGTCCCAAATCAGCCATTCGACAGATCACACCAGGCGGTTGAGGCCTTCGGCGTCGAAGTGCTCGGTCGTTTGCGCGTCGGTGGGCAGGCAGCAGCGGGCGTCCTCGGTGGGCGCATCTTTGGCCAACTGACCAATGGCCTTCCACAACAGGGTGATCTGGTGCTCATGGCCTGAGGCGTTGTCGATCAGTCCACGCAAGGCTTGTGACAGCGGGTCGTCGCCCTCGGTCACGCCGTAGGCCGAGAAGCCCATGCGTGCCGCAATGGCCTCGCGTTCGGCTTGCTTCTCATCCAGCACCTGAGCCTTGGCCACGATCACGCGGGCAGGGTTGCCCACGGCGGTGGCGCCGGGTGGCACAGGCTTGGTGACGACCGCGTTAGAGCCCACACGCGCGCCATCGCCCACGGTGAAGCCGCCCAAGACTTGCGCATTGGCACCCACGATCACGCCTTTGCCCAAGGTGGGGTGGCGTTTGGCGCCTTTGCTCAAAGACGTGCCGCCCAGGGTCACGCCTTGGTAGATGGTGCAGTCGTCGCCAATTTCGGCCGTTTCACCCACGACCACGCCCATGCCGTGGTCGATGAAGACGCGACGGCCTACCGTGGCGCCGGGGTGGATTTCGATGCCCGTGAAGAAGCGCGCCAAATGCGAGATCCAGCGGCCCAGCCATTTGAAGCCGTGCGTCCAGCAGCGATGCGCCAGGCGGTGCATGGCCAAGGCGTGCAACCCTGGATAGCAGGTCAACACTTCCCAGGCCGTGCGAGCGGCGGGGTCGCGGTCCAGGATGCAGGCGATGTCTTCTCTGAGGCGGGCAAACAGCATGAACGAATGGGCTTATGCGTTTCGGGTATGAACAGCGTGTCAGTGTAAAGGGTGGGCGGAAAAGCCCTGGTGCTGTCAGTCTTTGGGGTTTGGGCTTATCGCTTTGATTGAGGGCTGTGGTCCAACATTGCTTTGGCAATGCCACGCAGGATGTGGACTTCTTCCTGGCGCAACTGCGCGCGGTTGAAGAGTTGATTCAAGCGCGGCATGAGCTTCTTGGGCGCGGTGGGGTCCAGAAAGCCCAGCGCGATCAAGGCGCGCTCCCAATGTTCCAGCGTGCCTTGCACGGCCCGGCCATCGGCCAATTCGGGATCAGCCGTGCGAGCTTCAACCGGGAAGCCGCCCAGTGCTTGTCGCCATTCATAAGCCAGTACCTGCACGGCCTGCGACAAGTTCAAAGAGCCGTAGTGCGGATTGGTCGGGATGCTGATCACCGCGTGGCAACGGTACACGTCTTCGTTGGACATGCCATAGCGCTCGCAGCCAAACACAAAGCCAACGCGATGGGCCGGCGTGGCTTGAGCCAATTGGGGCAAGCCTTCGCGAGGCGTGATCGTGGGCGGCCCGAAGTCTCTGGGCGTCATGGCCGTGCCAATGGCGTAGGTGACGCCATCCAGTGCTTCTTGCAGGGTGTCGACGACCTTGGCTCGCACCAGGATGTCGGCAGCGCCGCTGGCCATGGCCACGGTTTCTTCCTGAATCAGCACGTCGGCAAAGCGGGGGCGCACCAGGACCAGATCTGAAAACCCCATGACTTTCATGGCCCGTGCGGTGGCGCCCACATTGCCAGGGTGGCTGGTGTCAACCAAGATGAAGCGCGTGGGGTCGGGCAGGGTGTCAGTCATCGTGTCGGGTGTGGGAATACTTCACAAATTCTTCGCAAAGAGGCGATAAGCCCTTGATTCTTTTTGCCTCTTGCGACTGGTCCCTGCAAAAAAGGGAGCGCCAGGGGGTGTACAAAATCAGGGTAATCGATACAATGCGAGATTCTCCCTCGTTCTTTCATCATCGCTGCGCCCATTTCACGCCGTGACGTGCTGTTTGTTTCAGCCGTCGGGTGTCTCCTATTGGTTTTTGAGGTCTGACCATGTCCCAAGCCCTGCATCCCATGCTCAACATCGCCATCAAAGCTGCACGTGCAGCCGGTGCGATCATCAACCGAGCATCGCTCGATGTAGAGCGCTTGACCGTCAGCGCCAAGTCGCACAACGACTTTGTGACCGATGTGGACCGGGCCGCAGAAGAGGTGATCATTGACACGATCCTGGAAGCCTATCCAGGTCACGGCATCCTGGCTGAAGAGTCGGGCCGTTCGCGGGGCGCCAAAGACAGCGATTTCGTCTGGATCATCGATCCACTGGACGGCACCACCAACTTCATCCACGGCTTCCCGGTTTACGCCGTGTCCATCGCCTTGGCCTTCCGTGGCCAAGTGCAGCAAGCCGTGGTGTACGACCCCAGCCGCAACGACCTGTTCTACGCATCCAAGGGCAAGGGCGCCTACATGAACGACCGCCGCATCCGGGTGTCCAAGCGCACGCGCATGTTGGAAGCGTTGGTTGGCACGGGCTTTCCTTTCCGCAAGGGCGACAACTTCCAGCGCTACCTGAAGATGTTCGAAGACGTGATGGTGCAAGTGGCCGGCGTGCGCCGCCCTGGTGCTGCTTCGTTGGACCTGTGCTACGTGGCCGCAGGTTTCTACGATGCCTTCTTTGAAACCGGTCTGAGCCCTTGGGACGTGGCCGCAGGCTCATTGATGATTACCGAAGCCGGTGGTCTGGTGGGTAACTTCACCGGCGAGCCTGACTTCTTGTACCAACGCGAAATTTTGGCAGGCACGCCTCGTATCTACGGCCAGATGGTCAAGACCTTGGCTCCGTACACCCGCGTGATTGAAGACGCAGCTCAAGCGGCCGCTGAAGCTGCCGAGTCTGCTGAAGCTGATGCTGCTGTGCAAGCGCTGGCTGCTGCTGAAGAAGCGGCCAAGGCCGAAGAAGCCAAGCCCAAGCGCACCCGCATCACAGCCGCTGCCAAGCGCAACGAAGCGCCGTTCTAAAGCCCCGTCTTCATCTCTCTTTCGCGGGGTTCCCGGCCATGGACTTCAGCGCTCACACGCCGATGATGGCGCAATATTTGCGCATCAAGGCGGAGTACCCAGACACCCTGGTTTTTTACCGCATGGGTGATTTTTACGAGCTGTTTTACGACGACGCTCGCAAAGCCAATCGCCTGATTGACATCACCTTGACGGTGCGTGGCCAGTCTGCCGGCGAGCCGGTGCAGATGGCCGGAGTGCCCGTGCATGCGCTGGACACCTACCTGGCCAAGCTGATCAAGCTGGGCGAGTCGGTGGCGATTGCCGAGCAAATGGGTGAGCCTGGCGTCACCAAAGGCCCGGTCGAACGCAAGGTCGTCCGGGTGGTCACCCCTGGCACCCTGACCGACACCGAACTGCTGTCCGAACGGGCCGATGCGTTGCTGCTGGCCGTGGTCATGGACAAGCGCGGCAACCGTGCCGAACACCTGGTGCCATGCGGCTTGGCCTGGCTGGGCCTGTCCAGCGGCAACCTGGGCCTGACCGAATGCACCGAGCGCGAACTGGCTGGTTGGCTGGCACGTTTGCAGCCAGCAGAGATCCTGTTCGATCGCGACCGCATCCCACCCGCATTGCAGCCCTTGTTGACGCAAGGTCGTGGTGTGGCCATGACCAGTCGTCCTACTTGGCAGTTTGATGCCGGCTTGGGATTGCGCAAGCTGTGCGATCAGTTGGGAGTCAAAGGCCTGCAGGCTTATCAAGCCCAAGATCTGGAATTGGCCCACTCGGCGGCTGCGGCCCTGCTGAGTTTCGCCGAACACACGCAAGGCAGAGCCTTGGCGCACGTGTCCACCTTGCAGGTGCCCCGCACCAGCGATTTGATCGACTTGCCAGCAGCCACCTTGCGCAACCTGGAGTTGACGCAAACGCTGCGTGGTGAAGACTCTCCGACCTTGTTGTCGCTGTTGGACACCTGCCGCACCGGCATGGGCAGCCGCGCCCTGCGTCAATGGCTGACTCAGCCTTTGCGTGATCGCAGCACAGCCAAAGCCCGGCACGAGGCCATCTCGGTCTTGCTGGCGCCATCAACCATGGAGCAGGGCTACGAGTCCTTGCGCGACGCCCTGCGCGGCATGAGCGATGTTGAGCGCATCACCGCCCGCGTGGCCTTGCGCCAGGTGCGTCCGCGCGAGTTGGCTGGTTTGCGCGACACGCTCTTGAACCTGCCTGATCTGCTCCAGCGCGTGCCCGACACGTCGCCTTTGCTGACCCAAGTGCGCAGTGCCTTGCAACCCGATGAGGCTGTGGCGCGCACCCTGCAAGCCATGCTGGCAGAGACGCCTGCCGTGCTGTTGCGCGATGGCGGCGTGATCGCAACCGGCTTTGATGCCGACCTGGACGAGTTGCGCGCCATCTCGCAAAACTGCGATGCCTTCTTGCTGGACTTGGAAACCCGCGAGCGCACCCGCACGGGCATCCCGAATTTGCGCGTGCAGTTCAACAAGGTGCATGGCTTCTACATCGAAGTGACGCAGAGCCAGGCCGACAAGGTGCCGTTGGACTACCAACGTCGCCAGACCTTGAAGAACGCCGAGCGCTTCATCACGCCCGAGCTCAAAACCTTTGAAGACAAGGCCCTGTCGGCGCAAGAGCGTGCTCTGGCCCGCGAGAAGTTCCTGTTCGAGCAGTTGATCGACATCCTGCAAAGCCACATTCAGGTCTTGAGCCAACTCGCGCGGGCCTTGTCCTCGCTGGACGCGCTGTGTGCCTTGGCCGAACGTGCTGCCACCTTGCTGTGGACCCGGCCCGAGTTCGTCAACCATCCTTGCATCGAGATCGACAAGGGGCGTCACCCCGTGGTCGAGGCTCGTTTGATGGAAACCAGCGGCACCAGCTTCATCCCCAACGATTGCCGTCTGGACTCGAACCGTCGCATGTTGATCATCACCGGCCCGAACATGGGCGGTAAATCGACCTTCATGCGCCAAGTCGCCTTGATCGCCTTGTTGGCGGCTGTGGGCTCCTACGTGCCGGCCACCGCTTGCCGTCTGGGCCCGCTGGACGCCATCCACACCCGCATCGGCGCGGCGGATGACTTGGCCAACGCACAGTCCACCTTCATGCTGGAGATGACCGAAGCCGCCGCCATCGTGCATGCGGCCACCGAGCATTCCCTGGTCTTGATGGATGAAATCGGCCGTGGCACTTCAACCTTTGACGGCTTGGCCCTGGCCGGTGCCATTGCCAGCCACTTGCACGACAAGAACAAAGCCTTCACGCTGTTTGCCACGCATTACTTTGAGTTGACGCAGTTGCCTCAAAAGCACCCGCGCTCAGCCAATGTGCATGTTGGCGTGGCCGAGGCGGGTGACGACATCGTCTTCTTACATGAGCTGCAGCATGGCCCGGCCAGCCGCAGCTATGGCGTGCAAGTGGCGCGCCTGGCGGGTATGCCGCACACCCTGATCCGACAAGCCCGGTCGACGCTGGAAGCGCTGGAGTCCCAGCAAAAACAGGCCGATGAACAAATCGACCTGTTTGCCCAGGCAGGTGGTGCGCCGGCTCTGGACGTGGACGCTTTGGTCGCAGCAGGCACGGCGATTGCTGGGCCTGTGGGTGAGTCGGTGACGCCGGCCGAGGCGCAAACCCTGGCTTTGCTCGCCGGCATCGATCCTGATACGCTGACCCCTCGTGAGGCGCTGGACGCGCTGTACAAACTCAAAGCGGTGATTTCGTCATGACATATTGCGTGGCCATGCGCCTCCATGCCGGCTTGGTGTTCTTGTCTGATTCGCGCACCAATGCGGGGATGGACCAGATCAGCACCTTCCGCAAGATGACCGTCTACGAAAAAGAGGGCGATCGCGTTTTGGTGCTGCTGTCGGCCGGCAACCTGGCCATCACCCAGGCAGTCAAGCAATTGTTGAGCACCGAGGCCATCGAAGGATCGGATGGCGAGGAGGTCACCATCTGGACCGCCAAATGCATGTTCGACGTGGCACGCATTGTGGGCAGTGCCGTGCGCACTGTTTTTGCGCGTGACGCCGAGGCCCTCAAAAAGCATGGCATCGATTTCAACTGCAGCCTGATCATTGGTGGGCAGATCCAGGGCGAGACCATGCGCCTGTTCAATGTCTACGCGGCAGGCAACTTTGTGGAAGCAGGCCTGGACGGCGTGTGCTACTTCCAGATCGGCGAGTCCAAATACGGCAAGCCGGTGATTGACCGGGTGGTGACGCCCAACACGCCTTTGCAAGAGGCGGCCAAATGCGCCCTGATCTCGATGGACTCTACCCTGAAGTCCAATTTGTCAGTGGGTCTGCCCCTGGACTTGTTGGTCTACGAGGCCGATGCTCTGAAGGTGGACAAGCTCATCAACATCGATGAGGGCAATGCCTACTTCCGCATGATCCGCACCAGCTGGGGGCAGCGTTTGCGCCAGGTGTTTGACTCGATCCCTGAGCCGACCTGGCATGGCGATCAGCCCGATCTGGCCAGCAGCGCCGCGCCCAGCCAGGCGCAAGCCATGAACCCGTTGAGCAAGATCAGCGCGCCAAACGGCTGACTTCTTCGTCCAGCTCGGCGATGCATTGGGCCATCTCCGCGTGGCAGCGCGCCATCAAGGCAGGCATGTCATGCATGGTCAGGCCCTCGGTGGGGATGGCGGGCAGCGATTTGATCAGCACATCGCCGCTGTGCCAGCGGTTGAGCTTCATGTGCTTTTTGTAGGTGCTGGTGCACAAGGGAATGATGGGCACACCCGCATTGATGGCCATCTGAAACGCACCCTTTTTGAAGGGCTTGAGGCCACGTCCCAGGTTGCGTGTGCCTTCTGCAAAAACCCAGATCGACGTGTCTTTGTGCTGCAAGGTGTCGGTCGTGGTCAGCATGGCCTGTTTGGCTTTGAATGCATTGCCACGGTCAATCAACACATTGCCTGACAACCAATAGATCTGTCCAAACAAGGGGATCCATTTCAGGCTCTTCTTGCCGATGGACACACAACGCGCAGGCACAGCGCAACCCAGGACAAACAGGTCGTAGTTGGATTGGTGGTTGGCCACCACGACATAAGAGCGGGGATGTTGCAGCAGCTCGTCGGCATCGCGGCGCACGCGCAAGCCCATGATGCGGGTTGCAGGCAAGCCATACAGGCGGCCAAACACGCGGCTGTTATCGGGGTTGAAGGGGCGGAACAGGACAAACAGTCCCGCGAAACCGACCAGCACGAAGTGCAGGCTCAGCAAGATCATCCGCAAAACAAACAGCATGGTGTCTGGGTCTCAGGTCAGAGGTGAAAACAGGGCGGGGCGCCTTGCGTGCCGGTCAAGTATCCAGCACCAGCTTGTGTGAGGCAGGGTAGGCCGAGCACAGGTAAACCGCCTGACCCAGCACGTTGCCGCTGACGTGGCCAGACTTCAAGGTCAGCTTGCAGGTGCCACACATGCCTTGGCGGCAGCCCACTTCCAGGTGCAGGTCGCGGGACTCGGCAATCTCCATCAAGGTCTTGCCCTTGTCCTCGGCCGTCAGGCAGACATGGGTGTCCATGTGCTGAAAGTACACCTCGGCGCCAACGGGATCAAAGTCGGCCACGAGGGCGTCACTGAAGTCCTGCATGACAAAACGCTCGCAGTGCAGGCGGCTCAGATCAAACCCCTCGCGGGTCAGCATGCTGATCACCTGGTCCATGAAGCCTTGCGGGCCGCACAGGTACACCTCGCGCTCATCCAAATCCGGGTATTGCTCGCGCAGGGGCGCCGCATGCAAGAGCTTGCCGGGTTGATGGGCCTCTTGGCTGTAGGCCACGCGCACATCAAATTGGCTTTTCCACTGGGTCAATGCATCCGCAAAGATGGTGTCTGTGGTGCGCGAGAACTGCGCATACAAGGCCATGTCGGGCTTGGCATCCAGCCCCAGGCACTCGCTGATCATCGAATAGCAGGGCGTGATGCCCGAGCCCGCGCAGATGAACAACAGCTTGCGCTGCTGGCGGTAGACGAACTGCCCCTCTGGGTGATGAATCGTCAGCGCCATGCCCGCCTTGGCATGCTCATGCAGCCAGTTGGACAGCGCGCCGCCATCCACCCGCTTGACGGTGATGGTGAAGCGCCCGCGCTGGATGGGTGAGAGGCTGTAGTAGCGGCTCACCGCTTGGCCATTGACGACGGCAGACACCTCA
>JAGWTE010000135.1 GCA_028869095.1 Burkholderiales bacterium
GTGTGGAAGTACTCGTGGCTGATCAAGCCCAGCAAGGTCGTGTATGCGTCTGACGAGCCTTTGTTTGACACGCGTGGCAAGTCCTTGCGTCCGCAGATCAGGGCCGTGCTGCGGCGGTGCTCCAGCCCGCCATAGCCGTCATCCACGGTGTTGAGCATGAACACGTAGTGGTTGAAGGCGCACTTGCGGCGGCCATGCCAGAACACGATCTGCGCTTCGACGATTTTTTGCGTATCGGCCAGCAGGCGCGCGCCATCAAAGTCAGTGCTGGCGCCGGCGACGACAAACTCATGGCGTACACCACGGCAGGTGAACTCGCCGCGCCAGAAGTCGCCCAACTCAACGGGGTGATCGACCAGGTCGTCGTAGTTGGGCGCTTCGTAGTCTCCCGCACCTTGGGCATTGACCTTCAAAGCCGGCAGGGCGGTAGCCACTTTCCAGCCTTTGGGGAGGCCTGCGATCTTGACTTGTTGAGGTTCACTCTCGCGGCCCTCCACTTTCAAGAACACGCTGGTGCCATTGAAGAAACCGCGTCGCGCGTCCAAAAAGGCCGTGCGCACCGAGGTGTCAAATGCGTAGACCTCATATTGCACAGTCAGAGCCGCACTGCCTTGGCATTGAACTTCCCAGGTGCATTTGTCGATCGGGGTTGCCGTGCGGCTGTGGCCTTGCTGGTTGGCAGACAGCGGCGACAAATGCCGCGCAAACTCGCGCACCAGGTAGCTGCCAGGGATCCACACCGGCAGACTCAGGCGCTGCACAGCGGCAGGGCGGTCGATCTTGAGTGTGACCAGGTAGCGGTGGCTGTGAACATCGGCCACCTCGATACGGTATTGAATCATGCGGGTTCCGTCAGATCTGGGCGGCGGACAAGAAGCAGCTCATGCTGGCAGCCAGGGTCAACCGAAAACGCATCGTGAGCCAGCCCTCCATCTGGAGGTCGTGATAGCGCTTGCGGTCAGAAAAGTAAGAGGCAATCAGCAGCACGCCCAGCACCACCAGCCCCGCGTGGGGGGGCATCAAGACGCCGATCCAGGCCCCCAGCGTGTAGATCACACCGGCCCACAGGGCGTGGCGCCGCACAGAATCAGGCTCGTCGTTGTAATGGGACGTGGGCATGGTCAGCCCCCACAGCATGCCTCCCAAAAAGGACACCGTCAGCGCCGCGAAGGCCGCAACGGCCTGGGCGACGAACATCACCACCTCGGGGGCCACGCGGTCAACCAGCAGCCAAATGAACACCGCCCCGCCAATGAGCGGTACCAAGCCTGCATAACCGAGCTTTCGGGCCAAAGGATTGGGATCTGTGTTCACGTCAGGAAGCCTTGAAAAAACAATCAACGGGCAAGACACGCATTGTGTCAAGAAGCGGGCCCAGTCTGCGGGGTGTCAGACCGCCAGCCAGCTGAATACGGCCGGGATGTCGCTCGGCAACGTCAGCGGCTGCTTGCGCCAGCGTGCCACCGTGTCGGTGCGGCTGAAGCCGTTGGGCAAGGTCAGCCCACAACTGACGCTCAAAGGTGTGTCCGCAGGCAAGGTGGCGATCAAGGCGTCCCACAGGGTCTGATTGCGATAAGGGGTCTCGATCACGATCTGGGTCTGGTGCGCGCGACGCGACTGTTGATCCAGCTCTTTGATGCGTTGCGTCCGTGCGGCCGGATCGGTGGGCAGGTAGCCCACAAAGGCAAAGCTCTGTCCATACAGGCCGCTCGCCGCCAATGCCAGCACCAAGGAGCTGGGGCCCGACAGCGAAACCACGGTCAGTCCGGCGCGATGGGCGGCCAGCACGACCGCCGCGCCTGGGTCCGCCACGCCGGGTAAACCCGCCTCCGAGATCAAACCCACGTCATGTCCTTGCAGTGCGGGCGCGAGCAAGGCCTGAATGGCCGCGAGCTCTTCGGACTGGTTCACTTTGCCCTTGCCACCGATGTTGGGGCCGCCTTTGTTGGGGCGGGGTAGCACCTGCAGATCCAACTCCTGGAGCGGGGCACACAAGGGGGTGATCTCACCCACACGTTTGAGAAAGGCCCGTGTCGTCTTGGCGTTTTCGCAAATCCAGTGTTTCAGCCCGGCTGCGGTGTTCAGCGCGCCCATGGGCAGCACATCGCGCAAGTCAGGGGCGGGCTGCTGACCCTCGCCGCCGACACACCCCAGATCCAGGGTGTTGGGGACCAGAAAAAGTCGCCCTTTGGTGGTGGGGGTGTTGGAGTGGAGGGTCATGAAGCAATCGATGCAAAAAGAGGAAATTGGGCTGCGCGAAGCAGTCGTGTGGTGGCAATCAAAGGCAGGCCGACCAGGGCAGTGGGGTCGTCGGAATCGACCTGATCCAGCAAAACAATGCCCAGGCTTTCAACCTTGGCGCTGCCTGCGCAATCGTAGGGTTGGTCCAGATGCAGATACTGCTGGATCTCGTCGTCAGAAAAATCGTCGCGAAAACGAACGCGTACCAAGGCGGTGGCGCTCGCCTCAAAACCCGTGGCGGGACGCGTCACCGCGACCGAGGTGTGAAACACCACCGACTGCCCGCGCATGGCTTGAAGCTGAGCCACGGCACGCTCGTGATTGCCGGGCTTGCCTAGGGCCACGCCCCCCAAATCGGCAACTTGGTCCGATCCGATCACCACCACGTCCTGCGATGACTCCTGCCGGCACAAGGCCGCGACCGCTCGGGCTTTGGCCAGAGCCAGTCGTGTCGACACATCAGCCGGGCTTTCATCTGTAAGCGGTGTCTCATCCACATCTGGCGCGCGACACGTGAAGGGCACGCGCAAGCGCTGCAGCAGTTCGCGGCGATAGCGAGAAGTGGAGCCCAGCACCAGGGCGGGGGCGTGATGGATGGGGGTGGACATATGCACATTGTCGCCGCGCACGCGCATAGCTCTACACTTGCGGGCATGAAACCGCGTAGCTTTGTGCCCCAAAAACTGGATGTGGGGGCTTTCATTGATTCGGGCGAGGTCCTCGAAGGAGACGTGCCCGTTGCCGACTTGTCCCGCCTGGCCGCTGGCTTGTTTGCCCAGGCTGATCTGGCCGCATTGCCTGCCGTCCAGTGGCGGGCTCAGGGCCGTTTGGTCAAGCAGCGCGTGGGGCAGCCCCAGCGTTGGTTGGATGTCGAGGTCAAGGGTGTGTTTCCGTGGGAGTGCCAGCGTTGTCTGCATGCGGTGGACTTGCCCATTGAGGTCAGCCGTTCGGTTCGCTTTGTTGACGACGAGGCCGCTGCGGCCAATCTGGATGCTGATTCGGATGATGATGTGCTGGCCATCAGCCGGCAATTTGACCTGCTGGAGTTGCTGGAAGACGAGTTGATCATGGCTCAGCCTCTGGTGCCTCGGCATGAGCGCTGCCCGACGGATGTCGAGCGGCATATGCGATCATTCGACCCTGACGAACCCGATGCGGGTGATTCGTCCAATTCAGAAAACGCCAAACCCAATCCATTTGCGGCTCTGGCGGCGCTGAAAAAGAATCAAACCTGAGCCTGATTTGAATTGCCCGGTATACCCGTGCTAGAATCTTGAGTTTTCCGGGTATAGCTCGGACAGGTTCGAGCCTTTTTGAGGCGATTCGAGCAATTTTTAACACTTGCGGACTGCAAGCGGCTGGTTTTAACTTCCTGGATTCAGGAAAAGTAGGCTGGCAACGGTGTGGTCTGACAAACCCACGGGCTTCGAGCCCGGCTTTCGGAGTCCAATATGGCCGTTCAACAAAACAAAAAGTCGCCTTCCAAGCGTGGCATGCACCGTTCGCACAACGCCCTGGTCACCCCAGGTACCGCTGTGGAAAGCACCACCGGCGAAACGCACCTGCGTCACCACATCAGCCCCACTGGTTTCTACCGTGGTCGCAAGGTGTTGAAGACCAAGGCTGACGCGTAAGACGTCATTGACCTGACTCGATCAGGTCATACAAGCCGATCAAGAGGGCTGGGTCAACCGATTCATCGGTTCGCCAGCCCCTTGTCATTTGGGTCCCCCATTTTCGCGCTGTGTTGTCGCGCTTGATTCCATGACCGCTCCCCGCTCTGATCGTTCCCAGGCCCTTGTGGCTCCCGTTCGTTTGTCTGTCGATTGCATGGGGGGGGATCATGGTCCATCCATCACCTTGCCTGCTTGCCGCGCATTCCTGAGCAAGCACCCTGATGCCGAGCTGGTCTTGGTGGGCTTGCCTGAGGCCCTGGCGCCAGCCAAAGATTGGGCGCGCGTCACCTTGGTCAATGCCTCTGAAGTCGTCTCCATGGACGATCCGGTTGAAGTGGCGCTGCGCAAGAAGAAGGACTCGTCCATGCGCGTGGCCATCAACCAGGTCAAGGCCACGGCCGAGCAGCCTGCGTTTGCCCATGCTTGCGTGTCCGCCGGCAACACCGGTGCTTTGATGGCCGTGGCGCGCTACCTGCTCAAGACAGTCGAGGGCATTGATCGTCCGGCGATTGCCTCGGTCATGCCCAATCAACTCGACGGCTACACCACTGTGCTCGACCTGGGGGCCAATGTGGACTGCACGGCCGAGCACTTGCTGCAATTTGCCGTGATGGGCAGCGCGTTGGTGTCGGCAGTCGATGGCAAAGAAAACCCCACCGTGGGCTTGCTCAACATCGGCGAAGAGGTCATCAAGGGCAGCGAAGTCATCAAAAAAGCGGGCGAATTGCTGCGCACAGCCAATAGCCGAGGCCTGATCAACTTCTACGGCAACGTCGAAGGCAACGATATTTTCAAGGGCACCTCCGACATCGTGGTGTGCGATGGCTTCGTGGGCAACGTGGCTTTGAAGACCGCAGAAGGCTTGGCGACCATGTTTGCCAACTTCATCAAGCAAGAGTTCACGCGCAATATCGCCACCAAAATGGTGGCTTTGGTCGCCATGCCGGTGCTAAATCACTTTAAAAAGCGCGTTGACCACCGTCGTTACAACGGCGCGGCCTTGCTGGGCTTGCGCGGTTTGGTGTTCAAAAGCCATGGTTCCGCAGATGCGTTCTCTTTTGAGCAGGCCTTGAATCGGGCTTATGATGCAGCCCGTCATCGTTTGTTAGACCGGGTTCACGACCGCATCGCCGCCACTTTGGATAGCCTGCCTGCGCAGGCTGCACAAGGCAGCGAAGCATAAAGGTTGGGGGCTTGAGTCCCCCACACATGTCATCAAGACACGAGGCGACGGCGCAGCCTTCCGCTTGCGCTCCCTCTCCGATCTATTCCCGGATCGTTGGTACCGGCAGTTATCTGCCCCCGAAGCGCTGGAGCAACGAAGAACTCGTTGCCTGGCTGGCTGAGCGTGGTGTTGAGACATCCAGCGAATGGATCGTCGAGCGCACCGGTATTCAAGCTCGTCATTTCGCCGATCCGGACGTCACAGCCAGTGACCTGGGCCTGGTGGCCGCTCAGCGCGCCCTGGAGGCCGCAGGCATCGCGGCATCCGATGTGGATCTGATCATCTGCGCGACTTCCACGCCAGACATGGTCTTCCCTTCAACGGCTTGCCTGATCCAGCAAAAGCTGGGTGTACATGGCAGTGCCGCGTTTGACCTGCAGGCCGTGTGCTCAGGCTTTGTTTACGCCCTCACGGTGGCTGACGCCATGATTCGCACGGGGGCAGTCAAGCGAGCTCTGGTGATCGGATCAGAGGTTTTTTCTCGCATCCTCGATTTCAAGGATCGCACCACGTGCGTGCTGTTCGGCGATGGTGCGGGTGCTGTGGTCCTGCAAGCCTCTGATCGGCCTGGCATCGTGGCCTCGCGCCTGCATGCCGATGGTCAACACGCCAACATCTTGTGTACGCCCGGCACGTTTCGTGGCGGCGAGGTTTTGGGCGATCCCACTCTTAAAATGGACGGCCAGGCGGTCTTCAAGCTGGCGGTCAATGTGCTCGATCAGGTCGCGCACGAAGTGCTAGGCGCGGCGGGTCGCCAGGCCGACAGCATCGATTGGCTGGTGCCACATCAGGCCAACATCCGGATCATGCAGGGCACCGCGCGCAAGCTCAAATTGCCCAACAGCCGTGTGGTGACCACGGTCGACCAGCACGGCAACACCTCGGCGGCCTCCATCCCTTTGGCTCTGGATCAAGCGATTCGTTCCGGGCAAATCCAGCCTGGGCAATCCTTGTTGCTGGAAGGGGTGGGCGGTGGCTTCACCTGGGGCGCAGTTTTGATTGATTATTGAAGGATATGTTGACAATGACAGCGTTTGCATTTGTGTTTCCCGGCCAGGGCTCGCAGTCCGTGGGCATGCTCAATGCCTGGGAAGGCCATGCCGCCGTGCGCGACACCTTGGCTGAGGCTTCTGAAGCGCTGGGCGAAGACGTCGCTCGCCTGATCGCTGAGGGCCCCAAAGAAGCACTGGATCTGACCACCAACACCCAACCCGTGATGCTCACGGCCGGTGTGGCTTGTCTGCGCGCTTGGTTGGCTGAAACGGGTTTGCAGCCTGCCGTGGTGGCTGGTCATTCTCTGGGTGAATACACCGCGCTGGTGGCCGCAGGCGCCTTGACCTTGAAGGACGCTTTGCCTCTGGTGCGCTTCCGTGCGCAAGCCATGCAAGAAGCCGTGCCTGTGGGTGTCGGCGGCATGGCGGCCATTTTGGGTATGGATGCCGAGGGCGTGAAGGCCGGTTGCGCGCAAGCTGCCGCTGAAACAGGCCAGGCAGTCGAGGCTGTCAACTTCAATGATCCCAAGCAGACAGTGATTGCCGGCACCAAGGCGGGCGTGGAAAAGGCTTGCGAGTTGCTCAAGGCCGCAGGCGCCAAGCGCGCCTTGCCACTGCCCGTGTCGGCCCCATTTCACTCCAGCTTGATGAAGCCCGCCGCTGAGCGCTTGCGTGAAAAACTGGCTGCCACCCCATTTGCGGTGCCCACCATTCCCGTCATCAACAACATCGACGTGGCAGAGGCATCTACGCCTGATGCTTTGCGCGATGCGCTGTATCGCCAGGCCTTTGGCCCGGTGCGTTGGGTGGAAACCATTTTGGCCTTGAAGGCCCGTGGTCTGACACATGTGATTGAATGCGGCCCTGGCAAAGTGCTGTCGGGCATGGTCAAGCGCATTGACGGTGATCTGGTCACCGCCACCGTGTTGGATCCCGCCTCTTTGGCTGAAGTGAAAGGTTTGCTGGCATGAGCGCCGAATTGAACAATCAAATCGCCCTGGTCACAGGCGCCAGTCGCGGCATCGGCCGCGCCATCGCCACGGAGTTGGCCAAGCGCGGCATCACGGTGTTCGGCACAGCCACGTCTGAGTCGGGCGCCCAAGGCATCACCGAAGCCCTGCAAGGACATGGCGCATCCAAAGGCCTCGTGCTGGATGTGACCGACCCTGCTGCTGTTGAGGCGACTTTGGATGCCATCGTCAAAGAGCATGGCGGCCTGCACATCCTGGTCAACAACGCCGGCATCACGCGTGACAACCTCGCCATGCGCATGAAAGACGACGATTGGGATGCGGTGGTTGACACCAATCTCAAGGCCGTCTTCCGCATGAGCCGTGGCGTGATGCGCACCATGATGAAGCAACGCTATGGCCGCATCGTCAACATCACGTCCGTCGTGGGGGCCAGCGGTAACCCTGGCCAAGCCAATTACGCGGCCGCCAAAGCGGGCGTGGCTGGCATGACCCGCGCCTTGGCGCGCGAGCTGGGCAGCCGCAACATCACCGTCAACTGCGTGGCGCCGGGTTTCATCGACACGGACATGACCCGTAGCCTGACGGAAGAACAGCAAGCTGGATTGAAGGCTCAGATCCCTCTGGGGCGTCTGGGACAACCGCAAGACATTGCAGATGCGGTGGCTTTTTTGGCCTCGCCGCAAGCTGCCTACATCACCGGAACCGAATTACATGTCAATGGTGGCATGTTCATGAATTGAGATTGATACCTGGGAAATCTCAAATTCGTTTTCACTAAGCCAGTTGTTTGTACAACTGTGCCGGTAAAATCCCTGGTTTGTTTGCACAACCCTCCTGGAGGAGTCATGAGC
>JAGWTE010000136.1 GCA_028869095.1 Burkholderiales bacterium
GGGCATCACCAGCACGTGCTGCCATTCGTAGCAGGGCAGGGTGATGAGCTCGTCGAACGCCGACAGCGATTCGGTGGCCAGGCCGATGTCGGCGGTGTCGTCCAGCAGCATCTGCGCCACCTGCTCGGGCGAGCCCTGGTGCAGCGTCACCTGCACCTTGGGGTAGCGCTTGCGCAGTTGGGCCACCGGCTCGGGCAGCACATAGCGGGCCTGGGTGTGGGTGGTGGCGATGGACAGGCGGCCGCTGTCCTGCTGCGAGAACTCGTCGCCGATGCGCTTGAGGTTGGCCACCTCGCGCAGGATCACCTCCACCGACTTCAGCACCTGCTGGCCGGGTTCGGTGACGCGCCGCAGGCGCTTGCCGTGGCGCACGAAGATGTCGATGCCCAGCTCTTCTTCCAACTCCAAAATGGCCTTGGAGATACCGGGCTGCGAGGTGTGCAGGGCTTTGGCGGTCTCCGTCAGGTTGAGGTTACGCCGGGCCGCTTCTTGCACAAAGCGGAACTGATGCAGGTTCATGCCGCGCTTCCAGAGGCCAAGGACCAGGCCGAGTCAGCCAGGGCTTGAATCAACAAATCGGTCTCGCCCACCGCAGGGCTCAGGGCCCATTGCACTTGCGGGTATTGGGCGCGAAGGTCGTCCAGCAGCTTGGGCAAGTCCTTGCGCACATGACCGCCTGCGCCCAGAAACAGCGGCACCACGGTGACCTTGTCGCAGCCCTGTTCGGCCAGACGTTGGCCGGCCTCCACGATGGTCGGGCTCATGAATTCCAGAAAGGCCAGCTCGACCCTGGTCGGGCCGGCTCGTTCTTTCAAGCGCGCGGCAGCGGCTTCAAAAGGCGTAGCCCAGGCTGGGTCGCGAGCGCCGTGGGCAAACAGCAAAATGCCAGAGGTGTTCATGGTGTCAACGGTAACGGACCAGCCAGACAAAAGCACTGAGTGACAGCAGCAGGTAGACGATGCTGGGGGCCACGGCTGCCAGCCACGGTTGCCAATGGTGCAGCAAGCCCAGGTGGCTGCTGATATGGTTGATCAGCACGAAGCTGATCCCCAGCATGATGCCGCCAAAAATCTTCAGGCTCATGCCCCCACTGCGCGCGTGGAGGTAGGCAAAGGGCAGGGCCAGGCCCACCATCACCAAGCACACCAAGGGGTAGAAGGCCTTCTTCCAGAACTCGATCTCATAGCGCTGGGCCGCCTGGGCGTTGTTGGCCAGGTGCTCGGTGTAGCGCCACAGGGCCGAGGTCGACATGGTCTCGGGCGGCAGCACAGAGGCCGCCACGACCATCGGAGTCAGGCTGCTGAACCAGTCCAGACTGGCGATCTCTGACTCGACGATCAGCTGGTTGGCCTTCAACACAGCCTCTTCGGACAGCATCTCCTGGTTGTGCCAGACCGTGTCCGTCACGCCTTGCAAATGCCAGATCGAGCCTTTGATGCCTTGTGCGCCTTTGGCGGATTCGATCTCGCCCGACTGGGCGCTGATGCGGCGCAACAAGCGCCCCTTGCGGTCGAACTCAAAAATGCGGATCAGGCCCAGATGCCCGTGTCCATCGGCCTGGCCCACGTTGACCGTGACGTTGTGGGCGCCATTGCTGGCATCGTCCCGACGCTCGCGCAGCCAGGCGCCGCCATGGCCCAGATTCAATCCATTTTTGTCACTGACCTTGGCACGGTGGATGGTGATGTGCTGTTCCGTCCAGGGCACGACCCAGTCGCCCAGCACGGCCACGAACACGGCACCGGCCACGCCCAACACCGCCAGCAAACCCAAGGCACGGCCAGGCCCCAGGCCGCCGGTGCGCAAGATGGTGAACTCGGACGTCTGCGCCATGCGGGCCAGCGCGATGATCGCGCCAATGAGCAGGGCAATGGGGAAGAGGTCGTAGAAGTGGGCGCCTTGCTCCAGCGTACAGGCCCACACGGCGTCCATCAGCGTGTAGCCCTTCTTGCCCACGCGCTGCATCTCGTCGACGAAGTCAATGAAGAAGAACAGCGCAGAAAAGCCCGCGGCAACCATGCCCACATGCGAGGCAATCTGACGGTAGATCAGGCGGCGAACGGTTTTCATCGACGCTCTCCGCTCGATCCCTTGATCAGGTTGGTCAGCACCGGACCCGCCCGGCGGATGAAGGGCTTGCGCTGCAGGGAGGCGCCGTCACGCCACCAGATCATGGTCAGCGCAGCCAAGGTCAGTCCACCATGGACGACCAACAAGGCCGCGATCCAACTCAGCTTGCCCTTGCTGACCCAGGTTTGCGTCAGCGTGAGCAGGTTGAAATACACCACGAAGACCAGCAAGGCATAGACCATGCTCCAGTTGCTGTTGCGACGTGCGCTGCCTGCCGCCAGGCTCAGGCCGGCCAGCACCATGTTGAGCGAGGCCCAAATCAGGCCCACGCGCCAGACCAGTTCGGCCTTGTAGCTCAGCTCGTGGGAGAGCAGCAGGTCGACGGTGGGCAGTGACCGCACATCGGGGGCGCCCGATTGCGAGTCAGGCGCCTCCCCCACCAGGATCTTGGCTTGGCGAAAGCGCGACAGCACTTTCTCGCCCGTCTGCAGATCGGTCTGGGTGCGTTCGCCCCCGGTCAGCACCAAAAAGCGCTGGTTTTTCTCCAAGGTGATCTGGCCTTCTTTGGCCGTCACCACGGCTTCCTGACCGTTTTCGGACATCACCATGAACACGTTCTTGCCGGTGCGTTCGCCATCGCTGTGACTGTCGATGAAGAACACACGCCGTCCATCCGAAGACGCCTGGAACTGCCCGGGTGCCACGCGCGAGATGTCCGAGCGCCGCTCAAAGCGGTCCTTGAGCTGCTGACTTTGTCCTTGTCCCCAAGGGCGGGCCACCAGTGTCAGCACCGCCACGCCCGCCAGAACCGGCCAGGCCATGCGCAGCAAAGGTCGCAGGAAGTTGAATTGCCGTGCCCCGCTGGACTGCCAGACCACCATCTCGCTGTCACGCCACAGGCGGTTGAGCACCATGATGACGGACACGAACAGGGACAGCGCCACCATCACCGGCATCTGGCCGATGAGGGTGTAGCTCAGGATCAAGCCGACATCGGCAGGCGCGAACGCGCCCAGCGTGGCTTGACTCAAGACACGAATCAGCACCATGGTCAAAACCACAGTCAAAAGCACGACAAGCGTGCCCATAAAACTGCGCCATAGCTCTTTGCGAACGGAGGAATCGAATAACATTGCCTGGATCAAATCTATCCGTCCATTATGGACGTGCATGACATGGACTTCCGCTCGATCGTGGCTCAAGGTTCGGCCTTGGCCAATGCAACCACCGATTCCTTGCTGTTGGTCTTGACTGCCGATCAGGCTCAGACCCAGGATCCGGCCCTCGACAGCTTGATCAAAGATGCGCAGTCTGGCAACGATTTCGAGCTCAAGAGCGGACGCACCCTGTACGTGCATCGGCCCCAAGGCGTCAAGGCGTCCCGCGTGGCATTGGCTGTCGCGGCTGATGGTTCACCCAAAGCCTTCAAGGCGGCGGTGGCCAAAGGCCTGGGTGTGCTCAAGGAACTCGGTACGGCTCAAGTGGTGGTGGCCACTGGCAAGGGTTACAAGCTGGAGGCTGATCACGCCCAGGCTTTGACCCTGGCTGTGCACGAGTTGACCTATGTCTACCGTCAGACCAAGCCCAGCGCGCCCAAGCCCGGCAAGCTGCAAAAAGTGACCCTGGCCAGCAGCGCAGACGATGCCGCCGCCGTCAAGGCCGGCTTGACACAAGGGCAGGGCGTGGCCGCTGGGGTGGAGTTGGCACGTGAGTGCGCCAACCTGCCCGGCAACCTGTGCACCCCCACTTATTTGGGACAAGAAGCCAAGCGTCTGGCCAAAGAGTTCAAGCACATCCAGGCCGAAGTGCTGGAGCGTGCGGCCATTGCCAAGCTGGGCATGGGCTCCTTCCTGTCGGTGACTGCCGGCACGGTGCAGCCACCCAAGTTCATCATCCTGCGCTACAACGGCGCTGCCAAGAGTCAGGCGCCCATCGTGCTGGTGGGCAAGGGCATCACCTTTGACTCGGGCGGCATCTCGCTCAAGCCCGGTGCGGGCATGGACGAGATGAAGTACGACATGGGCGGCGCTGCCAGCGTGCTGGGCACCTTCCGTGCCGTGGCCGACCTCAAGCCCAAGGTCAACCTGATCGGTTTGATCCCCACTTGCGAAAACATGCCCAGTGGCACCGCCACCAAGCCGGGCGATGTGGTCACCAGCATGTCGGGCCAGACCATCGAGATCCTCAACACCGATGCCGAAGGCCGCCTGATCTTGTGCGATGCCTTGACCTATGCCGAACGCTTCAAGCCCGCAGCCGTGGTCGACATCGCCACCCTGACCGGCGCCTGCGTGATCGCTTTGGGCAACCAGCACAGCGGTTTGTTCTCCAAAGACGATGCCTTGGCTGATGCCTTGCTGGATGCGGGTAAACAAGCGGGTGACACTGCCTGGCGCATGCCCGTTGACGACGAATACGGCGAAGCCCTCAAGAGCAACTTTGCAGACCTGGCCAACGTGGGCGGGCGCGAGGGCGGGGCCATCACGGCGGCCGTGTTCTTGAGCAAGTTCGCCAAAGCCTATCGTTGGGCTCACCTGGACATCGCCGGTACAGCCTGGAAGTCCGGCGGCGCCAAGAACGGCACGGGTCGTCCCGTGTCCTTGCTGACCCAGTTTGTGTTGAACCAGGCGGCAGCCGGCAAAGATGCCCTGGCGCCCCAAGCCCCAGCGGACAAGCCCGCAGCGAAAACGGCCGCCAAGGCCCCTGTTCGCAAAGCCGCTGCCCGCAAAGTGGGCGCGCGCAAGACGGTGGCCAGCAAAAAAGCCGCGCCCAACACCACCGCTTGACGCCTGCTTGACTGGACATGGGCAAAGTTGAGTTTCACCACGGCATACCTGACAAGATCGGGTATGCGTGCCGTTTGTTGCGAAAAGCCTATCGCAGTGGCGCCAGCGTGGTGGTAACTGCTGATGACGCCACGCTGAAAACCCTGGATAAACAGCTCTGGGTATTTGATGAGCAGGATTTCGTGCCGCATGTGCTGTCCGTGGGCGGCAAAACGGTGCCTGAACGCCAATGGGCAACCCCCATTTGGTTGACCACCGATCCTGCTTCAGCCCCGGGTGAGCGCCAGATCCTGATCAATCTGGGCTGGGAGATCCCCCAGTCACTGGATCGGTATGCGCGCTTGTTTGAAGTTGTCTCCACTCAACCAGATGACCGCCAGCAAGGCCGTCGTCGATGGAAGCAGTATGAATCGATGGGTTGGCAAATCCAGCCGCACGAGGTGAAGGAATGAGTACGTCTCGGCCCTTCCCGGCGCATGTACCGACCCTGACGGAAGTGGTCGAAGAAACCCCCATTCCTGAGCCTCGATACGCGGACGTGGAGCCACCCGAAGCGGGGGGCGCAGTGGTGTCTGACTATGTGGCCGAGGTGCTCAATCAGGCGAATGAGCTCCATGCGACGGCGCAAGAGCCCGCTCTGGCGCATGACATTGCGGTACTCACCGAAGTCGTGCCGGAGTCTGAGGCCTTGCCCCCGGTTGATGCCCTGTTGGATGAATCGGAGTTGTCCGACGATGGGCGCGTGGTCGAGGCGGCCGAGTCCAAAGATCTGACGCCAGAGTTGGGCGGAGACCTGACCGATCAGATCACCGAGCATCTGGTGGCCAATCTGGAGCCCGTGCTGGAGCAGCTTGCAGACCAATTGCTGCAAGATTTGAAGACCGAATTGACCCAACGCCTGCGCCACCTGGTGGCCCAAGCTGTTGCACAGGAATTGAGCAATCGGCGTCCTTCCTGATGCCGGTTTTCTACTTTCAATTGGATGACATCGACATGACAAAACAAATGACGAGGCAGTCAGTCTTGGCCGTGGCAGTGCTTGCCGCATTGGCTGCACCCTTGGGGGCGCAAGCTCAGACCGTGATTCGCATCGGGCACGTGGCCCCTGTATCCGGCCCTCAAGCCCACTTCGGGCGCGACAACGAAAACGGTGCGCGCCTGGCTGTGGATGAGTTGAACGCGCAAGGCGTGTTGATCGGTGGCAAGAAGGTCAAGTTTGAGCTGGTGGCTGAAGACGACGCAGCCGATCCCAAGCAAGGCACGGCCGCCGCGCAAAAGCTGTGCGATGCCAAAGTCAACGGCGTGATCGGCCACTTGAATTCGGGCACCACCTTGCCCGCAGCGAAGATCTATGTGGCCTGTGGTTTGCCCATGATCACCCCGTCGGCCACCAACCCTGAGTTGACCACGCTGGGCTACAAGAACGTGTACCGCATGCTGGCCAATGACAACGCCTTGGGTGCTGGTTTGGCCCGTTATGCGCGCGACACGCTCAAGCTCAAGAAGGTCGCCATCATCGATGACCGCACCGCTTACGGCAAAGGCGTGTCTGACGTGTTTGCTCGCACAGCGAAAGAGCTGGGCTTGGATGTGGTCAGCCAGCAGTACACCAATGACAAGGCCGTGGACTTCATGGCCATCCTGACGGCCATCAAGAACAAGAAGCCAGACGGCATCTTCTTTGGCGGCATGGACCCACAAGCGGGCCCCATGCTGCGCCAGATGCAGCAGTTGGGCATGACCAAGGTCTACATGTTTGGCGGTGACGGCATCTGCACCGACAAGTTGATGGACCTGTCCAGTGGCGCCAAGACCCTGGCCAACGTGGTCTGCGCTGTGGGTGGTGCTTCGCTGGATAAGCTGCCCAATGGCAAGACCTGGCGCGCCCGTTATGACGCCAAGTTCCCGGGGCAGTTCCAGGTCTACTCGCCATACACCTATGACGCCACGATGGTGTTGGTGGACGCGATGAAGCGCGCCAACTCGGCAGACCCCAAGGTCTACGGCCCCAAGCTGGCCGAGTCCAACTACCAAGGCGTGACAGCCAAAGTGGTGTTTGAGCCCAACGGTGAGTTGAAAAACCCAGCCATGACGTTGTATGTCTACAAGGATGGCAAGAAGGTTGCGCTGAACTGATAAAAAATCAGGCTATAATCGATGGCTCTGGAGAGGTGGATGAGCGGTTTAAGTCGCACGCCTGGAAAGCGTGTGTGGGTTAATAGCCCACCGCGGGTTCGAATCCCGCCCTCTCCGCCAAATTAATGGCCGCAACGGTCTGCATTGCGCCAAATTTACTTACTTACCCCACGCATTGCCCCTAGCGGCTCTGTCTAGCTGGCTTCTTGTGTCCACTTGAGGATGCTTGAAGCCAGAGTTTTTTGCGGGTAACAGTGAGGGTAACGAAGCCAAACTTCGCTTGAACCCCTGCCGTTACCCTCAATCACTGGGGTAAGTGATGCTGAGTGACAGCGCAATCCGGAAGGCCAAGCCCTCCGACAAGCAATTCAAAATGCCCGACGAGCGCGGGCTCCAGTTGGTGGTTCGTCCGAACGGGTCGAAGCTGTGGCAACTGCGCTACAGGCACCAAGGCAAAGAAAAGACAGCCTCTTTAGGTCAGTACCCGGACGTCTCTTTAGCTCAGGCCCGCGAAAAGCGCGAAGCCTTGCGGCAAGAGATTGCACAGGGGATTGATCCCGTCCAGTCCCAACGAGAGAAAAAGGCAGCAAGCGCCAACGCGGCGCAGCACACCTTTGAATCGGTAGCGCGTGAGTGGTGGACCCAATGGAAAGCCGCACGCAGCGGCAGCCATGTGCAGTACGTAATCAAGCGGCTGGAACAAAACGTGTTCCCCGAAATTGGCAATGTGCCTGTATCGGAGGTGGACGCTCCGCAGTTGGTTCGGCTGGTTAAGAAGGTGGCCCAGCGGGGGGCGTTGGATCTGGCCCAGCGTTGCTTGCAGATGTGCAATCAGGTTTTTAGATATGCCATCGCCCACGGGCTAGCCACGCGAAACCCCGCAACAGACATTCGACCCGCAGACGTCCTGCCTAGCAGGCTGCGGAAATACCCATCGTGCACAGCTCCACT
>JAGWTE010000137.1 GCA_028869095.1 Burkholderiales bacterium
AGGTTCCAGGCCGTTTCGCCATGGCGAATGACCAAGAGACGGGTGATGGTGTCACGCATGTTGACATGATGCCGCACAGATGCTGCGCTGCACAATCCCCCACCCGCGTATCAGACTCCCCAAACGATGGGCTTACCTGCGGCTTGGGCCCGCTCGATCATCAGGACCAGGGGGTAGGCGTGCTTGCGCAGACTGACGGGCTCTTCTGCGAAAGCGGGTTCGGGTGGGTCTTCGTGGGTGTCCTGGTCGTCTGGCGCTGGCTTTTGCACCTCGTCAGATGCGCCGCGTAACGCCGCCAAGGCCTTGGCCATGTCGGACGGCTCCAATATGCCAGGCTCGTCGGGGGACTTGCCCAGCAAAGCCAACACCGCCTGGGCGGTGGCCTGCACCATCACCAGGTCCCCGGTGGCTTGAGATTTGAATTTGATGGCCATGATGGGCTCCTTCTGGCTCACATTGTCAAGCCAGATGGCGCGGCATCAAGGCTGCTGTGTTCGCGCGGCGTCGAGCTTGTCCCGATAGTTGGTGGCCAGATTCTCCAGTTTGACGCGCCCCATCTGGACCAAAGGCTCCTTGGCGTACAGAACCTCACCCAAGCCCTTGTTCTCATACCGCGCCAGCAAGTCGGTGCCCAGCTTGTACAACTCAGCATTGTCTTGTCGACACTGGCTGGCCTGCGTCTGCAACACACCGATCTGATCCTGACGTGCCGCCAATTGCGTACGAGCTTGCTCCGCCTGATTTTGCGATGCGGTCTTTTGCTCATCCAGCTGCTTTTGCAACTGCGCCAGCAGCTCGGCCAAGGCGGCCTTCTCGTCCTTCAGCGTCTGCACTTCGCTGCTCAGGGCTGCAGCGCGTTTGGATGCAGTGGCAGCGGCAGCCTTGGTCGCACTGGCTTCTGATTTGGCTGACTTCAGGGTCTGCTCCAAAGAGGCCTTGTCCGCGGCGACCTTGGCTTGCGCCTCGGCCTGCGCAGCCTGCTCCTGCTGAATCTGGCGCATTTGCAGCTTCAGGCGCTTGACCTGCTCCTGCTCACGGTCTGCCGCATGGGCTGACACGATGCAGGCCGCAGTCAGGCTCAGGCCCAGCCATAGTTGGCGCCACATGGCGAGCTTGCGGGATTGATCAGAAGCGAACATTCAAATCCACCTGCAGTGTGTTGACCTGGTACTTGGCGTCGGGGTAGGACGTGTTCAATGGGGTGTCGATGGTCTTGGCGGACAGATAGCGGGCGCCCAGGGTGGTGTTGCGGAACAAGCCATAAGAACCGCCCAAGGTGTAGCCCTGCAGGTTCGTCCCACCCAAGCCCAAATCGCTGTCTGTGAATGCGTCAAGCACCGCATCAGAACCGATGTAGCGATAGCTGGTCGACAACTGCCACTGCCCCTGCTCACGCACCTCTGGCGCCCCAAAGGCCAGCTTGAAATGGTAGCCCTTATCCTTGCCACCTGGGTTGATGTTGGCGTAGGCAAGGCCTGCTCGCTGGTGGAAGCTGTTGGCATCAAAGGCCATGTTCTTGACGTATTCAGCAGACAGCAACAAGCTGTATGGGCTGAAGTGCGTCAACTCTGCAGAGGCCGTCAACACCAGCGGACGGAACTGATAAGCCAAGCCCCAGATCGGCGCGATGTCCGTTGAAAACAAGGGGTTGGTCTCAAAGACCGTGTTGCCCTTTTGGCGCATGCCCGATGCGTACTCGAACTTACCGTAGTCCACATGCGGCACCACCACAGTCTGGCTGCTGCTGTTCAAGGCGGTGTCGTAGTTGGTGTCTTGTTCACCAGCCAGGTTCTTATAGCTGTAGTACGCCACACCCAACTTCAATTTTGTCCGAGTCGCAGCTTCCCAAGCCGCGCCAACCTGTGCGCCCATCAGCCAACGCGAACCGCGGCTAGGCGGGGTTTGCTCCCGCAGGGGGAACCAACCCACTGTCGCAAAGGGCGCAAAGTCAACGGGCGGCGTAGGCAGGTGGAATGTGGCAGCCAGGCCGTCAAAGTTCAGGTTCTCACTCCAAACCATGTCGGTGCTGAACCATGGATTGGGCATGCGCCCAGCTTGAATCGTCAGTGACTCAGCCGCATCCATGCGGACAAAAGCCCGATCTACAAACAGTTGGTATTTGTTGAAGCTGCTTCCGAGAGTCTGATTGGTCGAGACTCGATCGGTCGCGTTGCCCGTTGCCAAACGAACCCCCACACCCACTTCATCGGCCACCTTCGCGGTCAAGCCCAAACGCATGCGGATGCGTTCCCGACTGCGGCTGTCCTGCGTCGATGCCGTGGCCAACACACCGTTGCTCACAACGCTGTAGGACGCGAAGTCGGGTGCTCGGGTCAAACCATTGTCATTGGCCACTTCTGCATTCAAAAACGTGGTGTTGGCCGTGTTGTCTTTGGCTTGGCGATCCGATTGATATCGGAAGCGGAAGTCGCCATCGATCTTGATGCGATCAGCCCAGGCCGGGCTGGCATTGGGCACGCCCCAGCGCTCAGCACGGGCTTGCGTCAACACCTCTTCCTTGACCTCGTCTCGAATCTGATTGCGCACGGACTCAGGGACATAGGGCACACGAATAACAGGTTTCGCTTGAGTTCCCTCGGCGTGGGCCTCGGATGAGCCTTGCTTTTGCGACTGGGCTTTGGCTTGCGCATCCTTGATCAGCGCGTCGGCCTTTTCGCGAGTCAGCACGCCACTTTGCACCAGGGCATCAATCAAATTGACCGTGGTTTGACGGACCGCCTCTACGGACTCGCGCTCTTGTGCCTGAGCACCTGTCGCAGCGATGGCCAGACTCAAGGCAGTCAATGCTGGCCACCACATTTGTTTCGAGGATTTCATACGTCTTACTGATGAATCAACCGGTCAGCCGGTTGGTGATACGAAGAAGAAGGGGCTGGGGCAAGTTGCCGGGAACGTTGTCTACCGGTGGCAGTTTGGTCAGGGCGCTGCGCAGGGCTGCATCCATTTGCTCATCACCTGTAGAAGACGCCAGCAGAACCTTCTGGAAAGACCCATTGGCATCCAGCCAGACCTGCACATTGACTCGGAAGTCAAACTTCACGTCCTTGCTTTTGGACAGCGCCAATTGAATGTGTCGCGTCATCTTGTTGGTGAACAAAGCAAACTGCAGCTTGTTGACGCCACCCGACCCCGTCCCGATCTCGCCACCCTTGTACTCTGCAGACACCTGACCAGCAGCAAATGCACTGGGGCCATCACCCGCAGGGCCATCCATCTTGAGCTGGGCAGGAGCAGGCGGCGCCTCTTGAGGCTTGGGCTGCTCTTGCTGCACTTGCGGCTTGAGCTCTTGCTTTTCAGGCTCAGGGGGCTTGTCTGGTTTGGGTGGTGGAGGAGGTGGCGGTGTGTCAGGCAACACCGCAATCTTCACGGTTTGCCGCTTGGGGCCCGCACTCGCTGGCTCAGATATCTTGCCAACAATCCACCAGCCTGCAGCGGCCATCAAAGCCACCAGCACGGCGATCAGCACCCACTTTTGCGCATTGCCTTCAGAGGCTGCCGGCGCATCATCCGGCATCGCGATGGCCACGCTCATATCAGGTTCCGATCCGTGAAGTGACCAAACCCATGGACACTTCCAATTTGTTGCACAGGTCGATCACCGACACGACCTGTTCGTAATGCGCCTTGGCATCGCCCTTGATCGCCACGCTCATCTTGGCGTCGCGAGACTTGGCTTGCTGCAACTGGGTTTCCAGCTCCGGCATGGTCACGCCGACCCCATTGATCATCAAAGCGCCATCGGGCATCACCTGCACCACCTTGAGTTCGTGCTTTTCTGTGCTTGGCTTGTTGCTGGGCTTGGGCATGTTGATGCTCAAGCCCTGCACCGATGCCGTGGTCATCAAGATGAACACGACCAACAGCACATAGGCCAAGTCCAGCATCGGCGTCACGTTAATGGTGTCGTACGGTTTGACTTCGTCTTGAACATGCATCTCGCTGCCCCTTTATTGCGCGCGCTTGGTCGCCAAGCCAATTTCAGTGATGTCCAGGCGCTTGGCCACTTCCAGCACTTCCATCACCTTGTCGTATTGCGCGGCCGCGTCGGCCTTGAGAACCACAGGCAGATTCGGATTGGCCGCCTTGTACTGCGCCAACGAGCTCTGCAATTGATCCAGGCTGACAGGATAGGCATCCAGGTACACCTGGCCTTCAGCCGTGATGGTGATGCCTCGCGTTTGCGGCTTGGCCAGGTTATTGGCCGCCTGCGTCAAGGGCGCCCGCACCTTGATACCCTGCACCGATGCGGTCGTCATGATGATGAAGGTCACCAGCAGAACGTACGCCAAGTCCAACATCGGGGTGATGTTGATGTCGTCATACGGCTGGTTATCGCCTTTGATGTCACCGGACACGGCCTGCTCCTAAAGGGTTTTCAGGCTGTTCAACGTGCACCGTGGGTCTCAGCCACACGGGTCACGAACTCATCCACAAAAATCTGCATGTCGGCAGAGATGTTCTTGATGCGTGCGGCCAGGTAGTTGTAGCCAAACAGGGCGGGAATCGCCACGCCCATGCCAGCCACCGTGGCCAACAGGGCCGCCGCGATACCGGGTGCGATGGCGTTCACGTTCACGTCGCCCGCTGCGGCAATGGCCGCGAAGGTAATCATCACGCCCACCACGGTGCCCAACAGGCCCAAGAACGGACCGCCAGAAATGGCCAGGGTCAGCAGCACCATGCCGGCGTTGAGCTTGTGACTTTCGCGGACCAGGTCGGCATCGACAGAGGCTTTGACCGCGTCGATCGATGCACCCGACAAGGGCAACGCTTCCGGCTTGCCGACATCGCGTTTGACCAACTCACGCAGGCCTGCCGCGTACAAACGGGACAGTGTTGAATACTTGGAGCCCAGATCGGCAATCGACATCACGTCATGTGATTCGCGAAAGCGCTTCAAGAAGGCCTGGTTATCGCGGTCTGCACGACCCACCAAAATGGCCTTGGTCACCATGACGTACACAGCCAACACGAACATGAACGACAAGATGATGATGACCACCCACGCATCAGGTGTCAGGTTCTTGACCAGCACGCTGAACGAGCTGGGCTCGCCACCATCACCGGCTTCGGCCTCTTCGCTGTTCTGCGTGACCGCAGCAATCAACTTGGCATCGGCACTCTGCGCGGCACTGGCAAACTTCACCCAATCCGCACTGCGCACGGTGGCAGCCACTTCCAACTGGTCAACCAGGCCCTTCAGGCCCGCACCGACCAGCAATGGGCCCTCAATGGCTGCGCTGGGCGCACCCAGATCAGCCTGAGCCGCTTGCGCGCCATTGACATACAAGGTCAGCTTGCCAGCACCCACAGTCACGGCCAGATGGGCCCATGCGTTGGCGGGCAGGTCACCGCCTGCCGCTTTCAACGCGCCCAAAGACGCCACCAGCTTGCCTTCTTCGATGTTCAAGGCCAGAGGGCCTTGCTTGAACACCGCACCGGCAGCCGCTTCTGGCTTGATCCACAAGCTCACGCTGTAGGGACCCGAAGCTGACGCCTTCAATTTATCGCTGCTCAGCGTGATGGGGGTTTGACCATCCAGCTTGGCAGCCGCGCCGATCAGGCCATTGGCCTCACGCACAATGGCTGCAGCCGATTTGATTTGACCGGTCGTATCCACGGCCTCAGCATCCTTGCCAGACATGGTCACGGCCGCAGCCATTGCGCCGTCAAACACGGCAGCATTCAAAGGCTCTGCAGCGGCCTTTTCGTTGCCTGCGTAGACGAACACGGTGTTCTTGTCGGTGCCTGGCGCCACGTTGGGCAACTGCACCCACAGCACGGCCAATTCATTGGTGGCGTCAAAACGCTCAACCCAATACTTCAGCGGGGTCTTGTCATCGGCCCCCACCACGCGCAGATCCGCACCGTCCGGCTTCGCACTCAGGAAGTCAAAGTTGCCAGAATGCAAACGCACCGGCACAACCACACCCGACAGGGCTTCTTTGGTTTCAACGCCTTGGGCCGTGGTGTTGAGAGTGACCTTGGTGCGGTGCTTGTAGTCACCATTCCACCATGCTTGAGAAGACAGTGGCATGAAGCCGGCACCAATGGCCAAGGCCAGGGTCAGAGAACGCATTACTTTCATGAGACATCCATCACAGGCAGGGAAGCCGTGATTGTGGAAAACGGATGTGTCGTGGTGAGGTCTAACGATTGATCCAAATGGACCAATCGGACCCCATCAAGCCGTCACAAGTTCGTCACAATCGACGTAGGAGGCCGCCATTCCAGGGGGGCCCCTGCCGCACCACCCGGGATGCGGGTCCGCATCAGGCGGTTCAAGAATTTGAGGTCACTCACCCTCGTTCGGTCCTTCACGCTCTGGCTGTGGCCTCATCGACCCATTAACGGTGCTACGTCGATAAAGAAGATGCCAAAGCAGCTTGCGCGTGGGGCCAGGTCGCAATGTGTGCCTCCATGAGCCCTCTTTGCTGGTTACTGAGCGGAACGGCGACGGGCCACGAACCCTGCCGCCACCAAACCAACCAGTGCCAGCGCGAAGGACTCGGGCTCGGGAAGCGCAGGCGGTGCGGGGGGTGCGAGGGGTGGGTCTAACATCAGATTAGGTGTTTCCCACGTCAGCGTTGACGCGGCCTTGTTGAACGTGAAAGTGCTCTTGCCGTTCAGAAAGCCGGAGGCGTCCCGGTTGGTCGGAACAGATGGACCGACAAGCTGCTCCGTACCATCGGACACTGCCATCCAAAAATTGTTTTGCGCGTTGGCGGTTAGCGCCGCCCATTTGAGCCTGTACTGCCAGTTCACACCAAAGTTCGAAGGCTTGGCAACGTAAGAGAGGTCGCCTGCGTTGCTGGCGTAGTAAGAACCATTGTCAACAGCGCCAGACACACCCGAGTTTTGCCACATGGTATTCACCAGAGCCATGCTGGCGGTGTTACTGCCGCTTTGTTGAATTTGCATCGAAGGCGTTGGCGTGCCAGTAGTCAACATGCGCTTAAAACCAGATGTCGAATCACCAGCGATGACGCCCCACTTAGGAGCGTCATCGGTGCCAGCCACGAACGAGGCGAAGGCCGAGAAGTCATTGGTGGCAGCCTTGGTCACGCCATTCACCGTGATGGTGTTGGCGCTGAAGTCCCACATGACCTTGTTCCCGTCGGTCGACAAGTTCGAACCCAAGGTGGGATCGAAGTCATTCATGTTGAAGCCCAGATCGATGAAGGCAGAACCAACCGTGGCGCCAACGTCGTCGATGGCAATGAAGGCGACCGAGCTGTTGCCCGTATTCATGTCATCCAAAGACGCATGAGCAACGCCAGCGGTTGCCAAGCACACTGCAGCGGCGATTTTTCTCAGTTCCATACATGTCCTCCCGATCGTGAATGGTTTTCAGCATTTAGACACTCCGAAAAGCGACCTCTCGAAGTTCTTGTCTCGCATTGTCGAAATGCTGTATGACACGCGTTGGAATGGCCATGATCACTTTGGAAGTGAGTCCTCTGGGGCACAAAAAGGATTCCCCCTTTGGTAGGGGAAATTTTTTCATATCACCGCTTTACCGTCAGCAATGGCCATCGGCCTCCTTCTGCCCTTTGCCCTTGACCGCGTCCTTCTTGGACTCGTCCAGCCTCTTGCACTCATCTGGTTTCTTGGCGTCATCTGACTTGACACCCGCAGCAGTTGGCGGCAAGGCATCATCACCCATGCCCAGCAGGTCCACCGTCACCATGGAGTTGGGCTCTTTCTTCTTTTTCTCCTGTGCGGTTTCAGCCGCTGCAGCCTGAGTCGCATCCGTAGGCAGAGCGGAAGGCACCGAGATGGCCGGTGTGGCCACCACCACGGGCGCCAGACCAG
>JAGWTE010000138.1 GCA_028869095.1 Burkholderiales bacterium
CAGTTCGGGGCTTTTTTTTGAGCTCCGTCAACCCTTGTCGCGGCTTGGATTGCCTTTCCACACCGGCGCGAGTCAAATGGATCGGCCCTCAACTTGTGCACTTTGACACACCATGAGCACACACCCAACCGCCCCCACTCGGACCCCAACCATCGCACATGCGGCCGCTTTGGTGGCGCTTGCGGTGCTGTCCCTGTCTGCGCACGCAGCCCCCGGCTTTGCCTCCTCATCGGACGCCAGCAGTTGGCAGGTGGCGGTCAACCTCGGCGCCCCGGACGGGCTGGCGTCCTCATTCCAAACCGCGAGCTTTCAAAACGCGGTCTCCATTCCCTGGCGATCGACCGACGGCATTGGCTGGCTCGCCAACAACGCCAGCGGCACCAATGGGGGCATCGGGTATTGGAGCTTCTTCGTATTCCGCCAGACCTTCGATTTAACGGGATACAACCCCGCATCGGCCAGCCTGAGCTTTCAATGGGCTGCAGATGATTCGGGACAAGGGTTTGCCGACCGTGGCACCTGGGTGCCCAAGTTCCGTCTGAACGGGGGCGCGTTCCAATCCAGTTCGTGGGCTGGTGGTTTGACCTATGGTTTCAGCGACCCAGTCACCGTGGGCAGTGGATTCGTCGCGGGCCAGAACGTGATCGACTTCTATGTCGAAGGCAATGGCGTGACCGACGGCTTCGCACTCAAGCCCTTGTCCTTGACGGCCAGTCCGACTGCGCCCGTTCCAGAGCCCGAGCTTCTGGCCCTGACCCTGGCGGGCCTGGGTGTGGTGGCGGCCGCCACTCGGCGCCGCGCCAAGACAGCCCGGTAAGCACATCCAGTGTGTGCCCGATGGGGGCCGTGATTGCGGCACAATCATGGTCGTTTGAACGAGCCCTCATCCTCACACCATGCCTGTCAATCTGTCTGCCCCCAACCCCGCTGACCTGCACCCCGTTCCCGGCGTCAAGCTGGGCATCACCATGGCAGGTGTGCGCAAGGTCAACCGCCGTGACCTGACCGTGATCACGATGGATGAAGGCAGCGCCGTGGCAGGCGTGTTCACCAAGAACCGCTACTGCGCCGCCCCGGTGCAAATCTGCCGCCAGCATTTGGCTGCGGGCTCGGATGCCCGCGCCATCGTCATCAACACCGGCAACGCCAATGCGGGCACCGGCGAAGATGGTTTGGTGCGTGCTCGCGCAGTGTGCGTGGCCCTCGCGCGCCAACTGCAACTGGCCCCTGAGCAGATCTTGCCGTTTTCGACCGGCGTGATCATGGAAACCTTGCCCATCGACCGCATCGAAGCCGGCCTGCCTGCAGCCATCGCCGATCTGAAGGCCGACAACTGGGCCGTCGCCGCCGAAGGCATCATGACCACGGACACCCTGCCCAAAGCCGCATCACGCCAGATCACCCTTGGCGGCACCACCGTGACCATCACCGGCATCAGCAAAGGCGCCGGCATGATCCGCCCCAATATGGCCACCATGCTGGGCTTCATGGCCACCGATGCCAACATCAAGCCCGCGCTGCTGCAAGCGCTGGTGACCGAAGCGGCCGACTTGTCCTTCAACCGCATCACGATTGATGGCGACACCTCGACCAACGACTCCTTCGTGTTGATCGCCAGCCGCCAAGCCCCGCACGCCGAAATCACCAGCCTGGACAGCGCCGACGGCCGCGCCCTGCGCGATGCCATCGTGGCCGTGTCCCAGCAACTGGCCCAAGCCATCGTGCGTGACGGCGAAGGCGCCACCAAGTTCATCACCATCATCATCGACGGTGGCCGTGACGAAGCCGAGTGCCAGAAAGCCGCCTACGCCATCGCCCACTCACCCCTGGTCAAAACCGCCTTCTTTGCCAGCGACCCCAACCTGGGCCGCATCCTGGCAGCCGTGGGCTACGCCGGCATCGATGATCTGGACCAGAACCTGATCGAGATGCACCTGGACGACGTCCACGTGGTCACCAAGGGTGGTCGTAACCCCAGCTACCGCGAAGAAGATGGCCAGCGCGTGATGAAGCAAAGCGAGATCACCATCCGCGTGAACCTGTCGCGCGGCCAAGCCAGCGCCACGGTGTGGACTTGCGATCTGTCGCACGACTACGTGACGATCAACGCAGACTACCGCAGCTGAGCTTTCCTGCCTGTTCGCTGATTCGCTCAACTCAAGCAAAGGCCGGTATGCGGCGGGCGATCAGGCAGATTCAACTGTGTGATGACGGCGGGCGTGTGAGCAATCAAGCGCCCCTCCCGCCACACAGCCAGCCTGTTGGCGCGCAAGCGAATGGCGTCAATCGGATCACGCGCTTGCAACAAAACAAGATCAGCCCGACACCCCACGTCCAGCCCATAAGCTGACAGGCCCAAGATCTTGGCCGGCGTTCGGGTTACCGCATCAAAGCACTGGCGCATCGCCTCTTGCCCCGTCATTTGCGCCACATGCAAACCCATGTGCGCCACCTCCAGCATGTCGCCTGACCCGAGGGGGTACCAAGGGTCGAGCACGCAGTCATGCCCAAAAGCCACGTCGACACCGGCTGCCAGCAGCTCTGGCACGCGCGTCATGCCACGGCGTTTGGGATAGCTGTCATGCCGGCCTTGCAGGGTGATGTTGATCAGCGGGTTGGCAATGGCTGCGACGCCAGCCTCGCGGATCAAGGGGATGAGTTTGGACACATAGTAGTTGTCCATCGAATGCATGGAGGTCAAGTGCGACCCAGCCACGCGCCCTTGCATGCCCAATCGCTGGGTATGGAAAGCCAGCGTTTCAATGTGCCGACTGAGGGGGTCGTCTGACTCATCACAATGCATGTCGACCATCAGCCCCCTGTCGGCGGCCAACTCCATCAGCACGCGGACTGATTCACCGCCTTGCTCCATGGTGCGCTCGAAGTGCGGGATGCCGCCCACCACATTGACACCCATGTCAAGGGCCCGTTTGAGGTTGTCCAACGCACCCGGGCTGCGCAACACACCGTCTTGCGGGAAGGCCACCAATTGCAGATCCAGATAGGGCGACACCCTTTTCTGGACGTGCAGCAAGGCCTCGACCGCCAACAGGCGCGGGTCGCTGACATCCACGTGTGAACGAATGGCCAGCAAGCCTTTTGCCACGGCCCAATCGCAATAGGTCATCGCTCGCTCAACGATCATGTCCTGGGTCAAGGAGGGTTTGAGCTCACTCCACAAGGCAATGCCTTCCAGCAAGGTGCCCGATTGATTGCATCGCGGCTGACCATAGGTCAAGGTCGAATCCATGTGGAAGTGAGCATCCACAAACGGCGGTGACACCAGTTGGCCGCCGCAATCCCACTCTTGATGAGCGGACTCGTTCAGCGCGGGCGTGACGACCGCAATCCGGCCTTGGGCAATGCCGATGTCCACACCTTGGCGCCCATCGGGCAGCGTGCATTGTCGAAGGATCCAGTCCAGCATGAAGGCCTCCTCTGCCACAGTCCAAAGTCACTGAGAGGCGAGCAAGCAAAGTCTGCGCCGGCTGATTGGATCCCGACCTGGCACCGTTATTGCTCAAACCTCATGCAGGCACCACGCTGGTGCCGGACAGGAAAGAGAGGTTGTGCATGTTGGGTCACATCGTTCTCACGTCGCATCCGCATTCGCGCGCCGGCCATGCCTGCGGCATCGAATGGGACGCGGCCACAGCCGCCGAGCGCGGCCCGGTAGTCGCCAGCCTGGCCAACCCATCGCACCGCAATGCGATTGGCTCTCATGCGGGGTCCTATGCCATCTATCGGGCCTTGGCCGTGGCCTCAGGACAACTGCGGCAAGACCACAAGCCCGACCTGACCGACACGTCCCCCGCCGAAGCCATCGGCCCTCATCCGCAATGGTCTGAGACGGGCAAGATCGTGTCGCTGGACCCCTGGGGCCACTGTGTGGGCGAGGTATTTGCCCAGCACATCGCGCAAGGCGCCGACATTCGACCCACCATTGCGATCACCAAGGCCCACATCAACATGCCCGAGCTGGTGGCCGCCATGGCCGCGGGGCGCTTGAAGCCAGACGGACAGATCCTGGACGCACATGGCAATGTGCGCGTGACCAAGGCTGCCATCGACCCAGTCTGGTATTTGCCTGGCCTGGCGGAGCGGTTCAAGGTCAAGGAGTCCGCCCTACGTCGCGCGCTGTTTGAGCAAACCGGTGGCATGTTCCCTGAACTGGTCACCCGGCCCGACCTGAAGGTGTTTTTGCCGCCCATTGGGGGCATGACGCTGTACATCTTTGGCGACGTGGGCAAACTGGGCCGAGACGAGACCCGCATCGCTTGCCGACTGCATGACGAATGCAATGGCTCGGATGTCTTTGGCTCAGACATCTGCACCTGCCGCCCCTATTTGGCCCATGGCATCGAGGTGTGCATCGAGATGGCCCAGCAAGGCGGCGTCGGCCTGGTCATCTACAACCGCAAGGAAGGCCGCGCCCTGGGCGAGGTCACCAAGTTCCTGGTCTACAACGCACGCAAGCGGCAGACCGGCGGTGACCGGGCAGAGACGTACTTTGCCCGCACCGAGTGCGTCGCCGGGGTGCAAGACATGCGCTTTCAGGAACTGATGCCCGATGTCTTTCATTGGCTGGGCATTCGCCGCATCGACCGTTGGGCGTCCATGAGCAACATGAAGCACGGTGCGCTGGTAGACGCCGGCATCGACGTGGTCGAACGGGTGCCCATTCCCGATGAGCTGATCCCCGCTGATGCACGCGTCGAGATGGATGCCAAGATGGCCGCAGGCTACTTCTTGACCTACACACCCACCCCGTCCGAGTTACTGGAGCCCAAAGGCCGTGCCCTGATGGACTGAAACCCGAGGAGCTTTGTCATGCTCAGCACCGCGCATGAAGCCATGCCCACACGCCGCACTTCGCTTGAGTGGGTCAGCCACGTCATGGACGGCCATCCGGCCGCGCCCTATTTATGCGCCTCGGCCATACGCCGCCATGCCGCACCGCTGACGGATCGCGCCAGGCAAGGCCAATCCGAGCTGTTTGCCTGGCGCGATGACAAGCTGCATGACACAGCCGCCTACGTTGCGCAGATCATCAAGCAGAACCACCCGGACCTGCGCGTGCCCTATCACGCGCGATGGCGTCACTTTGAAGCAGGCGGCGTGGACCGCTGGGCTCACACCGCTCGCCAGTTTGGCCTGGCGGCCAGCGATGGACAACACGATGCCCAAAGGCTCCACCGCGCCAGGGTTCGCGTGGAGTTGGCCATCATCAGTGTGCTGCTCGATGCGGGAGCAGGCGCCATGTGGCGTTACCTGGACCACGAGACCAGTCAGATCCTCAGTCGATCGGAAGGGCTGGCCGTGGCCAGTTTGAGGCTTTACGAATCGGGCCAGCTGTCGAGCGACCCTAGGCAAGCGCTGAGAGCAGATGCTCGCGCCCTGATCGCACTGCAGGCTGACGACCTGGCACGCGCCTTTCAGGTGTCCGCGACCAACCCATTGGTGGGCCTGGACGCACGCGTCCACCTCATCAACCGTCTGGGCAAAGTGGTCCACAACAACCCAGCCATCTTTGCCTCGGCCGATGAACCCGATCAACATCGACTGGGCAATCTGGTCGACACCTTGATCAGACTGGCACCGACCGGCCGCATCGCAGCAGCCGACATCCTGGCCTTGCTATTGCGCACGCTGGGCCCGGTTTGGCCTAGCCGAATGAGCATCCGTGGGGTCAACTTGGGCGACTGCTGGCCTCACCCCTACGCACCCGGCGGCCTCATCCCCTTTCACAAATTGACCCAATGGCTGACCTATTCTTTGCTGGAGCCCTTGGAAGAAGCCGGCCTGATCATCACCGATCTGGATGCCCTGACGGGTCTACCCGAATACCGCAACGGGGGCTTGTTGCTGGACAGTGGCCTGATCGCCCCCTTGCAGCCCGGCTTCTTTGAATCGACCTGGCGCCCCGAATCGCAAGCGGTGGTGGAGTGGCGAGCCCTCACCGTCATCGGGCTGGACTTGCTGGCCAATGCCATCCGGGCGCAATTGCATGTCGATGCGGCAGCCTTTCCATTGGCGCGCGTGCTGGAAGGCGGCACCTGGTCAGCGGGGCGGCAATTGGCGGCCAGCAAACGCGAAGGTGGGGGGCCACCTTTTCGGATCGAGCTGGACGGCACCATTTTTTAGTCCATTCTTTGGTCATCTGGAGCACACACATGGCGCACAGCGACTTTCCCAATCTCACCGTGATCTCGCATCCACTGGTCCAACACAAACTGAGTTACCTGAGATCGCAAGACACCACGACCGACACCTTCCGCCGCCTGGTACGCGAGATCAGCCAGATGCTGGCCTATGAAGCCACGCGCGACCTGCCCATGAAGACCGCGCCCATCACCACCCCGATTGCGACCTTCCAGTCGCCGGTGATCGCGGGCAAGAAGCCATGCATCGTGTCCATTCTGCGGGCGGGCAACGGCATGGTCGATGGCCTGTTGGAGTTGCTGCCCTCCGCTCGCGTGGGGCACATCGGCCTGTACCGAGACCCCACCACCTTGGAGCCCGTTGAGTATTACTTCAAGGTGCCGGAGGACGTGGCCGACCGGGCCGTGATCGTGGTGGACCCCATGCTGGCCACAGGCAACTCGGCCGCCGCCGCGCTGGACAGATTGAAAGAGTGCGGTTGCAGCGCCATCAAGCTGCTGTGCCTGCTGGCTGCGCCTGAAGGCGTGGGCAACTTGCTCAAACGGCACCCTGACGTGCCCATCTTGACCGCCTCTCTGGATGAACGGCTGAACGACCACGGTTACATCGTTCCGGGACTGGGCGACGCTGGCGACCGCCTGTTTGGCACCCGCTGACACAAAATGAGGCCAACGCCCCCTTGAAATCAAGCGCCCTGTCTCTATGTAGGGTACAGAGTCGAGCAGACTTGAGCGATCAGGCCTACAATGACTCAACTTTTCCTGGGGCCGACCTGGTTTCGACGTGGGTGCGGATGCGGGATAGGGCATGTCGAGGGCCAGGCACCTCGTAAATCCATCTGGAACAAACTAACTGCAAACGACGAATCGTTCGCACTCGCCGCTTAATACCGGTGAGCCTCGCAACAGTTGGCCGATGGGCTGGGCTGTAGTCGCAAGACGATAGCTGCGAGGTTATTTACATTGGCTGGACTTGAACCGGGCCACGCGGTACTTGTCGAGATTTTGTGGCTGGTGTCTCCTTTAGTGTGCTGCTGCACGACTGGGGGCACGAGAATCAAATCAGACAGCTAAACATGTAGATCTACTCGTTGATGGCTTACGGACGGGGGTTCAATTCCCCCCGGCTCCACCATTCAAGCTTCCGGCAACGTCCGCAAGCATCCAAAAACCCCTAAGAAATCAACCACTTAGGGGTTTTTCTTTGTCCGCAGCAGTCCCAGTAACTCCGCCCACTTCCGGCGTTTTACGCAGTAACTTCTACAGTAACCCGCATAATCGAGTTACTGCACAGCGAAAGTTACTGCAATGGCACGCCACCTCATCGAGTCAGACAAGTCCCTTCAAAAGGCCGCACGGGATGGCGAACGCCGTCTGAGCGACGGCGATGGGCTATACATCCTGTTTAACGTCAAGGGAGCGTCACACGGATGGCGCTTCGACTACACATTTCAGGGCAAGCGCAAAACACTGAGCCTGGGCACCTACCCTGATACCGGCTTGGCCCTGGCCCGGCGCAAGGCGGACGAGTTCCGAAAGATGCTGGCGGCAAATACGGACCCCAGCGACAAGCGGCAAGCCGAAAAGACCAAAGCTGCCGAGGCCGCCGAAGCGGCCAAACGAGCCGAAGCCGGAGAGGCCCCAGCGGGAAGCTTTGAGGCCGTG
>JAGWTE010000139.1 GCA_028869095.1 Burkholderiales bacterium
GTCTTGGCAAACTTGCCCGACACGTCCAGGCCCGGGGTGATGATGGTCGACTTGATGGGGTCGAGCATGTTGAAGCCGTCGGCCAGGTTGCCAAATCCGTGCCACTTCTCGTTGGCCTTGAGCACCCAGTCGGAAGGCTTGCCAATGTCGTCAGCCGCGATCTTGTCGGGGCCCCAGACCTTGAACCACCAGTCCTTGCCGTATTCCTTGTCAACCTTGCGCATGGCGCGGCGGAAGTCCAGCGCTTCGCGGATGCTTTCTTCCACCAGCGCGGTGCCGCCGGGCTCTTCCATCATGGCCGCAGCCACGTCGCACGACGCGATGATCGCGTACTGTGGCGAGGTGGACGTGTGCATCAAGTAGGCCTCGTTGAAGAGGTTGCGGTCCAGCTTGATGTTTTGCGAGTCCTGCACCAGCACATGCGAGGCCTGCGAGATGCCCGCCAGCAGCTTGTGGATGGACTGCGTGGAGTAGACCACCGCTTCCTTGGGGCGCACACGGCCCTTGCCCATGGCGTGGTACATGCCATAGAACTTGTGGAAGGCCGCGTGGGGCAACCAGGCTTCATCGAAATGCAGGTTGTCGATCCAGCCGTCCAGCATGCCCTTGATGGTCTCGGTGTTGTAGAGCACGCCGTCATAGGTGCTCTGCGTCAAGGTCAGGATGCGTGGCTTGGCCTTTTTGGGGTCGACACCTTTGAGCAGCGGGTTGGAGGCGATCTTCTTGCGAATGGCCGCAGGTGTGAACTCGCTTTGGGGGATCGGGCCGATGATGCCGTAGTGGTTGCGCGTGGGCGTCATGAAGACCGGGATGGCCCCGGTCATGATGATGCTGTGCAGGATGGACTTGTGGCAGTTGCGGTCCACCACAACGATGTCGCCCGGGGCCACGGTGTGGTGCCACACCATCTTGTTGGACGTGGACGTGCCGTTGGTGACGAAGAAGCAGTGGTCGGCATTGAAGATGCGCGCGGCGTTCTTCTCAGACTCGTAGACGGGGCCGGTGTGGTCCAGCAACTGGCCCAACTCTTCCACGGCGTTACAGACGTCGGCACGCAGCATGTTCTCGCCATAGAACTGGTGGAACATCTGGCCCACGGGGCTCTTGAGGAAGGCCACGCCGCCGGAGTGCCCAGGGCAGTGCCACGAATACGAGCCGTCTTGCGCATAGTCCATCAGCGCCTTGAAGAAAGGCGGCGGCAGCGCGTCGAGGTAGCTTTTGGCTTCACGGATGATGTGACGCGCCACGAACTCGGGCGTGTCCTCGAACATGTGGATGAAGCCGTGCAGCTCGCGCAGGATGTCGTTGGGGATGTGCTCGGAGGTGCGCGTCTCGCCGTACAGGTAGATCGGGATCTCGGCGTTCTTGAAGCGGATCTGCTCGATGAACTTGCGCAGGTTCAGCACCGCAGGGTCCAGCTCAGGGCCCGGGGTGAACTCTTCGTCGTCGATGGACAGGATGAAGGCGCTGGCGCGGCTTTGTTGCTGTGCAAACTGGGCCAGATCGCCATAGCTGGTCACGCCCAGAACTTCAAAACCCTCTTTCTGAATGGCGTCGGCCAGGGCGCGAATGCCCAGACCCGAGGTGTTTTCAGAGCGGAAATCCTCGTCGATGATGACGATGGGAAAGTGAAAACGCAGCATGGCCAGTTCCTTGAGGCTTAGGCAATGAAAAAAATCAAGATCGCGAGTGTAGGGGCACTCGGGCTTGGATTTGTTGACGCAACACCCAATGTGGTGGCAAAAGCTGGGAATCTACGACCAGCGGACGTACACTTGTTCATCTCGGAGCAGGGATCAGATGAACGAGTCGACTCTTTGGTGGATCGTGACAGGTTTTTTTGTCAGCCTGGAGCTCTTGTCCGGGTCGGCATACCTGCTCATGCTCGCCTTGGGCGCTGCGGCCGCTGCGCTGTCCGCCGGACTGGGCGCCACCCAAGCCGTTCAAATGCTGGCTGCCGCTTTTGTCGGCGGTGCGGCCGTCGTGGTTTGGCATTTTCACCTACTGAAACGCGGCCCTTTGAACCACGTGACCGACTTTGGCACGCTGGCACCTGCTCAGGTCCACATTGGCGATCACGTAGAGGTCGAAAAGTGGGAATCTGACGGTACCTGCCGTGTCAAACACCAGGGCGAAATCTGCGTGGGACGGCACTTTGGCCCTCAGCTGCCCAAACACGGGCGCCACCGGATCAAATCCGTCGATGGTCAGTTCCTCGTGTTGGAACAGTTTGACTGAGGACGAAGGATGGCTGTGGAGCTGACCTCGGGTCGCAATGTCCTCGGAGGCCCTCTGCGGGCCTGTGCGTTTGACCCCTTGACTGGTTATTTCCGGGATGGGTGTTGCCGCCCTCACCCTGACGACCTGGGGCGCCATCTGGTCTGCGCCAAGATGACCGAGGCGTTCTTGCAGTTCTCGCTGAACCGGGGCAATGACTTGCTGACGCCCCGGCCAGAATGGCGCTTTCCTGGGCTCAAACCGGGCCAACGCTGGTGCGTCAGCGCCGTCCGCTGGCTTGAGGCGTTGGAAGCGGGCATGGCGCCACCTATCGCCCTGGAAAGCACCCACGAGAACGCGCTGGACCTGATCCCCTTGGCGGTGTTGCAGGCCCACGCGATCGGGGTGCAGTCCTCGTCAAACCCCGGGTGACTGCGCCGGCCCGTTGAGCAGAATCTGGCGCAAACCGTCCTCATCCAAAATGGGCACGCCCAGCGATTGGGCTTTGTCCAGCTTGCTACCGGCCTCCGCCCCCGCGACCACGTAGTGGGTTTTTTTGGACACAGAGCCGGCGACCTTGCCGCCCGCCGCTTCCACCATGGCCTTGGCCTCGTCGCGTGACAGCGTGGGCAAGGTGCCGGTCAACACGAAGGTCAGGCCGTATAGCGGCAAGGTGGTCGGATCGACCGTGCCGGGCTCGTGCTCTTCCCAATGCACGCCGGCGGCACGCAACTGCTCGACCACCTCGCGGTTGTGGGCTTGGTCAAAGAAGGTGCGGATGCTTTGGGCCACGATGGGGCCCACGTCGTTGACGTGCAGCAGTTGCTCGACCGAGGCATCCATGATGCGGTCGATCTGGCCAAAGTGTTTGGCCAGGTCTTTGGCTGTGGCCTCGCCGATATGGCGAATGCCCAGGCCAAACAGAAAGCGTGGCAAGGTGGTTTGCTTGCTCTTTTCGAGCGCATCGACGATGTTCTGGGCGCTTTTCTCGGCCATGCGGTCCAGCGCGGCGAGCTTGAGCAGGCCCAGCTTGTACAGGTCAGGCAGGGTGCGCACCAGGCCACCATCGATCAACTGGTCGACCAGCTTTTCGCCCAGGCCTTCAATGTCCATGGCGCGGCGCTGCGCAAAGTGCAGCAAGGCTTGCTTGCGCTGGGCGGCGCAGAACAGACCGCCCGTGCAGCGGTGATTGACCTCAGCCGGCTCGCGCACGACATCGCTGCCGCACACTGGGCATTGGGCGGGCATCTTGAAATTGGGCACGTAGGCTGGCCGCTCGCCCGGCACCACGCCCACCACTTCCGGGATCACGTCACCCGCGCGGCGCACGATGACGGTGTCACCCACCCTGACGCGCTTGCGGCGCAGCTCAAAGAGGTTGTGCAAGGTGGCGTTGGTGACGGTGACGCCGCCCACAAAGACCGGCTTGAGACGCGCCACGGGCGTCAACTTGCCGGTACGGCCAACCTGAATGTCGATGGACTCGACCTGGGTCAACTCTTCTTGTGCAGGGTACTTGTGCGCCACAGCCCAGCGGGGCTCGCGGGTCACAAAGCCAAGCGTGTCTTGCAGATCTCGGCGGTTGACCTTGTAGACCACGCCATCGATGTCAAAGGGCAACTGGTCGCGCTGGCGGCCCATGGCTTGGTGAAAGGCCACCAGGCCGTGCTCGCCTTCCGCACCCTGCGCCACGGCACGGTGATGGCACACCGGCAATCCCAGGCGGATCAACGCATCCAGCAAGCCACTGTGGGTGCCGGGCACATCCCAGCCCTGCACTTCGCCCAAGCCATAGGCATAAAAGCTCAAAGGGCGTTGAGCCGCAATGGATGGGTCCAGTTGGCGCACGGCTCCGGCTGCGGCGTTGCGTGGGTTGACGAAGGTCTTGTCGCCCTTCTCACGCTGGCGCTCGTTGAGCAGCTCGAAGTCATCACGGCGCATGTAGACCTCGCCGCGCACTTCCAGCACGGGCGGCGCGTCGCCATTCAGGCGCAAAGGGATTTGGCCAATGGTGCGGATGTTCTGGGTGACGTCTTCACCCACTTCGCCGTCACCGCGCGTGGCAGCACAGACCAGCACGCCTTGCTCGTAGCGCAGGTTAATGGCCAGGCCGTCGAACTTCAACTCGGCCGCGTATTCGACAGGTGGGTCTTGGGGCGTCAAACCCAACTCGCGACGCACACGGGCATCAAAGGCCGCTGCACCAGAGGCTTCGGTGTCCGTCTCGGTGCGGATGGACAGCATGGGCACCGCGTGCTTGACGGTCGCAAAGCCATCCAACACGCGCCCCAGCACGCGCTGCGTGGGTGAATCAGGTGTGCGCAGTTCGGGGTGCGCTTCTTCTAAAGCGCTGAGCTCGCGAAACAGCCGGTCGTACTCTGCATCCGGGATCTGTGGATCGTCCAGAACGTAGTAGCAATGCGCGTGATGGTGCAGCTGGGCGCGCAAGGCCGCCGCTTGACGAGCGGCCTCGCTGGCATCGTTTTGGCTGGGACCGTCTGTCCCAAACAAGTTTGATTGAGACATGTGCGAGCGTCCCCGATCAATCAGCTGAACAAGCGCCGGGTCACGGCCGAGCCCGCCGCCAAATCGCGGGCCGACAGGGACTGATACAGGCGCGTCAATTCGTTTTCAATCGACGCGAATGCGGCCGCCGTGAACGGATGGCCCTGGTCATCGGCCATGGTGGCATCCAGCCCCATCGACAAGGCCTCACCCGCTGCACACCAGGCTTTGAACGGCGCTTGCGCTTCCGCAGTCTGGGGCACGTCAAAAGCCAGCACCAGTTCACGCAAGGTGGACTGATCAGGGTCTTCGGCAAAGGCGGCCTGGGCGTCGAAATGCAAGGTCAGCACGGGTGGCGCGCCCTCTTCGTGCGAGGGCATCACCAAGCGCCCGGGCAAAGCCCCTGGTACGAAGCCATGACGGGCCGCTTGCTGCTGCACATAGCCCACCGACCAAGCGCTGCCGCGGGCGTGCAAGCGCAGGGCCAACTGAGCATCATGGTCACCCGCGAAGGCGTCCAGCTCTTTGGCATGGGCGACCACGTCCAGCATGTCAGGGAACACGACCGCGCCACCCAGGGCGTCCACCATGACCTGGATCTTTTGGACGAATTCGGAGTACTCGATTTCGTTGAGCGCGCCTGTGCGGTTGGCCAGCAGGACACCGGCTTGCAGCTCGCTATAGGTCACGCCAGCTTGCGGGAACTCCCACTCACCGCAATCGGTGCGCAGGCCTTCCACCAGCAAAGGCTTGCTGCCAGCGCGACGCGTGGCGGGCAGATGCGCCAGGATCAGGTCGCCCGTGACCGGGTGTTCGACATTGATGGTGGCGATGGCATCGATCAAAGCGTCCAGCTTGGCGCCGCCGCGTTTGGGCATGGGCAACGGCGCCGCTTCGCCCGGTTGCGTATCGCTGCCCAGTTGGGTCGGGATGGTGTCGGCCATGGACAGGTCTTCACTGCCGCCCAAGGGCTCGAGACCGGCACGCTTGGGTTGCAGCTTGGCCATTTGGCGAGACGTCCAGGCGCCATGAGCCACCACACCAGCCAACACGGCGCCACCCAGGATCGCCAGAGACATTGTCAAAGAGTTACTCATTTTTGGGTCCGTTTCACGCGGCGTGGGCCATGCCCATCGCGGCCTCCATGTCCACCGCCACGATGCGGGAGACACCTTGTTCTTGCATGGTCACACCGATCAGTTGCTCGGCCATTTCCATGGCAATCTTGTTGTGAGAGATGAAGAGGAACTGCGTCCCCGACGACATGCTCTTGACCAGGCGCGCATAGCGCTCGGTATTGGCGTCATCCAGGGGGGCATCCACTTCGTCGAGCAAACAGAACGGCGCGGGGTTGAGCTGGAAGATGGCGAACACCAAGGCAATCGCCGTCAAGGCCTTTTCACCACCAGACAGCAAATGGATGGTGCTGTTCTTCTTGCCCGGTGGGTGCGCCATGACCTGCACGCCAGAGTCCAGAATTTCGTCGCCCGTCATCACCAGCTTGGCCGTGCCGCCACCAAACAGGCTGGGGAACATGCGGCCAAAGTGATCGTTGACGGTATTGAAGGTTGCACCCAACAGATCGCGGGTTTCCAAGTCGATCTTGTGGATGGCGTCTTCCAGCGTTTTGATCGCGTCTTGCAGGTCGGCATTTTGCGAATCCAGGAAGCCTTTGCGTTCGCGTGCCGCCGTCAACTCATCCAAAGCCGCCAGGTTGACCGCGCCCAAGGCATTGATGTCACGCTGGATGCGGTCGATCTCGGTCTGCAGGCCGTAGAGCTTGACGCCGTCTTGTTCAATGCGTTGGGCCAAGGCTTCCAGATCGACTTGAGCCGCCGTCAGTTGCTCCATGTACTGCGCACCGCCCAAGGCCGCCGCTTGCTCTTCCAGTTGCAGCTTGGTGATCTGGTCACGCAAGGGTTGCAGGCTGCGCTCGAACTCCAGACGCTGCTCGTCGGCACGGCGCAATTGGGCCGACAGGTCGTCATAGCGGCTGCGGGTCTGGGCCAGCGCAGCTTCTTTTTCCAGCTTGACGGCAATAGCGTCATCCAGCCCGGTTTGCGCGGTGGTGTCGCTCAAGCGGGCATGCTCTTCATGCAGCTGCGTGGCCGACGCTTCGTTGGCCTGGATTTGCTGCAAAGCGGTTTCGATACCGCGTTGCAATTCACCACGGCGGGCGGACATGCTGCGGGCGCTGAACTGGGCTTCTTGGGCCTGACGCTCCAGCGCGCGTGATTGCTCGCGGGCCTGGTTGAGCTTGCGCTCGGCGTCGATGACGGATTCTTCCAGCTGGGCGTGCTTTTCTTGCGCGTCGGCCAGGCTCAGGTCCAGCTCTTCAAAGCGAGCCTCGCCCATGGCGCGGCGCTCTTGCAGGTCGTCCAGGTGGGCGTCGATCTCGGCCATCTCGGCAGCGATCTGCTCGCGGCGGGTGTTGGTCTGCTGCGCTTGTTGGGTCAGACGCAAGACTTCCACTTGCAGCTGATGCGTGCGCTGCTGAACCTCGCTGGCCTCGCGCCGCACGGTGCCCAGACGCTGTGAGGCGTCTGAATAAGCGGCCTCCGCACGGATCAGGGCGGCACGCGCCTCGTCGGCCATCACGGATTGGGCGCGGGATTGCTTTTCCAGGTTCTCGATCTCTTGGGCGCGCGCCAGCATGCCGGCTTGCTCAGAGTCAGGCGCATAGAAAGTCACCGCGAACTGGCTGACGGTGTGCCCGGCGCGGGTCATGATGACCTCGCCATGGGTCAGCTTGGAGCGGCCTGCCAAAGCCTCTTCCAAAGAGCCAGCGGTGTAGACCCCTTCCAGCCAATCATTCATCAGCGCCTTCAGGCCCGCATCGTTCAAGCGCAGCAAGTCTGACAAGCGCGGCAAGGTTTGATGGGTGTTCTGAATGCCAGGCCCCGGCACACTGTAAAAGGCCAGCTTGGCGGGAGGCGCATCGTTTTCAAACGCGCGCACGGTCTCGACACGGCCGACTTCCAGCGCTGACAAACGCTCACGCAAGGCCGATTCCAGGGCGTTTTCCCAGCCAGTTTCGATGTGGATCTTGGTCCACAAGCCTTGCAAACCATCCAGACCGTGTTTGGCCAGCCAAGGCTTGA
>JAGWTE010000140.1 GCA_028869095.1 Burkholderiales bacterium
AAGGTGTTTGCCTTCATCCAGACCTTCGCCCCCAAGAGCATCACAGCCGCACCCGACATCGAGGCCTATCTGAGCTTTGTGCTCAACATGTTCCTGGCTTTTGGCGCGGCCTTTGAAGTGCCGGTGGTGCTGGTGATCCTGGCCCGCATGGGCATGGTGTCGGTTGAGAAGTTCAAAGCCTTCCGCAGCTACTTCATCGTCATCGCCTTCGTGATCGCTGCCGTGATCACGCCACCCGATGTGGTGTCGCAACTGTCACTGGCGATCCCGATGTGTCTGCTTTACGAAGTGGGCATTTGGGCTGCCGTGCTGTTTGTCAAGCACACCCAGGCGCCAGACAGCGAAACCGCTGCCTGATCCCCCCGCGCCCCGTCACCGATCACCCATTCGTCACTCCTCTTGTCCGCGTTGTTGCGGCTGCACGGGCGTGGCTTTCGGACGCTTGGCCACCACCACAGACAGGTTCACGGTGTCGTTGCCGCGCTGCACCTTGACGGCAGCAGCACGACCGGGCGGCAAGGCCGCCACCGCATTGAGCAATTGAGCTGTATTGGCCACACGCGTGCTGGCCACCTGGGTGACCACATCGCCCGGACGAACGCCGCCCAATGCCGCTGGACCGTTGTGCAGCACACCGGTGATCAACACGCCTTCTTTGATCGGCAAATTGAAGGTCTCTGCGATCTCGGGGGTCAGGTCACGCGGCTCCACGCCGATCCAGCCACGGGTCACCTGGCCGTCGCGGATCAGGCTTTCCATCACTTGGCGGGCGACCGAGACAGGAATCGCAAAACCAATCCCCAAGCTGCCCCCAGAGCGCGAATAGATGGCGCTGTTGATCCCGACCAGATTGCCTTGGGCATCGACCAAGGCGCCACCAGAGTTACCCGGGTTGATGGCTGCATCCGTCTGGATGAAGTTTTCAAAGGTGTTGATGCCCAACTGATTGCGCCCCAGCGCGCTGACAATGCCCGCCGTAACGGTTTGCCCCACACCAAAAGGGTTGCCGATTGCCAGCACGGCATCGCCCACCAGCAAGGTGTCTGAGTTGCCAAAGGTGATCGTGGGCAGACGATCCAAATCTACCTTGAGCACGGCCAGATCGGTTTCCGGATCGGTGCCAATGACCTTGGCCTGGGCCTTACGTCCATCCGTCAAAATGACTTCGATGTCGTCCATGTGATCGACCACGTGGTTGTTGGTCAGCACATAGCCCTCCTGCGACACGATCACCCCGGAGCCCACGCCAGACTGCGGCTGGCCCTGCTGGTCACCAAAGAAATAGCGGAACCATTGATCGCCCCGTTGATTGCGCACCGGCGATGAACTGGTCACCACGCTGACCACCGTCGGAGCCGCCCGCTTGGCCGCATCCGCAAAGCTGGTTTGAGCCACCACTCCTGAAACGGAACGGCCAGATGACGCCGCGCCCAATGGCGGCGCCACCGCAACCGTCGCACTTGGCAAGGCCGGCCGCCACGTGGCACTTTGCAACCATTGGGGTTTGAACGTGGCCACCACAAACAACACGGCCATGGCCACGGTAGCGGTCTGCGAGAAAATCAACCAAACTTTACGCATGTGAATGTCACTGCCCAACAAGGGGATTGCCGTGATAGAACGAGACGCACTGAACCAACACCTCGACCTCTTGCTGGAGGTCGCACGATTCAAGGATTATGGTCCGAACGGTTTGCAAGTTGAGGGTAAAGCCTCAATTCGCAAGGTGGTCAGCGGCGTCACAGCCAGCATGGACCTGATTCAAGCGGCCATTGCTGCGCAAGCCGACGCCATTGTGGTCCACCACGGTCTGTTCTGGCGCGGTCAGGATGGCCGGTTGACCGGGTGGATGAAAAAACGCGTGGCCGCCCTGATGGCCCACGACATCAACCTGTTTGCCTACCACCTGCCGCTGGATGCCCATCCCAGTTTGGGCAACAACGCCCAATGGGGCAAGCGACTGGGCCTGGCGGCCGATCAACGCTTTGGGGAACAAGACTTGGGCTTCATCGGCGATGCGCCCGAGAATTGGGATGTGGGCTCACTGGCGCAACTGATTGGCCAGACCATGGGCCGCAACCCCACTGTGGTCGCTGGCGACGGACGTCCGCTCAAGCGCATTGCTTGGTGCAGCGGGGGCGCTCAAAGCTACTTTGAAGCCGCCATTGCGGCAGGTGCGGACGTGTTCTTGACTGGAGAGATCTCCGAGCCGCAGACGCACTATGCGCGAGAAACAGGCGTGGCATTTCTCGCCTGTGGCCACCATGCCAGCGAACGCTATGGTGCCCAAGCGCTAGGCCGACGCATTGCCCATGACTACGCGCTGGAGCACGAATTCATCGACATTGACAACCCGGCCTAAGCCGGGCCCCGCAGGCTCAGTGCGCGAGCACCGACTCCAACTCGGCAAAGGTGCGCGAGTGCAGATCGGCGTGGATGGGCTGGCGCATGGCCATCTCCAGGCGGCGCGCTGAGAACAAGCCGCGCAGATAGGTCTGCCCGTTCTTGGTCTGAGTCACCAGCAGGTAGCGCAGGTTGTGCTCATGCAGTGTCTCGGCGATGTCGCCCAGCCGAGCCGTGCGCACTTGCCCCATGTCGACGACATCCCAGGCGCCCACTGGCACCATGACGTCAGCCAATGTGAGCTCATGCATCAAGACTTGCTGCGACGAGGCCCGGACCACTGGGCGCTCGCCTTGGATGTCCTCGGCGGACACCATGCCAACCAAAGCCCCGTCAACGCCAGACACAAACACCATCCGCACGCCCGCTCGCATCATGAGGTGCAAGGTTTGCTCAATCCCATCGCTTGATCGAGCGACCACGCAGGGACTTTGATGCAGATCGGTGAGCAGGCTCAAGGCAGGGTGATGAGGCTCTGCGGTGCGCGCCACCTGAGGCAGATGGGGCGCGTGGGACAGCGACATCAGCGACAGCGGCTTGAAACGATTGGCGAGGGGCATGGCATGGTCCTTTCCGGAACGCGATGACTCAATCGATGCCTTTCAGATTACGCCGATCTGGAAAATTCGGAAACGGGGATTAAACGGTAGCTACCCTGTTGATGTGAAGATCGTCACGATGTAAAAGGGGGCTCAATGAGCCCCCTTTTGATGTTGTCGCCGCCCCGCAACGGTGCGTCAAAGGCGAACGGGAATGCCTCTTTGAGCCATCAGCGCCTTGGCCTGCGCCACGGTGTATTCGCCGTAATGGAAGATGCTGGCAGCCAAAACCGCATCAGCCCCGCCCTGCTGCACGCCATCGGCCAGGTGATCCAGATTGCCCACGCCGCCTGATGCGATCACGGGCACGCCCACGGCATCGCTGACGGCACGGGTCAATTCCAGATCGAAGCCGGATTTGGTGCCATCGCGATCCATGCTGGTCAGCAGGATTTCGCCGGCACCGTGTTCGGCCATTTGCTTGGCCCAGGCCACGGCATCCAGGCCCACGTTCTTGCGGCCACCATGGCTGTAGACGTCCCAACCGGGACCACGCGCGGCCAGGTCATCGCCTTGGCGACGCTTGGCATCAATGGCCACGACGATGCACTGCGAGCCATAGCGGTCAGATGCCTCGCGGATGACTGGCGGGTTGGCCAATGCAGCAGAGTTGAAGCTGACCTTGTCGGCGCCGGCGTTGAGCAAACGGCGAACGTCTTCCACCGTGCGCACGCCCCCACCCACGGTCAGCGGGATGAAGACCTGCGAGGCCACGGCCTCAATGATGTGCAGGATCAGATCACGCCCATCGCTGGTGGCGGTGATGTCCAAAAACGTGAGTTCGTCAGCGCCTTGGTCGTTGTAGCGCGCAGCGATCTCCACCGGATCGCCCGCGTCACGCAACTCCACGAAGTTGACGCCTTTGACAACTCGCCCACCTGTCACATCCAGGCAGGGAATGATGCGTTTGGCCAGCACAGTCGATCAGCCTTTGCCGTTGAGCTCGTCAGCGCGCTTTTGAGCGGCAGCAAAGTCCAGGTCACCGGTGTAGATGGCACGACCGCAGATCACGCCTTCGACGCCTTCGTCTTCGACCGCGCAGAGCGCTTCGATGTTGGCGATGTTGGACAAGCCGCCCGATGCGATCACGGGAATGGTCAGGGCCTGAGCCAGCTTGACGGTGGCGTCGATGTTGATGCCCGAAAGCATGCCGTCGCGACCGATGTCGGTGTAGATCACGCCTTCGACGCCATAGTCTTCGAACTTCTTGGCCAGGTCGATCACTTCGTGACCGGAGAGCTTGCTCCAGCCATCGGTGGCCACCTTGCCATCCTTGGCATCCAGGCCCACGATGATGTGGCCGCCAAAGGCGCTGCAGGCATCACGCAGGAAGCCGGGGTTCTTGACCGCCGCCGTGCCGATGATGACGTAGCTCAGGCCGTCGTCCAGATAGCGCTCGATGGTATCGAGGTCGCGGATGCCGCCCCCCAGTTGCACGGGAATGTCACCACCCACTTCTTTGATGATGGCCTTGATGGCGGCTTCGTTCACAGGCTTGCCTGCAAATGCACCATTCAAGTCCACCAGATGCAAGCGGCGAGCGCCCGCATCCACCCAACGGCGCGCCATGGCGGCTGGGTCTTCACCAAAGGTGGTGGAGTCATTCATATCGCCTTGCTTGAGGCGGACGCATTGACCGTCTTTCAGGTCGATCGCAGGGATCAGCAGCATATTTTTGCTACAGGGGTGGGGAATCGAAGAGGATTTAGGGTTTCCACATCAAGAAATTGCGATACAGGGCCAAGCCGTGTTCCGCACTCTTCTCGGGGTGGAATTGCGTGGCAAAAATGTTATCCCTTGCCACGACGCAGGTAAAGCGAACGCCGTATTCAGTTTCACCCGCGCTGTGTTGGGGATTGTCCACAACGGCGTGATAACTGTGTACGAAATAAAAGTAGCTGTTGTCGGGGATACCAGCCCAGACCGGGTGCGGCTGGCCGCCCCAGATGCCGGCGTGACGAGTCTGAGCGACCTGGTTCCAACCCATTTGGGGCACCTTGTAGCGGCTGCCATCGGGCTGGGTCATGCCGTCCAATCGGAACTTGATCACCTTGCCGGGGATCAGGCCCAAACCGGGGGTGTCCTGCTCTTCGGAATGGTTCAGCAGCATCTGCATGCCCACGCACACGCCCATCAAGGGCTTGTTGGCAGCGGCATCCAGCACGGCACCCAGAAGGTCGCCGCCATGGGCTTCACGCAATTCGCGCATGCAATCGCGCATGGCGCCCTGCCCGGGCAGCACGACGCGCTCAGCCGCACGCACGATAGCCGGGTCGTTGGTCACGACCACTTTGACGTTCAGATCTTTGGCGGCGTGCTCCACCGCCTGCGAGACGGAGCGCAAGTTGCCCATGCCGTAATCAATGACGGCGACTGTCGATGTCTGGCTCATGAGAGTCAAAAAGTTGGCAGTACGGGGGCGCAGCTCACAAGGAGCCTTTGGTGGAGGGGATCACGCCAGCCATGCGGGGGTCGCGTTCCAGGGCGGCACGCAATGCGCGCGCAAAGGCCTTGAACACGGTTTCGCACTGGTGGTGAGCGTTGACACCCTTGAGGTTGTCAATGTGCAGGGTGACACCGGCGTGGTTGACGAAGCCTTGGAAGAATTCGTAGGTCAGCTGGGTGTCAAAACCGCCGATGCTGCCCGACGTGAAAGGCACGTCAATGTGCAGACCGGGGCGGCCCGAGAAGTCGATCACGACGCGCGACAAGGCCTCGTCCAAAGGCACGTAGGCATGGCCGTAGCGGCGGATGCCCTTCTTGTCACCCACGGCCTTGGCAAAGGCCTGGCCCAGGGTGATGCCAACGTCTTCGACCGTGTGGTGACCGTCGATGTGCAGGTCGCCCACCGCATGGATGTCCAGATCGATCAGGCCATGACGGGCGATCTGATCGAGCATGTGATCGAAGAAGCCAATGCCGGTATGCAGCTTGGCTGCACCGCTGCCATCGAGGTTGACTCGGACAGTGATCTGGGTTTCGGCGGTGTTGCGAGTGACCTCGGCAACGCGATCGGTGCAGTCAGGAGCGTTCATGCAGGGTTGAAAGTCAGGGGGTCGCGCAAGATATCGGTCAATGCGGTCACCATGGCGTCATTTTCCGAAGGCAAGCCAACGGTCAGGCGGATACAGTTTGCCAGCAAACGGTGCAAGCCCGCCACATTTTTAATCAGGATGCCGCGCGCCTTGAGTTCGGCAAACACGGCTGCCGAGTCGTTGACGCGCACCAGGATCATGTTGGCCTGGCTGGGATAGGCCTTGGCGCCGGGCATCTTGGCCAGGGCCGCGAGCACGCGCTCACGCTCGGACTTGATGGTCTCGGCCTGGCGTGCGAACTCGTCAGCGTGCTCCAGGGCGAACAGGGCCGCCTCGGTGTTGAGCACGCTGATGTTGTAGGGCGGGCGCACCTTTTCGACCTGCTCGATGAGGTCCTTGCGGCCCATCATGTAGCCCAGGCGGACACCAGCCAAGCCGAACTTGGACAGGGTGCGCATCAAGAGCACATGCGGGTGCTTGGTCAAACGGGCCAGGTAGGACTTGGACGCAAAAGGCTGGTAGGCCTCGTCCATCACGACCAGGCCTTGGCCGTTCGCCGCGACCGCGTCGACGATTTGTTCAATGGCCGCGTCATCCCACAGATTGGCGGTGGGGTTGTTCGGGTAGGCGATGTAGGTCAGCGCAGGCTTGTGTTCGCGGATCGCGGCCAGCATGGCGGGCGTGTCCAGCTCAAAATCAGCCGTGAGGGGCACACCGACGAACTGCATGCCCGTTTGCTTGGCAAAGGCTTCGTACATGACAAAGCCGGGCAAGGGAGCCAAGGCCACCGCGCCGTGTTTGGCGCAGACCACCGACAACAGCGAGATCAATTCGTCCGAGCCATTGCCCAGGACCAGGCCGCAGTCAGCGGGCACGTGGGCGTAAGCGCGCAAGGCCGCGTGCAGGTCGTTGATGCGGGTGCCGGGATAGCGGTTCAGCGCCACTTGGCCCAGGCGTTCACCCAACTTGGCTTGCAAGGCAGGCGGCAGGGTGAAGGGGTTTTCCATCGCGTCCAGCTTGATGTAGCCGGCGGCATCTTGCACATGGTAGGCGTGCATGGCCAGCACATCGGGACGGAAGACGTCGAGCAGACTCATGGCGTTTTATTTCTTGAGGCGGAACTCGGCAGCCTGGGCGTGGGCTTGCAAGCCCTCACCGTAGGCCAGCACAGCGGCGGTCTTGCCCAGCACCTGGGCACCCGCCTCGCTGACTTCGATCAGGCTGGAGCGCTTTTGGAAGTCATAGACGCCCAAAGGCGACGAGAAGCGTGCGGTGCCCGATGTGGGCAGCACATGGTTGGGGCCGGCGCAGTAGTCGCCCAGCGACTCGCTGGTGTAGGCCCCCAGGAAGATCGCGCCGGCGTGGCGCAGCAGGGGCTCCCAGCGGTGCGGGTCGCGGCTGGAGACTTCGAGGTGCTCGGGCGCGATGCGGTTGCTGATGGCACAGGCCTCGTCCATGTCCCGCGTGAGGATCAGCGCGCCGCGGTCGTTGAGCGACTTGGCAATGATCTCGCGCCGCGGCATGGTGGGCAGCAGGCGGTCGATGGCAGCCTGCACCGCATCGATGTAGGCGGCATCGGGGCACAGCAGGATGCTCTGCGCCAGCTCGTCGTGCTCGGCCTGGGAAAACAGGTCCATCGCCACCCACTCGGCCGGCGTGGTGCCATCGGCCAGCACCAGGATTTCGGAGGGGCCGGCAATCATGTCGATGCCCACGGTGCCGAACACGCGCTTCTTGGCGCTGGCCACATAGGC
>JAGWTE010000141.1 GCA_028869095.1 Burkholderiales bacterium
CCGGTGGGGACGCTGTCGCCCATGCTGGACGCGGTGGCACGCGCCCCGCTGTGGGAGCATGGGCTGGATTTTGGCCATGGCACCGGGCACGGCGTGGGCTACTTCTTGAATGTCCATGAGGGCCCGCAATCGATCTCCAAGGCCATGCCTGACCCGAACATGGCCATGCAGCCCGGCATGATCACCTCGATCGAACCCGGTTTGTATCGCCCCAAGCAGTGGGGCATCCGCATTGAGAACCTGGTCCTCAATGTGGCAATCCCCCCGGCTGTGCCCAACGCCGAACCTGGCACGCCTGAACATGGTGACTACCTGGCTTTTGAAACCCTGAGCCTGTGTCCCATTGACACCCGCTGCATCGACATGAGTTTGCTGCGTGCCGACGAAAAAGCCTGGCTCAACGCCTACCACGCCGAAGTGCTTCGTCGAGTCGGCCCCTTGCTGGAAGGTGAGGCCTTGAAGTGGATCCAGACACGCACGCAAGCCCTGTAAAACTGGGGCCCGGGCACGATGATTTTTGGAATATGAGACATCCGTCACGGGCGGCTCGAACCTCCCCCGCAAGTAGGCGGCTAGTCCAAATCGACCCACCCGAGTACAGTCAAATGCATACAAACTGACTCGGTCACAGCCATCCCGGACCGGTGTTCAGCCAGCAGTTTGGGATGCAGCAGGAGCCTCACCATGAACAACGATCCCAGTGCCAACCTGGCGCGTCAACAGTTCTTGGACATGCAGGCGATGCTGATCAAACTGCGCGATGGTTTGCTCAACCTCAGCGCATCGCTACAAGAGTTGGCCATGGTGTCAGATGACGACGCCATGCACGCCGCCCGCCTGGAAACCGAAGAGTTGCTGACCCGCCTGCGCGGCTGAGCCCCCCCACCCGTTACCTTGATATCCAAGTCTGGATCATGGCGAACAAGGCAGCCGGCATCACCGGTTTGCTGATGTAGTCATTCATACCCGCCGCCAGGCATTGCGCCCGATCGTGCTCGGTCGTGTGCGCCGTCATCGCGATCACAGGCAGATGGTCTGCCGCCAGACCCATGGCCCGCAAACGGCGCGTGGTTTCATAGCCGTCCAGCCCCGGCATCTGGATGTCCATCAAAACGACATCAAAGGCATGGCTTTGCAGCAAGACCAAGGCAGCCAAGCCACCATCGGCCACCATGACATCCATGCCGGCCACGTCGTGCAGCAACTCGCTGGCCACCAATTGGTTGATGTCGTTGTCTTCCACCAGCAGCACGCGCTTGCCATGCAGCGCTGCCCATTCGGGAGGGGGCGATGAGGGCATGGCCTGCGTGGGGGTCAAAGGCGCTGGCAACGCAGACTCATCTGACGCCACGGCCAAGGGCAAGGTGAAGCTGAATTCGCTGCCCTGCCCCAGGGTGCTGCTCACACTCAGCGTCCCGCCCATGGCTTGCACCCACTTCTGGCAAATGACCAAGCCCAGGCCAGCCCCGCCCTGGCGCCGCGCCAGCGAAGCATCGACCTGCGCAAAGGGCTTGAACAGTTGCCCCATCTGGGCATGGGTCATGCCAATGCCGCTGTCTCGCACGGTGAATCGCAGCAGGCACTGATCAGCGTCTTGCTCCTGCAAGGCAACGGTGGCCGCCACCTGCCCTTTGTCTGTGAATTTGATGGCGTTGTCGACCAGGTTGACCAGGACTTGTTCAATCCGATGGGCATCCCCCCTGAACTTCGCGGGCGTTCCAGGTTCCGCGTGGATGCGCCAAGTCAGCCCCTTTTGCTGGGCCTTGCCACTCACCTTGGCCGTGATGCGATCCAGCAGGTTGTGCAGCTCAAAGGGCACGATTTCCAGGCGGACGCTGCTGGCGTCAGGGTTGGCCAAATCGAGGATCTGGTCCAGCAAGTCCAACAAGGCATGAGCGGCCAGGTTCGACTTGGTCAACCAGCCCCGCTGCTGGTCCGTCAAATGGGACCGCAAGGCCAGGTCGGTCAGGCCCAAAATGGCATTCATCGGGGTGCGGATTTCATGGCTCATATTGGCCAGGAACTCGGCCTTGGCGCGCTCGCCTGCCTGAGCAGCGATGCGTTTGTCGTCCAGCTCTTGCACCGCCACCCGCAAATGCGTCCGCATGGATTCAATGGCCCCCAGAATCTGCCCAAACTCGTCCGGTGCCCCCACCGCCACGGGCGTCGTGTAGTCGCCACCACCAATTCGAGCAAGGGCGACCCCCACATCGGTCGTACGCCGCAACAGGGGCCGAATCCACCAGCGCTGAAAGCTCCACCACCAGATGGCCCCCAGCAAGGCGCCGCATGCCAGCACGCCAGCCAAAATGACCTTGACCAGGTTGGCGGCTTCCGCTTCCGTTCGAATGCTTTCCGCGTGAGCCATGTCGGTGGCCCGTTCAATCGCCAAGCGGTGCGTCTGGAACAAGGTCACCAGGTAGCTGTCATACACCTTGCGGGCTTCGACCACATCGTGTCGCGCCAAGGCGGGCAGCAAACTCTGCTCGACGACGTCAAAGTAGCGCGCCGCCGGCTTGCGAGCCTGCTGGGTGATCATGTCTCGGATATCGACCGAATCAATCGATTGAGCCCAAAACGCCATCCGATCGTCAAACGCAGCCCGCCCTTGCAGCCCGCGCCGAACCAATTTCAGGCTTTGGTCAAACGCCCCCTGCTCTGCCGCCAACAAGGCCGCTGTGACGTCCAGATGCGGATCCACGATGTACAGGGGGGGCGGCAAGGCATCGGCCACCAGGTCATGGTCGCGCCGGATGTGGTCGTACAGAGGGCCGTTGATGCGGACCTCGTACAGGGCATAGCCCAGAAACAGCAAAAACAAACCCAGCGCCGCGACGGCCAGGATGTTGTAGATCGTCGCTTTACGCTGCAGTGAAGCGTACTCAAAGTCCATCGCCAACCCCAATCAGCTGAGTCCGCCCTCAGAGCGCAGGACTAAAAGCTGTAGCTCAAGCCGATCTCGGCCAAAAACTCGCCGTCCTTTTCTATGGAATCAAATGGGAACGCTCGCCGGTACAGCACTTCGTACTTCAAACCCAGCTTATCAGTCAACTTGTTGCGCAGACCAAGGGTTACCGTGCGGTAGGCCTCTCGGCTGCTGCGTTCATTCACCCAGTTCAACTTGACTGAGAGGGTGTCACTGACCGCCCAACGCGCCTTGACTGTCATGGTGTAGAGCGTCTCGGAAATCGACTCATCGCTGGACAAGTGGGCCTCGCGATAGCCCGTGCCCAATTCCAGGTCGATTTCCCACGGTGCCTCACCCCCAAATTTGCGGCCCAGACCACTCCGCACAGATTGCGCCCGTTGGTAGTACCCAAAGCGGTTGTACCGAACGCGCGGCGACACATAGGCGTAGTACGGCGAATCATCCAAAAAGTATTTGTACTTCAGGTTGGCGTCCTACTTGTCGGTGTTGACCTCAACGGGGGTGCCCTCCAGTTTGATGAACTCCCGGTCGAACCGGAACTCGCCGTCCAGTTCACTGTGCACCAAAGGCCACCTCAGATCGGCGGCCAGAGACAACTCCCGCGTGGTGTAGGAGGACTGGTTGAACGAGTAGTGCCCATCGATTTCTCCAGTGGGCCCACGAGGCGTTTCTTGCGCCCCCACGCTGGCACCCCACAGCGCAGCACCCAGCGCGCCCGCTCTTGTCACCCAACTCGACATGCACCCACCCATTCGACCTGATCAAACCAAAGGGGGGATTGTCGCAGCGCATCCCATGCCATCGTCAGCAACGATGTGATATTCGTATCACCACCAATAACAATCCACAAATCGCACAAATACAGTCCATTCAACAGGCTGCATATGCCGGTTCCGCCAGGACCCCGGATCGGGTCTCACCTCAAACAGGAGCAAGTGGAGATGTCTCTCAACCAAGTCATGCCTTGGATTCGTCTGGCCTGTGCGTCAGCCGCCGCTTTGACGATGTCCTCTGCGGCGCTGGCCGGCACCGCAATGGTCAGCCAAGTCGGGTCGCTGAAGAAGGCCGAGAACGCCATCCAGACCAGCACGGGCCGCACCTTTGTGTCGACCGACGGCGCGCTGTACGAAATCCAGGAATCCAGCACCGGGCAACGCAGCAGCGTGGCCTTGACGCCCCGCTTCAACACGACGTCGGCCACCGCCTGCTACTTCACGGGTTTGACGGAATACGCCAGCACTTTGTATGCCGTGTGCGCCGAAAACACCTTGATGCCCTCGGCCCCCAAGCACCTGTTGGCGATGGACCTGGGCCAGGCCAATGCGCCCTTGCAGGAGATTGCCGCCTTGCACGACTCGGGCTTTCCCAATGGCCTGGCCTCTGACGGCGCGGGGCATCTGTACTACGCCAACACCACCTTGTTGAGCCCCGGCGCCGTGTGGCGCATCACCTTGTCAGGCCGGTTTGGTGTGGCAGAAGAAAAGGAGTTCTACAAATTCCCGTTCTGCACGGCCAACGGCTTGAAGTTCTCGCAGGGTCGTTTGTATGTGGGCGCCAACCCGCCCACGTTCATTGGTCTGTCGCAAATCCTGCGCTATGACGTCAGTGCCAGCGGCTTGAGCAACAAGGCCGTGATCTATGGCAGCTGGAACGTCATTGACGACTTTGAATTGGTGCAAGGTGGCTTGGTGGTGGCCGAGTACCTGGCCAACAAGGTGACCCACGTGAGTGAGTCGGGCCAGGTCCTGCATTCTGAGACGAGTTTTTCTTCGCCCACCAGCCCACACCTGGTGTGGGATCCGGTGCGCGCGCAAAGCCAATTGCTGGTGACCGAGGCTGGCGGCAACCGCGCCACCTGGCTGAGCACCGATTGGGGCCTGAGCCCACGCTGAATCCAGCATTGAGCCTGGCCGTGTCCCCGGTGCCTGATCAGCAGTACAAGACCAGCACCTCGGACACGGCGCCATCGGCCAGGAGCGGAATGGCCACCATCGAGGCCGACACCCCTTCTTCGCCATGGGCAAAGCGTGGCACGCCGTCATCCCAGGCCTGCTGGATCAAGGTGGCAGCCGACGCCAGGAACAGTGGCTCGCCTTGTGCGAGCTCGCATTGCAGCTTGCCGTCTTTGAGGACCCAGCCTTCCATGCGTCGCGCAATCGGGGTCTGCTTGGCGGACAAGATGGTGAGCACAAACGCCTGCGCCCCCTCCGTGGCCACCGGGATGGCCAGACCGGTTTGCAGGCCGGCCTGCGCCGCCGATTCTCCGCGCAAGAAACGCGGCGAGGCCGCCAGATCGGCCATGTAGACCACGGCATCGCGCTGCCAGGCAATGCCGGGCAAGCCGGTGCCGCGCGGCAGGTAGGTGTCTTTGGCCTCGGGCTCCAGGTTTTGGGCATCTCGCCCATAGCTGGCATCACGCAGGGTCAAATCCGAGGTGATGCGGGGATCGTTGCCCCACAACTCCAAGCCCGATGGCAAGCCAGAGGTGTCGCCGCAGTACAAAACCAGCACCGACTTCAAGCGATCGCCCTGGTAACAAGGCAAAGCCACCGCGCATTGAAAACCGGCCGACTTGGCCGCCGCACCACGGCGAAAGTGTTGGTCATCAAAGTCTTTGAGCAAGATCGGACGACGCTGCTCCCAGGCTTGGCCTGGTAGCCCTTCACCCATGCCAAAACACAGGCGTTGGCTGATGGACTCGAAATTGCGGTGCAGGCCGAAGATGCCGCCCCCGAATTCCAGCAAGGGTTGGTCAGGGGATGGGATCCAGCACTCAGCGGCTTTGATAAAAGTATTCATGGGACAGCCTTGTCAATTCAAGCAGCGCGAAAACGCGCCCAACTTGGACAAAGCAAGAAGCGGTCCGGCCCATTGCGTGACAAACAAGTGACAAAACAGGGGCACAGACCGCCTCCTTCGCACCATCACGGTGCGCGACCGGACTCCCAGGCTTGGCGGATCAAACGGCCGCAATCCACCGATCGCACCGCTGGTTTGCTGTCCACATCGCCCAACAAGATGCCTTTGTGCTCTTCGCGCGCCAAGATGCCGTAGAACTGCCGATTCGCGTCAATCCAGGGGTAAAAGCCAAAGGCGCCGGGGCTGCTGAATGCGCCGTCGCCCACGCGCGGATCGTCTTCCACCCAATGCCCCACGGAGTAGTGCCAGGTCTCGGTCATCGGGATGGGCGTTTTGATGGCCTCTGAAGCGCAGGCTTTGGGGTTGGCGCACACAGGGTGCGAGCCCAGCAAAGCGCCCATCTTCAAGTCCCCTGCCAACATCGCTCGCAGGAACCGGCCGTAGTCAGCCGCATTACTTTGCCCGCCACCGGCGAGTTGCGGCTGGCTGTAGCTCAGGTCCCAGGCTGCACCTGCGGGGCCGAGTTCGCGCTTGATGGCCGTTGCCAGGCCATCGTTGTCCAAACGCCCCAGGCCCATCAACACGGCGTGCTGTTGCATGTGGCCGCCGCTGTAATAAAAGCGCCCGACCGTGGTCGGATCTTGCTTGCCGCGACGGTTGAGCAAACTGCTTTGGCACTCCTGCACCGTCTGCCCTTGGCGACACATTCTGAAATCGGTGTAGCCGCTCTCGAAGTTCAAGAAGCGGATGTCGTCCTGGGTCAGGCTGCCACCGCGATGCTCGGCCACGTAGGCGCCATAGATCCACTTGGATGCGGACGCAATTTGCATCTTGGTCTGCGCGCTGGGTGCGTCCCGCCCCATCTGACCGCTGGCCTGCACACCGCGCGCATCACCCACCTCCCAGTAAAAGGGTTGGGCCGCCTGGCAAGCCGAGGCGGACTGCGCCGTGGTTTGAGCCGCTTTGATGCGCTCAGCCAGCGGCACCTCGGCTTTGCTGGCGGCCTGAACCGCGAACGTGGCCAAAGCGGGCATCAAGCCCACCGCCAGCCATCCGACCATCTTTCCGTTTTTGCGCAACATGACGGGTCCTAAGGTTGTGCGACGACAGCCTTTCACAACGCATCATGCAGCCAGATGGATGACGGGGGGATCCACCCTCCCCCCGAGATCAAGCCGCCACGATCAAGCCGCCATGGGTTGCGGCTCCAGGCGACGTCGCAAGATCTGCGTGGCCTGCACCATGTGGACCAGCGCGGCTTCGGTCTCCGGCCAGCCGCGTGTCTTGAGGCCGCAGTCCGGGTTGACCCACAAGCGATCAGCCGGGATCACCTGGCAAGCCTTTTCCAACAAATGCACCATGGCATCGACACTGGGCACGCGGGGCGAGTGGATGTCGTACACACCGGGCCCAATCTCGTTGGGGTAGTGGAAGGCACCAAATCCATCCAACAACTCCATGGCCGAGCGCGAGGTCTCAATGGTGATCACATCGGCATCCATGGCCGCAATCGACGGCAGGATGTCGTTGAACTCCGAATAGCACATGTGGGTGTGGATCTGGGTGTCGTCGCGCACACAGGCGGCCGAGATCTTGAACACCTTCACGGCCCACGCCAGGTAGGCATCCCAGTCTGAACGACGCAGGGGCAGCCCTTCACGGAAGGCCGGCTCGTCGATCTGGATGATGCGGATGCCCGCCTTTTCCAGGTCGGCCACTTCTTCGCGTATGGCCAGGGCCAATTGCAAAGCCGTCGCAGAACGAGGCTGGTCATCACGCACAAAGGACCACTGCAGCATTGTGACCGGGCCCGTCAACATGCCCTTCATCGGCAGGTCGGTGAGCGATTGGGCGTAGCGTGTGGTCTCCACCGTCATGGGCTCGGGCCGGAAGACGTCGCCATAGATGATGGGCGGCTTGACGCAACGTGAGCCATAGCTTTGCACCCAGCCGTTT
>JAGWTE010000142.1 GCA_028869095.1 Burkholderiales bacterium
GACATCCGGCTTTCCTCTCAAAAATGGGGAACACCGACATATTCCTACCGCCTTGCATTCAACGCTTGAGTAAATACCCCTAAAACAAGGGGATTGCCCACAGCTTCAGCGATCTGCTGGCTGGTACGACTTTTCGGCTGCTTGCTGTGCGGCCTGGTTCCGCCCTTGAATGGCTGGCGTCAGGCCTGGCTGGCTCTGTGCCTTGGAAACGTCGATGACGGGGTCCACATGTTTGACGGCGATACCGACCGTGAATAACGACGCCACCACAACCGCAGCAGGCCCCCCAATCACCATCCACACAATGGGCAACCGCCACCAGGGAGGTTGCAGGGAAGGATCCAGGACAGCGGAAGAAGTCTTTGAGTTTTCCATTTTTCAATCCAATCAATATTCAGCGCGGAACCATGAAAGTAGACCGTTCGCGCAAATCGATCTGCGCCTGATCACCTTGCCGAAGTTGCTCGATCACCATGGTCACGGGGAACGCCCCACTACCCATGCGGGCGGCGACCTCTGGTGGAATGCGCACAGAGATCGGTATCCAGCGAGCCTCTGCCGGCCCCAGTTTGATTTCGCCGCCACCTTCCACAGACGATTGGCTCAACTGTTCAACACCTATGCGATAACGTTGAACCTCCTCGCTGGCGTTCATCAGTTGGACACGGTACACGTTTTCAACAAAACCATCGTCCACCACGCGAGCCAAAGCACCCCGATCTCGGACGATGTCAACGCGGAATGGCGTGCGATTGAACAAGCTGAATAAGAAGCCTGTCACCACCATACCCAAAATGGCTGTGTAGATCATGACGCGAGGCCGCGCAACGCGCTGCCACATTTTGCTTCGGCCCCAGCCATTGTCCAAGGCATTGAGCGTCGCATAGCGAATCAACCCCCGAGGGGTGCCCATCTTGTCCATGACCGTGTCACACACATCGATACAGGCCGCGCACCCAATGCATTCGTATTGCAAGCCGTTGCGAATATCGATGCCTGTGGGGCACACCTGCACACACAAAGTACAGTCGATGCAATCACCCTGCCCCAGGGACTTGGCGTCTGCTTTGCGTGAGCGAGAGCCACGAGGCTCCCCACGTTTGGTGTCGTAGCTGACGATCAGCGTGTCGCGGTCGAACATCGCGCTTTGGAAGCGCGCATACGGGCACATGTACTTGCACACCTGCTCGCGCATGTAGCCGGCGTTGCCATAAGTGGCAAAACCATAAAACAGCGACCAGAACATTTCCCAAGGCCCCATGCCCAGGGTCAGCGCCTCGTGGGCCAACTCCCGAATGGGCGTGAAGTAACCGACAAACGTAAAGCCCGTCCACAACCCCACGGCAATCCAGGATGCTTGCTTGCCAGCCTTGCGCCACAGCTTGTCAAAAGACCATCCCGTCTTGTCCAGCTTCATGCGCTTGGCACGGTCGCCCTCAAAGCGCCGCTCGATCCACATGAAGATCTCGGTGTAGACCGACTGCGGGCAGGCATAGCCGCACCAAAGGCGCCCAGCCACTGCGGTGAACAGGAAAAGACCATAAGCCGAGATGATCAACAGCCCGGTCAGGTAGATGAAGTCCTGCGGATACAGAACCAGCTTGAAGATGTAGAAGCGGCGTACACCCAAGTCAAACAGGACCGCCTGACGGTCGCCCCAGGACAACCAAGGCAGTCCGTAAAAGACGATTTGGGTGAACCAGACCAGCACCCAGCGCCATTTGACGAACCAGCCAACGACCTCGCGCGGATAGATCTTTTCGGTCTTCTTGTACAGGGAGACCATTTCCTCACGCCGGGCTGGCGACTGAGGATCTGCCTGAATCGGGATCACACGCTTGGTGGAATCGGCGGGTGTAGAAGAGTCACTCATAAGGCGCATGCAGAAAGGACGATGGCCGCATCGATACCCCAAAGGGTATCACAATGCGGCCATTTCTTTGGACTCCGATGGGGCAGTCTTGACCTTGGTCAAGCATACCCCAAGGGCGTCAATGGGCTCTCAATATCACTGAGCCTGGGCAGTCTTGGTCTGATGCGACAAGCTCCAGACATAAGAAGCCACCAGCTTGATCTGGTCTGCAGACAAGCGGTCCTTTTGAGCTGGCATGACATTCAACTTGCCGTTGTTGACCATGGCCATGATGGCATCTTCACCAAAACCGTGCAGCCAGATCTTGTCCGACAGATTGGGAGCGCCCAAGGCCTGGGTACCCTTGCCGTCGGCACCGTGACAAGCCGAGCAAACTTGCTTGAACTTTTCGCGGCCCAATTCGGCCTTGATGGAGTTGTGACCGGCACCGGACAAGCTCAAAACGTAGTTGGCCACGTTGCGAACATCTTCAGGGCCACCCACCGCGCCAGCCATCACAGGCATTTGACCGCGACGACCTTCGGTGATGGTCTCGATGATCTTCTCTGGCGAGCCGCCATGCAGCCAGTCGTTGTCCGTCAGGTTTGGAAAGCCCTTGGCGCCATGCGCATCAGAGCCGTGGCAAGCGGCGCAATTATTCAAGAACAAGCGCTCGCCAATGGCATGAGCCTGAGGATCACGAGCCAACTCCTCCACAGCCATTGGCTTGAACTTGGCAAAGATCTTGTCTTGCTCGGCCTTGGCCTTGGCGTTTTCCTTGTCTAACTGACCCACGCTGGTCCAACCCAGGCTGCCCTTGTTGTTACCCAAGGCCGGGTACATCGCAAGGTAAGCCACAGCAAACACGATGGTCAACACGAACAGCCCCACCCACCACATCGGCAGAGGGTTGTTCAGTTCACGCAAATCACCGTCCCAGATGTGGCCAGTAGTTTTGTCAACGTTACCCTGAGGATCCAGGATGACCTTGTGACGCGCAGCAACCAAGAGCACGCCCACGCAATAGACCAAACCGAACACCACGATACCGATCACATAGAGTGACCAGCCATTCGAAATGAAGTCGCTCATGAAAGAGCCTCCAATCAATCTTCTTGAAGAGGCAGACGGGCCGCCTCTTCGAACTGGGACTTGTTACGACGGGAGAACGCCCACGCCGTCACGCCCACGAAAACGCACAGGCAAACAACCGTGAAGATGCTTCGAAGCACGTTGATGTCCATGTGCGTCACTCCTTATTTGACAGCTGTGCCCAGCACTTGCAGGTAGGCAATCACGGCATCCAACTCGGTCTTGTCCTTGACATCACCGGCGGCAGCCTTGATCTCTTCGTCCGAGTAAGGGACGCCCACTGTACGCAAGGCCTTCATGCGAGGAGCCAATCCGTCCGCATCCACCTTGTTGGCTTCCAACCAGGGGTAAGCCGGCATGTTGGACTCGGGCACGACATCACGCGGGTTGTGCAAGTGAGCACGATGCCAGTCATCGCTGTACTTGCCTCCCACGCGCTGCAGGTCAGGACCTGTGCGCTTGGAGCCCCATTGGAAGGGGTGGTCATACACGAACTCACCGGCCACCGAGTAATGGCCATAACGCAAAGTCTCCGCACGGAAGGGACGGATCATCTGCGAGTGGCAGTTGTAGCAACCTTCACGCAGATAAATGTCACGGCCAGCCAGTTGCAGCGCGGTGTAGGGCTTGAGACCGGGAACGGCCTCGGTCGTGCTGTGTTGGAAGAACAGCGGCACGATTTCGACCAAGCCACCGAACGCCACTGCGATGAGCGTCAAAACGATCATCAGGAAGTTGCTGGTTTCGATGCGCTCGTGTCCAGTAGGCTTGTGATTGTGATCAGCCATGTTGTTCTCCTTATTAAGCGGCTGCTGGTTGAGCGACAGGCGTGGTCACAGCACGACCAGCCATCACCGTCATCACGGTGTTCCACAGCATCAAGATCATGCCGCCCAGGTACAACAAGCCACCTGCCACACGCAACACGTAGAACGGATAAGTGGCCTTCACGCCTTCAACGAAGGTATAAACCAGGGTGCCATCAGGGTTGACAGCGCGCCACATCAGACCTTGCATCACACCGGCAATCCACATAGCAGCGATGTAAAGCACGATGCCGATGGTGGCTGCCCAGAAGTGCAGGGAAATAGCTGACACGGAGTACATTGTGGTGCGACCGAACATGCGCGGAATCAGGTAGTACAAGCTACCGATCGAGATCATGCCCACCCAACCCAAGGCGCCGGAGTGCACGTGGCCCACGGTCCAGTCGGTGTAGTGCGACAGCGAGTTCACTGTCTTGATCGACATCATCGGACCTTCGAAGGTCGACATGCCATAGAACGACAGCGCCACGATCAGGAACTTCAGGATGGCGTCGTCGCGCAGCTTGTGCCAAGCACCCGACAAGGTCATGATGCCGTTGATCATGCCACCCCAAGATGGTGCCAACAGAATCAGCGAGAACACCATGCCGACGGACTGAGTCCAGTCAGGCAGGGCGGTGTAATGCAAGTGGTGAGGACCCGCCCACATATAAGTGAAGATCAGGGCCCAAAAGTGCACGATCGACAGGCGATACGAGTACACGGGCATGCCAGCTTGCTTGGGGATGTAGTAGTACATCATGCCCAGAAAACCTGCCGTCAGGAAGAAGCCCACCGCATTGTGGCCGTACCACCATTGCACCATGGCATCTTGCACACCGGCATAGGCCGAGTAGGACTTGGGAGTCAGGATGCCTGCAGCGAAAACAGGGATCTCAGCGCTGTTGACGACGTGCAGCAAAGCCACAGCGATGATGAACGCACCATAGAACCAGTTGGCCACGTAAATATGACGGATCTTGCGTGTCCCAATGGTGCCGAAGAAGACCACGGCGTAAGCCACCCAGACCACAGTGATCAAGATGTCGATGGGCCATTCCAACTCAGCATATTCCTTACCGGTGGTGTAACCCAGAGGCAACGAGATAGCGGCCAGCAAAATGACCAGTTGCCAGCCCCAGAACGTGAAGGCAGCCAAGGGACCTGCAAACAAGCGGGTTTGGCAAGTGCGTTGCACAACGTGATAAGACGTTGCGAACAGCGCACAGCCGCCAAACGCGAAAATCACCGCATTGGTGTGCAGGGGACGAAGCCGACCATAGGTCAGCCAGGGAATACCGAAGTTCAACTCCGGCCATGCCAATTGCGACGCGATCAACACGCCGACAGCCATGCCAACAACGCCCCATAGGACGGCGGCAAGGGCAAACTGCCGAACGACGGTGTCGTTATAAGTGGCAGAGTGAGTGGTTGCCATCTCTTCTTCTCCTTTGTTACATGCGCGATTGTGAGGGCAAACCACTAATCAATCTTGATCCGTCTCAAGTTTGTGGTCAGTTTTGCCTTCATCAGATTGAAGAATTCTCAAGCCTTCTTGCTCCAGATCTTCGAATTGACCACCGAATACCGCCCATCCCAAAACCGCCAGGATGGCCAGCACCAGCATCACCGAAACTGGAATCAGAACGTAGAGAATTTCCATAAAATCAAATACTTAGGCGTTGCTTGCAGTCACCCGCAAAGCATTGAGTACAACAGCGAGAGAGCTGGCCGCCATACCCAAACCAGCCAGCCAGGCGGGCAGTAACCCTGCCAAGGCCAATGGGATACAAATCAGGTTATAGGCTGCAGCCCAAATCAAATTCTGATTAACAACCTTCAAAGCACGTCTGCTGATGTCAACCGCAACCGGTAATGCGGACAGACGCCCCCCCAGAATAATGAGGTCTGCTTGTGACTGAGCCAAGGCAGCCCCTGCATCCAACACGATCGACACGTCGGCTTTGGCCAGAACAGGCGCGTCATTGATGCCGTCGCCCACGACGGCGACCAACGCTCCAGCATTTTGCGCCTCACTGACGACCTGGAGTTTACCTTCTGGACTGGCATGGGCCTTGGCGATTTGCAATAGCGATGCACCACCCAGGTGCGCCACTGCCACATTGACCCGCGATTGAACGTCGCCGGACAGCACCATGCACCGCCAATCCCGGTCATTCAAATCCCGGATGGCTTGGGCCGCATCGGCTCGGAAGACCTCGTCAAACTCGAAACCACGAATATCGCCATACGGAATACCATTCCGTGCCTCACAAGCCAGCCAGACTCTGACAGAGTCCGCGCCGGGCCAGGACGTGGCCACCTCAAGTCGATCTTTCAAGACCCAGTCAGCCGCCCCCAGTCGCCAGACCTGGCCGTTTGCGTCTTTGGCCTGGACGCCCTTGCCCGCGATTTCCACCACCTCGGTCAACGCACACAAAGGGGCTGACTCGGCTTGCGCAGCAGTCGTCGCAACACTCAAGGAGCGCGACAGTGGATGTTGCGAGTAACTGGCCAGACTGCGCGCCAGCACATATCCGTCGTCCGTCCAAGGAGCCTCGCCTTGACTCGACAAGACGCGGACCAGCGACAAATGGCCTTCGGTCAGCGTCCCGGTCTTATCGAAATAGGCGTGTCGCACCTTGGCCAAGGCTTCAATGGCGTCCAGCCGGCGCACCAGAAGCCCGCGCTTGCCCATGGCGCCGGCCGCGGCCAACAAAGCCGAAGGCGCTGCCAACGAGAGCGCGCAGGGACACGTCACCACCAAGACTGACACGGCCACCCACACCGAGCGTGCCGGATCGATCCATTGCCAAGCCAAAGCACCACCGGCCGCCAGGGCCAACACGCCCCACAAGAACGGCGCAGCAAACCGGTCAGCTACCCGCGCCAAGCCGGGCTTTTCTGTCAAGGCTTGCTGAACCAGGGCCACGATCTGTTGGTAGCGGGTGTCGGGCCCCAGGCGCTCGACGGTCATCCAGATGGGGGCGCCTTGATTGACACTCCCAGCCACCACCATCTGCCCTACTTGCTTGGATACCGCGCGCGATTCGCCGGTCAGCATGGACTCGTCAACCTCGGTTTGCCCCCAGATCACCTGCCCATCGGCGGGAACGGCCTGCCCCAGCGCCACGCGAACGCGATCACCATGCGCCAAGGACGACAGTGGAACGGACTCGAACTCGGCCCGAGACCAGTCCATTTGATCGCCCAGGGACACCGCTCGATCTACAGCCTCGGGCAAACGAACGCACATGGACTCCAGCGACTGGGTGACCTTTTCTCGCGCGCGACTCTCCAGCCAGCGACCGGCCAGCAAAAAGGTCACGAACATGGTGAGCGAGTCGAAATACGTGGCATCGCCAAAGCGGGCTGTACCGCCAAAGGTCACGGCGGTGCTGACGACGAAGGTCGCTGCCATGCCAATGGCCACCGGCGTGTCCATGGACACACGCTTCTGACGTGCAGCCCGCCAAGCGCCAGAGAAGAACGGCCCGCAAGAAAACAGCATCACGGGCACGCTCAACACCCAACAGGCCCAGTTCATCAGGCGCCAGATATCAGGGGGAATGTCGTGAGGCCCCGCCACATACTGCGGCACGGTGATCATCATGACCTGCATCATGCAAAAGCCAGCCACCGACAAGCGCCACAGTAAGCGGCGACGCTCACGCAAGCGCTCATTGCCTGCGCGCGCGGAAGCGTCTGGCCAGGCTCGATAGCCCACGGCCTGCACAGCTTGAACCAGGTCCGACAGTTTGACTCGGCCTGGATCCAGCAAGATGCGAGCGCGCTGCGAAGCCGCCTGAACGTGCACCTCGTCCACGCCCGGCACGGACAACAGGGCCCGCTCTATCGTGATCGAACAGGCCGCGCAATACATGCCTGACAAACCCAGGCCAATCCTTCGCTTGCTGGAGCCCAGAGGCGCTTCAAGCACGCACTGAGTCAGCAACTGAGGATCGTCGAGCCCTGCT
>JAGWTE010000143.1 GCA_028869095.1 Burkholderiales bacterium
GTTAAGGGGTTTGCAGGCGGACGCTGACGTCACCTGTGGTCCATGTTTGGATCTGGCCGCCAGTATGCACGACCAGCGCGCCGTGCTCGTTGACGCCCTGGGCGTGTCCGCTCTGGCTGGGTGTTTGGGCGCTCAGGTCGGCGGTGCCCGGTCGGGTCCACAGATCCACGTTTTGACCGAACAGGGCATCGCGGGCTTGATAGGCTGCTACCAAGGGGGCAAAACCGGTTTGCTCGAAGCGCAGCACCGCTCGGATCAGATCGGGCGCGATCCAGGACCAGGCCTGGCCGGGTGTTAGCTGCGCCGCTGAGGCAGGCCAGTGTTCTTGCAGGCTGGCTGACTGGGGCTGCTCAGCCACAGGGCGCACATTCAGCCCAACGCCGATCACCACCCAGCGTTGGTCGGGGGGCAGCCCAGGGGCGCTGGTGGCTTCGATCAGGATGCCGCCCAACTTGCGCTGGTGCCACCACAGGTCGTTGGGCCACTTCAGTTGCGTTTGGGGGGCGGGATAGTCCAACTGAGCAAAAGCCGCGTCAATCGAGGATGCCAGGGCCAGGCCTACGGCCAGGGACAGGGCGCTGCCGCCGCCCGGAATCTGATCCAGGCGCAAGGGCAGGCCTAAGGAGAAGGTCAGGCTGTCACCGGCCTGGGCGCTCCATTGGCGCCCCTGGCGGCCCCTGCCGGCCGTCTGGGTGACCGCCGTGAGCAGCGTGGGCATGGTCAGGCCTTGGCGGGCCTGTTGCATCAGGGCGGTGTTGGTGGAGTCCACACGGGGCAGCACGTCCACGCTCAGGCCGGGGCAGGAGGCGATGCTGTTTTGCCAGATCACCTCGGCGGCGGTGTTCAGGTCCGCCAGCGCCATGGAGGGGGCCAGGGCGGTCAGGCCGCTCAGACCGTGAGAGCCGGGCAAGGCGGTGGGGTCGCCACTCATGCGATTCAGCGGCGGCCGCGCTTGGACGCCAGCATGGTGCCGCGGCAGTTGTCGGCGCCGCACCAGCAGGCGTATTCCTTCTTGAGCTTGGCCGTCATGCGGGCGTCGATGACCAGACCGTAGTCAAAGAACAACTCTTCGCCGGGGTGGATGTCGCGCACGGCTTTGAGGAAGACGCGGTTGCCATCTTGCTCGGCTTCCAGATTGGGGTTGCAGGAGTGGTTGATCCACTTGGCCGAGTTGCCTTGGTACTTGCCGTCGATGACGTGGCCGTCGTCCAGGTGGAAGTAGAAGGTGTGGTTGGGCTGATCGGGGTCGTGGGGGTGGCGGTCCAGCGCTTCTTCCCAGGTGATGATTTCGCCCTTGTATTCAATGACGGTGTCGCCAGCAGGGATCTCCTGGATGGCGTACACCCCCTTGCCGTGGATGCCCGATTGACGCACTTGAATACGACGACCGGATGCAGAAGTGGAAGAGGGAGCTTGCGTCATCGACAACTTTATGTACATTGAATTGAGTGGGCGCGCGCGTGTGCGCATGCGTACGTACGTGTGCGCGCGAGGCCCGATTCTAGTCAACAAAATTACAGAACCCATGAGCAAAGCCCTGGTCATCGCTGAGAAGCCCTCTGTTGCGCAAGACATCGTGCGGGCCTTGACGCCGGTAGATGGCAAGTTCGAGAAACACGACGACTACTTCGAGAGCGAGCACTATGTGGTCAGCTCCGCCGTCGGTCACCTGGTTGAAATCAAGGCGCCTGACGAATTTGACGTCAAGCGCGGTAAATGGAGCTTTGCCAACCTGCCGGTGATCCCGCCGCACTTTGACCTGAACCCGATCGACAAGAGCAAGGGCCGCCTCAATGCCCTGGTCAAGCTGATCAAGCGCAAGGACGTGACGTCTTTGATCAACGCATGTGACGCGGGGCGCGAGGGTGAACTGATCTTCCGCTTGATCGTGCAGTACGCGCAGGACAGCACCGTGACGACCAAGGCCAAAGGGCTGGGCAAGGACGTGCAGCGCCTGTGGATGCAGAGCATGACGCCGCAGGCCATTCGCGATGGCTTTGACAAGCTGCGCAGCGATGAGCAGATGCAACCGCTGGCCAGCGCCGCGCGTTGCCGCTCCGAGGCCGACTGGCTGGTGGGCATCAACGGCACGCGTGCGATGACGGCGTTCAACTCGCGCGACGGGGGCTTTTTCCTGACCACCGTGGGCCGGGTGCAAACGCCGACGCTGTCCATCGTGGTGGAGCGTGAAGAGAAGATTCGCAAGCACGTTTACCGCGACTATTGGGAGATCCGTGCCAGCTTTGGGGCAGCCCAAGGCGCTTACGAAGGCAAGTGGTTCAACCCCAATTGGAAGAAGAACGAGCAAGACCCCGAAGCCAAGGCCGACCGCGTCTGGTCTGAAGCCGAGGCCAAGGCCATTGCCGAGGCTGTGGACGGCAAGCAAGGCACGGTGACGGAAGAAGCCAAGCCCAGCAATCAGTCCAGCCCTTTGCTGTATGACTTGACCACGCTGCAACGTGAGGCCAACTCGCGTTTTGGCTTCAGCGCCAAGACCACGCTGGGTCTGGCGCAAGCCTTGTATGAAAAGCACAAGGTGCTGACCTACCCCCGTACCGATTCGCGTGCGCTGCCTGAAGACTATGTGGGCGTGGTCAAGCAGACCATGGAGATGATCGCCGGTGAAGACATGCCCGGGCCGCTGCGAGAGTTGGCGCAACATGCGGGTAAGGCTTTGAAAGAAGGCTACGTCAAACCCAATAAGCGCGTGTTTGACAACAGCAAGATCTCGGATCACTTTGCCATCATCCCCACACTGCAGGCGCCCAAGAGCTTGTCTGACATCGAGGCCAAGCTGTATGACATGGTGGTCAAGCGCTTTCTGGCGGTGTTTTTCCCGCCGGCTGAGTTCATGGTCACCACCCGTGTGACCAAGGTGGCGGCGGCTGGCAAGGAGCACGCTTTCCAAACCAACGGCAAGGTCTTGGTCAAGCCGGGCTGGATGGCTGTGTACGGCAAAGAAGCCCAAGATGAAGACGCGACCCTGGTGGCCGTGCAGCCCAACGAATCCGTGAGCACGGACGATGTGGCCGTGAACGCGCTCAAGACCAAGCCGCCTGCACGCTACTCAGAAGCGACGCTGCTGAGCGCCATGGAAGGCGCCGGCAAGCTGATCGACGATGAAGAGTTGAAGGCGGCGATGACCGAGAAGGGCCTGGGCACGCCAGCCACCCGCGCGGCCATCATCGAAGGCCTGATCACCGAGAAGTACATCTTTCGCGAAGGCCGTGAGCTGATCCCCACGGCCAAGGCCTTCCAGTTGATGACGCTGCTGCGCGGCCTGGGCGTGGAAGACCTGACCAAGCCCGAGTTGACGGGCAACTGGGAATACCAGCTCTCGCAAATGGAGCGCGGGCAGTTGAGCCGCGAGGCCTTCATGGCCGAGATCGCGGCCATGACCCAGCGGGTGGTGCAAAAGGCCAAGGAGTACGACCGCGACACCATCCCCGGTGACTACGCTACCTTGAGCACCCCTTGCCCGAACTGCGGTGGCGTGGTCAAAGAAAACTACCGTCGCTTTACCTGCACCGGTAAGCAAGGCGGGGGCGATGAGGCCGGTTGCGGCTTCAGCATGACCAAGATCCCGGCTGGCCGCAGCTTTGAGTTGCCCGAGGTGGAACAACTGCTGCGCGAGCACAAGATTGGACCGATGGACGGCTTCCGCTCCAAGGCGGGCTGGCCTTTCACGGCTGAGTTGAAGCTGGTGCGCGACGAGGAGTTGGCCAACTGGAAGATGGAGTTTGACTTTGGCGAGGATGCCAAGAAGGACGACGAAGCCGGTGAAGCGGTGGATTTCAGCGGCCAGACCAGCCTGGGCACCTGCCCCAAGTGCAAGGGGCATGTCTACGAGCACGGTGCCAACTACGTGTGTGAACACGCTGTGGGCCCCGCAACCTGCGACTTCAAGAGCGGCAAGATCATCTTGCAGCAACCCGTGGCGCCTGAGCAGATGGGCAAGTTGCTGGAAACGGGCAAGACCGACCTGCTGGAGAACTTCGTGTCCAACAAGACGCGTCGCAAGTTCAAGGCTTTCTTGAGTTGGGACGCCAAGGCGGGCAAGGTCGGGTTCGAATTTGAACCCCGTGCCCCCAAGGCCGCGAAGACAGCATCGAAGACGGCAAGCAAGACCGCAGCCAAGAAAACCGTGAAAAAAGTGGCGTGACCCACCCCCTTGTGCACAGGTGATGCGTCCGAAAAGCGCATCACTGCAGGCACAAACCTAGGGTTTACGCTAAAGTCCGCGCCTTCAACTAATCGGCGTGGAGTGAACCTTGTTTTTTGCAGTACGGAATCTGATCGCGGGTGTGGTCGGGGCCTTGTCGGCCTCGGTGGCTTTGGCCGGTGCAGTGCAGATCAGCGGCACGGGGGCGACCTTCCCGGCGCGTGTCTACGAGCGCTGGACGCAAAATTTCACCCAGCAAAACCAATCGGTTCAGGTCAACTACACCCCGACCGGGTCCGGTGAGGGCATCAAGCAAGCTTTGGCGCGCACCGTTCAGTTTGGTGGCACCGACACCCCTTTGAGCGCCCAGGCCCTGACGGACAAAGGCCTGGTTCAGATCCCCATGTTGGTGGGCGGTTTGGTCCCCGTGGTCAATTTGCCGGGTGTGGGCGCCAACAAGCTGGTGCTGAGCGGCGACGTCCTGGCCGACATCATGTCCGGACGGATCACCTACTGGGATCATGACCGGATTGGGGACCTGAACCCCAACGTGGCCCTGCCGCACAAGGCCATCACCCGCGTCGTGCGCGAGGATGCATCGGGCACCTCCGAGGCCTTGGCTCGCTACCTGGCCGGTGCGTCCCCTGCTTTCCAGGGCGCGGTGGCGGTCAGCCAGAAACCCAGCTGGCCAGGCACCGTGGTGCAGGCCAAGGGCATGGAAGGGCTGGTGCGTGAATTGAGGGCCAATGTGGGTGCCATTTCCTACCTGTCGTATGACCGTGTGGTGCGCGATCAGTTGAGCAGCGTTCGCCTGCGCAATGCCGCCGGCCGCGATGTGGCCGCGTCGGAAGACGGCTTCCGTGAGGCCATTCTGGGCTCCAACGTGTACTTGCAAGGCGATGACACCGCCAGCTTGCTCAATGTGAGCCGCAAAGACGCCTGGCCCCTGACCATGACCAGCTATGTGCTGCTGGATGCCAAGCCCAAGGACAAGGCCGTGTCCAACTGGACGGCGCACTATGTGTACTGGTGCTTCATGCATGGCGACGAGTTGACGCGTGGCACCGGCTTTGCGCCCTTGCCCGCCAAGGTGCAGGCCAAGCTGGTGGCGCGCTTGCTGCAGATCCACGGCCCTGATGGCGACGTGCCCAAGTTCATCCAGCCCTGAAGCCGGGGGAGAGTGGGTGTATGGTTACGCCCACCACACCCTGGAGCGCGGTCATGGCCTGGATCCGTAAAAGTCGCAGTGTTTTGCATCCCGACAGTGGGATGATTCACCCTCACGCCAGTGAGATCACGCCGCAAGCGGTGTATGAGGCGCGGCGGCATTGGCTGAAAGAGGCGGGCCTGGGCACCCTGGGCCTGGCTGTATCTGGTGGGGCCGCCAGCAGCGCCTGGGCCCAGGCCGCCGCCGTCCCGCCCATCCAACGGCCGGGCAAGCTGGCGGCACTCGCCAGCACGCGCAGCACGGTGGCCGGTGCGATCGCATCCGACAAGGTCACCCCGTATGAGGACGTGACCACCTACAACAACTTCTACGAGTTTGGCACCGACAAGGACCAGCCGTCAGAACGCGCGCACACGCTCAAGCCGCGCCCCTGGTCGGTGATGGTGGAGGGCGAGGTGGGCAAGCCCCAGCGCTTTGACCTGGACGCGCTGATGAAGCTGGGCGCGATGGAAGAGCGCATTTACCGCCTGCGTTGTGTCGAGGGCTGGTCCATGGTGATTCCTTGGGTGGGCTTTTCACTGTCGACCCTGCTCAAGAAGGTCGAGCCCAACAGCCGTGCCAAGTATGTCGAGTTCACCACCCTGGCCGACCCGCAGCAGATGCCGGGTGTGCGGGGCCGGGTGCTCGATTGGCCTTATGTGGAAGGCCTGCGCATTGACGAGGCCATGCACCCCTTGGCGCTGATGGCCTTTGGCCTGTATGGCGAGGTCTTGCCCAATCAGAACGGGGCGCCCGTGCGTGTGGTGCTGCCGTGGAAGTATGGCTTCAAGAGCGCCAAGTCCATCGTCAAGATCCGCTTGGTGGAGCAGCAGCCCTTGTCGTCGTGGACCAAGGCCAATGCGCGTGAATATGGGTTCTACTCGAACGTGAACCCGACGGTGGACCACCCACGCTGGAGTCAGGCCACCGAACGCCGCCTGGGCGAGGGCGGCTTGTTCACCCCACGCAAGCCCACCTTGATGTTCAATGGCTATGAAGCCCAGGTCGGGTCTTTGTACGCCGGGATGGATCTGAAAAAGTATTACTGATGCAATTGTCTCGACTGAATCAATGGCTGCTCAAACCCTGGGTCAAGCCGGTGCTGTGGGTGGTGTGTGCGGTGCCTTTGGCGGCTTTGTTGTACGCGGCCTTCATGGGCAAGCTGGGGGCCAATCCGGCCGAGAAAATGATCCGCCAGACGGGCGGGTGGACCTTGCGGTGGCTCTTGGTGACCTTGGCGATTTCGCCCTTGCGTGAGATGGCGTCGCTGCCGGCTTTGCTGCGCTATCGGCGCACCTTTGGCGTCACCGCTTTTGTCTATGCGACCTTGCACTTCTTGACCTACTCGTGGCTGGACAAGGGCTGGGTACTGCAGGACATCATCAAAGATGTCTACAAGCGCAACTTCATCCTGGTGGGCGTGACCGCCTTGATCCTGATGACGCCCTTGGCGCTGACCTCCTTCAACGCGGCCATTCGCGCGATGGGGGGCAAGAATTGGCAGCGTCTGCACAAGCTGGTCTATGCCATCGCCATGCTGGGCTTGCTGCACTTTTACTGGAAGAAGGCGGCCAAGAACGACACCGGCGAGGTCATGGTCTACGCGGTGATCCTGGCGTGCTTGCTGGGCTGGCGCGTGATGCGCCGGGGGGGCTTCCAGGCTCTGTGGCAGGTTCGCTGATCTTGCTGTTGCCGCGCCATGATTGATCTGTTGTTGTTGTTCGTGCCGTTTTTTGCCCTGGTCTTGATGGGCTGGGGTGCGGCCCGATCAGGCCTTTTGCCCTTGGATGGCATCGGGGCCATGAACACCTTCGTGCTGTTCTTCGGTCTGCCGGCCATGGTTTTTCGGCTCAGTGCCAGCGGGGCTTTGCAGCAGCCGGGTTTGTTGAGCCTGCTGCTGGCCTATGGCTTGGCAGGAGGGCTGATCGGTGTGGTGGCCTTGGCGTGGGCCGGGCATGCCGGGCTGTCGCGCCGTGATGGCGGCTTGGTGGCCCTGGTCACGGCGTTTCCGAACACGGGCTTTCTGGGCCTGCCTTTGTTGACCAGCCTGCTGGGGCCCAAGGCGGCAGGCCCGGTGGCGGCCACGCTGGTCATCGACGTGTTGATCTTGAGCTCGCTGTGCCTGGCCTGGGCGCACTCCAAGCCCGAGCATGGGCAGCACGATGACGCCTGGCAGGCGGTGCTGGCCTCGCTCAAGGGCGCCTTGCGCAACCCGCTGTTGTGGTCCATGGCTGCCGGGCTGGCCGTGTCCGTGGTGGGGGTGCCTGTGCCCCACGCGGCAGACGAGACGCTGCGCTTGCTCAGCCTGTCGGCGTCACCCGCGGCCTTGTTCACCTTGGGC
>JAGWTE010000144.1 GCA_028869095.1 Burkholderiales bacterium
GGGGATGTGGGTGATGCGCACGGCCGAATCGGTCTTGTTGATGTGTTGGCCCCCAGCGCCGCTGGCGCGGTAGGTGTCGATGCGAAGGTCTGCGGGGTTGATCTGGACTTCTTCAGCCTCGTCGGGCTCGGGCAGGACGGCCACGGTGCAGGCGCTGGTGTGGATGCGGCCCTGGGTTTCGGTCACGGGCACGCGTTGCACGCGGTGGCCTCCCGATTCGAATTTGAGTTGGCCGTAGATGCCATCACCCTCAAAGCGCAGGACCACTTCTTTGTAGCCACCCAGGTCGGATTCGCTCGCGGACATGACCTCGCTGCGCCAGCCTTGTTGCTCGGCGTAGCGGGTGTACATGCGGGCCAGGTCGGCGGCAAACAGGGCCGACTCGTCACCGCCAGTGCCCGCGCGGATTTCGACAAAGGCGTTGCGGGCGTCGTCGGGGTCTTTGGGCAGCAGGGCGGTTTGCAACTCGGCTTCGAGTTGGGTCAGATCGGCTTCGGCCTGGACGATTTCTTCGTCGGCCATGGCCTTCATGTCGGCGTCGTCGCCGGCCTCTTGGGCCATCTCGCGGGCGCTGTCCAGATCGGCTTGACGCTGGGTGTGGCGTTTGGACAGGTCACACACGCCGGTGATTTCAGCGTGCTCGCGCGACAGGTCACGGTAGCGGCGGTTGTCTGCGGCCACGGCCGGGTCGGCCAGGGCCGCATCCAGCTCTTGCAGGCGGTGGGCCAGACGTTCGAGCGAGGAGGCGGCGAGGGAAGGAGCCAGGCCGCGGCTCACGCGGCGTCTCCATCGGCGTCGTCGGCATCCCGAGGCCGAGGGGCGGAGGGCATGGGGTTCAGGGCGGTCAGGTCACCGCGCAAAAAGAGTCGGGCCAGTGAGGCGGCCACTTGCGGGCGCTGATGGGTGTCGGCGCTGTGCAGTTCGGCCATGGCCCCGTGCAACATTTTTTGGGTCAGACCCTTGGAGAGGACTTCCAGCACGGCTTCGATGTCTTCACCCTTGGCGATGAGTTTGCGGGCGCGGGCCAGCTCGGCCGCGCGCCAGGCGTCGGCTTGGGTGTGCAAGGCTTGGATCAGGGGCACGGTGGTGCGCTGGTCCAGCCAGTGCACAAAGCCTTGCACGCCGGTCTCGATGATGGCTTCGGCTTGGGCCACGGCAGCCTGACGTTTTTCGCCCGCCGTTTGTACCAGGGCGGACAGGTCGTCCACGGTGTAGAGGTAGACGTCGTCCAGCGAGGCCACTTCTTGTTCGATGTCGCGGGGCACAGCCAGGTCCACCATGAACATGGGGCGACGCTTGCGGGCCTTGAGCGCGCGCTCGACCGCGCCCAGGCCAATGATGGGCAAGGTGCTGGCGGTGCAGGAGACGACGATGTCGAATTCATGCAGGCGTTGGGGCAGGTCAGCCAGGCGCATGGCTTCGGCGCCCAGGTGGGATGCGAGCTTTTCACCGCGCTCCAGCGTGCGGTTGGCTACGGCCATGGTGCGCGGGGTGCGAGCGGCAAAGTGCGTGGCGGTGAGCTCGATCATCTCGCCGGCACCCACAAACAGCACGCGGGTTTGGCTCAGGTCCTCAAACAACTGCCCGGCCAGGCGAACGGCTGCGGCGGCCATGCTGATGGAGTGGGCGCCGATCTCCGTGGAGGTGCGCACCTCTTTGGCCACCGCAAAAGAGCGCTGGAACAACTGGTGCAGGGTGGTGCCCAGGGTGCCGGCGGTGTCAGCTTCGCGCACAGCCTGCTTCATCTGGCCCAGGATTTGAGGCTCGCCCAAGACCATGGAATCCAGGCCGCTGGCGACCCGGAAAGCGTGTCGGGCGGCAGCGCCGCCTTCGAGCACATAGGTGTGGCGCATCAATTCGTCGGCAGAGACACCGCCCACACCTGATAACCAATCCACAGCGGAGCGCTTCAAGGCTTGCGGGCTGCCTCCCAAACTGGCCGCCGCGCAGTACAGTTCGGTGCGGTTGCAGGTGGACAGCAGGGCCACTTCGGAATGCGCCGGCGTGGTCAGCTGCCCATGCAAAGTCTGGAGCGCAGGCACCAATTGCTCGACCGCAAAGGCGAATCTGCCGCGCAGGTCAACGGCGGCGGTTTGGTGGTTCAAGCCCAGGGTCAGCACGGTCATAGGTCGGGATTATAAAATCTCGGGTTTTCTCGCGTGGGTTTGCTTGCGCAATCGCCGTTGATTTGGGCAGATATTGGCCGGGTCAGCGTGGTTTTCTTGATGTGTCTCAATCTGGGTCGTGTGGCCTGTGCGACGTTCTAAAGGCTTCAAATGGATGTTTGGGGTGGCCTGATCCACATTGTGAATTTTTTTGCGCCCGCCTTGGGTTTGGCCTTGATCGTTCCCAGCGTGTCTCGCTTGGTCTGGTGGCGGGCTTTGAAATCCGTCGCCTGGCTGCAGCAAGTCAAATGGGTGGCCTTGATCAATGCCGCCGTGTTGGTGCTGGGTTTGTTGGTGTTGGGGCGTGATGGGGCCATGTGGACTTACATCGCGCTGGTGTTGGCATCGGCAGGCACCGTGTGGTGGACTGGGTTGAGGTGAGATGACTTACAGCGTCAAGGAAATGTTCTACACCCTGCAAGGGGAAGGCACCCATGCAGGGCGTCCGGCGGTGTTCTGCCGCTTTGCAGGCTGCAATTTGTGGACAGGCCGCGAGGCCGATCGTGCCGGGGCGGTTTGCCGCTTTTGCGACACCGATTTCGTGGGCACCGATGGCTTGGGCGGCGGCAAGTTCGCCACGGCAGTCGATCTGGCTCGCGCGGTGGCGGGCTTTTGGCCTGGCAAGGCGGGCAAGCCTTTTGTGGTGTTGACGGGCGGCGAGCCATTGCTGCAGGTCGATGCCGCCTTGATCGATGCGCTGCACGCCGAGGGTTTTGAGATTGCCGTCGAGACCAATGGCACGATCGCTGCGCCCGCTGGCCTGGACTGGATCTGCGTCAGCCCCAAGGCCGGTTCGACCCTCGTGCAGACCTCGGGGCATGAGCTCAAAGTGGTCATGCCGCAAGCCGGTTTTGACGAGGCCACCTTGTTGTCGTTCGAAGCCATGAACTTTGGCCAGTTGCGCGTTCAACCCTTGGACAGCGCATCGCAGCCCGCTCGCACACAGGCCGCCCAGTGGGCCGTGCAATGGTGTCTGGACCACCCACGCTGGATGCTCAGCGTGCAGACCCACAAAACATTGGGTATCCGTTGAGCCGTATGTTGAAAGAGCGATCCCATGTTTGAACTGAGCCAGACCTTTGCCTTTGATGCGGCCCACACGCTCAAGCGTTTTGTGTCTCCTGAAGAAGCCGCAGGCAGCCGCCGCATCCACGGCCACACCTATACCGCTGAAGTGATGGTGCGTGGCGAGCGTCAGGCGGACACCGGCATGGTGGTCGACCTGGCCATCTTGCGTGAAGCGATTGCCGCCGTGCGCGCGCAACTGGATCACCACTTTCTGGATGAGGTGGCGGGCTTGGGCGCACCAACGCTGGAAAATTTGTGCGTTTTCATTCACAGTCAGATCAGCAAGACCATTCCCCAAGTTTCGGGCGTGGCTGTGTCGCGCGCAGCGGGGGATCGCTGCCTATACCGCCCCTGATGGCTTGACCCAATCAGCTTGGATGCAATATGAGCCTGTCTGAACGCAGCCGCCAGGCAGTCTGGCACCCGTGTACCCAAATGAAGGTGCATGAGACCTTCCCGCCGCGCGCCATTGTGGCGGCGCAAGGCCCCTGGCTGATTGACCATCGCGGCGGTCGCATCCTGGATGCGGTCAGTTCCTGGTGGGTGAATTTGTTCGGACACAACTTCCCGCCCATCGTGGCGGCCATCACCGATCAGTTGAGCAAGCTTGATCACATCATGCTGGCGGGCTTGACGCATCCGCCCGTGGTGGAGTTGTCGGAACGCTTGGGCGAGTTGACCGGGCTGGGCCATGCCTTCTACGGCAGCGACGGGGCCAGTGCCACCGAGATCGCCTTGAAGATGAGTGCGCACAGTTGGCGCAACCTGGGGCGGCCAGGCAAGAACCAGTTCATTGGCTTGCAAGGCGGCTATCACGGCGAGACCGTGGGCGCCCTGTCGGTGACCGACATCCCGCTGTTTCGCGAAGCCTATGCGCCGCTGCTGCGCTTGAGTGCCACCTTGCCTTCACCGGCGATGAACCCACTGCAAGACAGCATTGACGCGTTGGCGCAATACCTCGCGCAGCATCACGAGCAGACGGCGGCTTTGATCCTGGAGCCCTTGGTGCAAGGCGCGGCGGGCATGGCCATGTATTCGCCCGATTACCTGGTGGCGGTGCGCCGCTTGTGCGACCAGTATCAGGTGCACTGGATTGCCGACGAGATCGCGGTGGGCTTTGGCCGCACCGGGTCGATGTTTGCGCATCAACAAGCGGTGGATGCGGCCACCGGACAAGTCGCCCGACCGGACTTCATTTGTTTGAGCAAAGGCCTCACCGGAGGGGTGCTGCCCTTGTCCACGGTGTTGACCACCGATGCGGTGTACGAGTCCTTCTGGGATGACAGGGCTTCGCATGGCTTCTTGCATTCGCACTCGTACACGGGCAACCCACTGGCTTGTCGTGCGGCCTTGGCGGTGCTGGATACCTTTGCCAGCCGCGATGTATTGGGTGAGAACCGCATCGTCGCCCAACGCCTGACGGATCTGGCAGAGCCCTTGACCCGCCATGCCCGCATCAAGGCCCATCGCCAGTTGGGCATGATCTGGGCTTGGGAGGTCGACACCCCAGACCCGGGCTTTGCGGCCCGATACCACCGGGCGGCTTTGGATGAAGGTGTGCTGCTGCGCCCCATTGGGCACACGCTGTATTTCATGCCACCCTATGCCTTGACCGAGTCCGATCAAGCCCATCTGGTGCAAGCCAGTGTGAAGGCCTTGAACCGCGCGCTGGCTGAAGGCCATGCGGGGGACGCCACCACCATGGTGGCCATGGCATGACTGCTGTTTTTGTGACCGGCACGGATACCGGTGTGGGCAAGACGCGCGTCAGCTCGGCTTTGTTGCATGCCTATGGTCGGCAGCACCCGCGTTGTGTGGGCATGAAGCCCGTGGCGGCGGGGTGTGATTGGGTTGATGGCGGGTGGCTCAACGAGGACGTGGCGGCGCTGCGTGCCGCATCAAGCTTGAAGGTGCCGCCGGTCTTTGACAATCCCTATGCCTTGCCTGACCCGGTGTCCCCGCACATTGCGGCCCAGCGGGCCGGTGAGCAGATTGACCTGTCGCACATCGAAGCCAGTTTTCATGCCTTGCAGCAGCATGCCGATGTGGTCGTGGTGGAAGGGGCCGGGGGCTTCATCGTGCCCCTGCATGAAGGCCCTGGTGAGTGGGTGACCAGTGCCGATCTGGCCTGCCGCTTGCAGATCCCGGTGGTGTTGGTGGTGGGCATGCGTCTGGGCTGCTTGAATCACGCCCTGCTGACGCAAGAAGCCATCGTGTCGCGGGGCTTGACGCTGGCCGGTTGGGTTGCCAATGTGGTCGACCCCACTATGTCAGAGCCCGAGGCCAACTTGGCCACGCTGCGAAACCGAATGCAGGCGCCGATGCTGGCGCATTGGCCCTGGCAGCCGGATGCCACGCCCACCGAGTTGGCCGATCAATTGACTTTGCCGGTTTGACCCCGGATCTTTTCTGGGACGCGTCAGCGCTTGGCCTTGTCGCTGTTGGCAAGCAGCTCGTCAAACGCGTACTGGATGACGGCCTTGGCCCTTTTTTGCGAGCGCTCTGAACCGGCGGCATAGTCGGTATGCAAGGTGCCCACCAGGCAGGTCAGGAACATTTCCACGGCCCGCTGAGAAGGGGTCAGCCCGATGCTGGCCAGGGCTTTTTTGAACCGCGTCACCCAGCTTGTCTGGAACTTGTCCAGCCAGGGTTTGAGCGAGGGCTCTTCGTCACTGGCCAGATACACGGCCACCATCATGCGAGGCAGGCCTCGTTGTCCCGCTAATTCAGACAGCGCAGCGCGCAATTCGGCGGCCGAGTTGACGCGCAGATGCTCGGGGCCGTCCAGCAAGGACAGCACGGCCTCGATGCCGAGAATCACCACTTCCTTGAGCAGCTTGACGCGGGTGGGAAAGTAGTACGTCAGGTGACTGTGACGGACCCCCGCGATCTCGCACACCTTGGCCTGCGTCATCGCGTGAACGCCTTGCTCTTGAATCAGTTGCAGGGCCGCGCTCAGGATGCGTTCTTTGACGGGCACCACCGGTTGTTCGATGTTTTGAGGATCCATTTGGACAAATTACCAAAAACAGGATCCCCCTTCAATCAATTCCGGATGACAGCCCCCCTGGACCAGTGGTCAACCGCCTCAGGCGTGGAACATGACGCATCCAACGCTTTCGAAGGCATGGCTTGCATTTGCATGGGCAGCACGCCGGACCAGCAAGGCAGGTCGACATCGGCTTCTTTGTCCCTTGGGCCCCAGTTGCGGATCTTGGCGGCGGCTTCGGTTAGCGGCAGCGCCAAGACCGTGGTCGCCAGCAATTCGTTGGCGTCGGCGGCACGGACGTCTTGCGTCCGACCGGGCAGAATCCATTCCACCAAGCCAGCCAGCACGGCGGGCTTGTCCTCGGCGCAGACGGTGCTGAACTGACCGTGGATGACCACGGAGCGGTAGTTCATCGAATGAGCAAAGGCCGATTTGGCCAGCACCAGCCCATCCAGCAAGGTGATGGCCACACAGGCTTGCGTGCCGCCAGCCAGGCTTTGCATCATGCGGCTGCCGTTGGAGCCATGGATGTAGAGGTGGTCATCCACCCGCCAGCAGGCGGTGGGGATGCACAGCACGTTGTCGCCATCGTGCCAGGATACATGGCACACATAGGCGGCATCGACGATGCCGTGAATGGTGTCCCGGTCATAGTGGGCCCGATCTGCGGCCCGGTGGACCCGGTGCCGTGCGTTGGCCGAAGGGGGGCTGTCTGGCTTCATCTCAACTCCTGGTTTCAAACGGTGTTGGGATGAGAAGATAGAGGCTGCTTGGCTCCAGCACTAGAGCCATCTCCTTCCTTCTTCTTGGAACCACGCATGTCGGATCTGCGGTTTTTGATTGAGTTTCAGCAATACGCTGCCGATGAGGACCGGTCGGGCCGATCGGCCACGCAACAGCACCGGCTGTATGTGGCGCTGCGTGATGCCATCTTGCGGCGGGCGTTGTCTGCCGGAGCCGTGTTGCCAGGCACCCGTGGCTTGGCCACGGAGTTGGGCATCGCGCGCAATTCGGTCATTTATGCCTATGAACAGTTGGCCGCAGAGGGCTATGTGCACCCCAGTCGCCAAGGCACGGTGGTGTCGGCGGTGGCGCAGCCTGTGCCGGGGCGGCGCATGTCTACGAGCCATCGGGGCGAGGGCGGCTTGTCGCAACGTGTGCGGGGCTTGGTGTTTCGACGCACGCCTCAAGATGATCTGCTGCCCTTCAGGCCCGGGATACCGGCATTGGATGCATTCCCTTTGCCCGCCTGGCAGCGTGCGCTCGACAGGGCCGGCAGTGGGCTGCGCGGTGATGACTTGGGATATCGCTATGCCATGGGCGAGCCCGAGTTGCGCCAGGCCATTGCCACTTACTTGCGCGCTGCGCGTGGGGTGCGTTGTGACAGCGACCAGATTGTGGTGACCACGGGGACGCAAGAC
>JAGWTE010000145.1 GCA_028869095.1 Burkholderiales bacterium
CACGCGCAACATGCTGGTGCTGCGTCGCAACCAGAAAGAGCTGGCAGACCGGGCCAGTTGGCTGGCGCAAGAGGTGTCCAAAGCCACGGCGGCCATCGTGGCGCGTGAGCGCGAGACGGTGCTGAAGCTGGCGCGTGCGGCCGAGTACCGCGACCCCGAAACCGGCGCCCACTTGCTGCGCATGGCGCACTACTCGCAACTGATCGCCCGCGAGCTGGGGTGGTCGCAAGCGGACCAGGACTTGATCCTGGACGCGGCCCCCATGCACGACATCGGCAAGGTGGGCACGCCCGACCAGATCCTGCTCAAACCGGGTCGACTGGACGATGAGGAGATGGCCATCATGCGCGAACACGCTGCCATTGGCTTTGAGATTCTGGACGGCAGCACCTCGCCCTTCTTGCAGATGGCGGCGGTGATTGCACTGACCCACCACGAAAAATTTGACGGCTCCGGCTACCCCAAACGCCTGGTGGGGGACGCCATTCCGCTGGTCGGCCGCATCGTGGCGGTGGCCGATGTGTTCGATGCCCTCACCTCTGAGCGCCCCTATAAAAAGGCCTGGGAAGTCGAGCGAGCAGTCGATTTTCTGAAAGAAAACAGTGGCAGCCACTTTGATCCGATGTGCGTCCAGGTCTTTCTGGACCATCTGGATGAAGCGCTGGCCATCAAGGCGCGCTTCCAGGATGACGTCGGCGCAACCATGGGTTCTGCAGTATGAAGATCGCGCAACGTACGGGAGCGACCTGGCCCTCGCCTGACCAGGCACTGGATCTGAGGGCCATTGCGCCGCAACTGGCTTTCGTGTTCGGGGATGTGGCCAGTCTGTCTGCCCCCCGCTGCCTGCCTGCCCTGCAGCAGGCGCTGCCCGGTGTCACGTTGATGGGGTGCAGCACTGCAGGCGAGATCTCGACGGGGTGCGTCGGCAGCGGCGGTGTGGTGATCACCGCTTTGCACTTTGACGAACCGGCGTTTCAGCAAGTCACCACGGACCTGATCGACATGGCCGACTCGGCCGCTGCGGGCGAGCGTCTGGCGCGTGCCTTGACGCGTCCCGGCTTGCACAGTGTGCTGGTGCTGGGGCAAGGGGTGGCCATCAATGGCAGCGCGCTCATCGAAGGCATGCGCCGCGTCTTGCCGCCCTCCGTTGCGCTGTCGGGAGGCTTGGCTGGCGATGGCGGCGCGTTCAAGCAGACCTGGACGGTTTCCAGCCAGGCGGTGTCACCCCGGCAACTGGTCGCCTTGGGCTTTTCGGGGCCCCGCATTCAGTTGCGGCATGGCAGCTTCCATGGCTGGCAGCCCTTTGGTGTGGCCCGCCGTGTGACCCGCTGCGAGGGCAATGTGTTGTATGAGCTCGATGGCGAGCCCGCACTGGACATCTACAAGCGCTACCTGGGCCATTACGCCAAGGACCTGCCGGGTTCAGGCTTGCTGTTCCCCTTTGAAATGCTGGGGGCCGATCACAATGAGCTGGGCCTGATTCGAACCATTTTGGGCATTGACGAGGCGCAGGGCAGCTTGATCCTGGCGGGCGATATCGCCCCCGATGGGTATTTGCGCCTGATGCACGCCACCACGCATTCGCTGATCGATGGGGCGCAGGTCGCGGCAGAGCGGGTGCGCGAATCGGGCCTGCCTGCGGGAGCCAGTCTGGCTTTGCTGGTCAGCTGCGTCGGGCGCAAGCTGGTCATGGGCGCGCACGTTGACGAAGAGATCGAGGCCGTGGCCGAGGTGTTTGGGAAGGATGCCGTGGTGGCGGGCTTTTACTCCTATGGCGAGATCAGTCCCATGGTGCACGGCCTGGACTGCAAGCTGCACAACCAGACGATGACGATCACCTACATCAGCGAAATCTCCTGAGGTTGGACCGGGATGTTTGAGCACAAATCTTTGTCCCGCCAGATCAAGCGGGGTCTGGGTCTGGATGATGAAGCGGCTTTGCAGCGGCTGCAGCAGCAGTTGCGCCTGGCCGGACAACAGCAGCCCCAGTTGGCTGAGTTTGCCGATCGTCTGCCTCAGTTTCTGGCCATGCTGGCCGACAGCTACCAGCAATACGATCGCAATTTGACCTTGCGCGCGCGCAGCCTGGAGCTGTCCTCGCAAGAGTTGATCCAGGCCCATGACAAGTTGCGTGCGCAGGCTCAGGCTGCGCTGTCTGAAAGCGAAAACAAATACCGCCGCCTGATTGCCAACCTGCCCGGTTGCGTCTACCGCTGTTTGCCCGACCGGCGCAACACCATGGTGTTTCTGACCGATGGCATCGAAGCGCTGTGCGGGCGCAGCGCTGCTGAGTTCATGTCAGGCCAGGTCACCATCTCTGACATCGTCGTACCCGAGGACCTGCCTGAGACCGAGCGCCTGATCCGCGAGGCCGTGGCGCAAAAGCGCTCATACGAGCTGCACTACCGCATCCGTCACACCGATGGCCGCATCGTGTGGGCCTATGGCAAAGGCCAGGGGTTGTATGACGAGAATGGCAAGCTGCAATACTTTGACGGCCTGATCCTGGACAACACCGAGGCCAAGCAGCTGACGCAGGAGCTGGTGCAAGCCAAAGAGCACGCTGAACTGGCCAGCCGAACCAAGTCCGAGTTCCTGGCCAATATGAGCCACGAAATCCGCACGCCGATGAACGGCATCATCGGCATGACCGAGCTGGCCCTGGCCACCGATCTGACCTTGCAGCAGCGCGAGTACCTGCAATTGGTCAAATCGTCGGCCGACTCGCTGGTGGTCATCGTCAACGACATCCTGGATGTATCCAAGATGGAAGCCGGCAAGCTCACCATTGAGAACGTGCCCATCTCCCTGCATGAGGTGATTCAGGCCAGCGTGGGGCCCCTGGCCATTCGGGCACAAGAAAAAGGGCTGACTTTGCTGGTAGAGGCCGGTCCCAATGTGCCCGATGCCGTGGTGGCCGATCCCGTTCGTTTGGGACAGATCCTGGTCAATCTGGTGGGCAATGCCATCAAGTTCACGGACCAAGGCCAAGTGACGGTGCGCTTGCATTCAACGCGGTGCCCGCTCGTGCCTTGCCAGCAGCAAACCTGTCCGCACACCTGCTGTCAGTTGCAGTTGTCGGTGCAAGACACCGGCATCGGGATTGCGCCTGAACAGCAACGTCTGATCTTTGAAGCCTTTTCGCAGGCCGATGCCAGCACCACCCGTCGTTTTGGCGGCACCGGCTTGGGCTTGACCATTTGTGCGGGTTTGGCCCGGCTGATGGGCGGGCGCATCTGGGTGGACAGCGTCCCCGGACAAGGCAGCACCTTCCACGTGACTTTCACTGTGGAGCTGGCCGACCCGGCAGTCTTGGTTGCGAGCAAGCCCGCACCCTTGGGTTTGGCCGCATCGGGGCAAAGCGTGATACGTTCTCTGAACGTGCTGCTGGCCGAAGACAATGTGGTCAACCAGAAACTGGCGGTCAGTTTGCTCAAGCATCTGGGCCACACGGTGGAAGTCGTGGCCGATGGGCAGTTGGCCGTTGACCGCGTGGCCCAGCAGGATTACGACCTGGTGTTGATGGACATGCAGATGCCGCACATGAGCGGTCTGGATGCCACGCGCGCCATTCGCTTGCGTGAACAAGGCGGCGTCCGGCATTTGCCCATTGTGGCCATGACGGCCAATGCCATGTCGGGCGACCGCGACCGCTGCATGCAAGCGGGCATGGACGGCTACATCAGCAAGCCCATCTTGGTGGATCGCATGGTGGCCGAGATCGAGCGGGTGATGGCCTCGCAGGGGCAGACCTGTGAGAATTTGCCCGACCTGGATCTGGATGAAGCCCTGCTCCGATGTGGCGGAGACCGAGTGCTGTTCCAGGAGCTGGTTCGGGTCTTTTTGGCCGATTGTCCCCAGCGCCTGGCGGAATTGAATGCCGCCATCCAACGTGGCGACAAGCGCCAGTTGGTGGCCGCCGCCCATCACATCAGTGGCTCAACCGGCAGCTTGTCAGCCAAGGCTTTGCACCATTTGAGCCGGCAACTGGTGGAGTCGGGTGAGGCGGAGCAATTTGGCCGTGCCGCCGCCCTCTATGACACCTTGCGCCAACGACTGACGCAGTTGGAGCAAGTGTTTCAGGCGGCTTCTTGATGGCGGCCGGCCATCAGGATGTTGGCGTGCAACTGGCCGATGCCGCCGGTGGTGGTGCCCTTGCCGTGGTTGGTCAGCAAGGTCCAGATCAGGTCGTCATCCACACGCATGCGGCACACCAGGGTGTTGCTGGACGCGATCTTGAGTACTTGCGCGGCCGTCAGTGAAGCCAAGCGGTCAGCGGCTTCTTCCGAGATGCCCAGGCGGAACAGCGCCTGCTCACGGTCCTGACGGATCAGGGTTTGAGCCAGCATCAGGTAAGACAGATTGGTTTCACGGATCTCGGCGAGGATTTGATCGGCGTTCATCTTGTTTTTCCTTCGTTTGTGCGCTGTGGCGTTGTCGATGGATTCATTGTGCAAAAACCCGTCAATTTCCTTGATAGGGGCCTGTCTGTCCGTTGCGTCAGCGTGCGGATGCGCGCTGTGTAGGTGTTTGTCTGACACGTGTTTGAGGGGCCGGGGCCGGGGGCGCGACAGGGATTGCCCCCTATCCTCATGCCGTTCAACCCTCCGACGGTCCCCATGAAAATCAAACTGGCTTTGACGGCCTTGACTCTGACCTTGTCATCCCTGGCCGCCCCTGCATGGGCGGGCTTTGACGAAGGCATGCGCGCCTATGCGGCGGGGGACTACGCCACCGCTCTGAGCGAGTTGCGCCCCTTGGCCCAGCAAGGGCTGCCACGGGCGCAGTTCAACCTGGGCTATATGTATGCGCAGGGCCAGGGCGTGGCCCGGGACGACGTCCAAGCGGCTCAGTGGTATCGCAAGGCGGCCGAGCAAGGCCTGGCCATCGCGCAGGGCAACCTGGGCGTCATGTACAAAAATGGCCAGGGCGTGGCCCGGGACGACAAGCAGGCCGCGACCTGGTTCCGCCAGGCCGCTGATCAGGGCGACGCCACCTCGCAATACAACCTGGGCCTGATGTATGCCAACGGCCAAGGCGTGGGCAAGAGCGACGCGCAGGCGCTGGAGTGGTATCGCAAGGCAGCGGACCAAGGGCTGGCCATCGCACAAGGCAACCTGGGCGGCATGTACCGCAGCGGACGCGGTGTGGGCAAAGAGGATCGGCTGGCCGCGCAGTGGCTGCTCAAGGCGGCAGAACAAGGGGACGCCACCTCGCAGTACAACCTGGCGGGCATGTACAAGGCCGGTGAAGGCGTGGCGCAAAGTTACCAGCAGGCGGCAGCCTGGTACGAAAAGGCCGCCGACCAGGGCGACGTGGACGCCCAGTACAGCCTGGGCAATATGTACCGCCTGGGGCTGGGCGTGCTGCAAAACGACCAAAAGGCGATCGAGCTGTACCAGCAGGCGGCCAGCCAAGGCCACAGCTACGCCATGAGCAGCCTGGCCTGGATGTACGAGCATGAACGCGGCTTGCCGCGCGACCTGGTGCTGGCCCATGCGCTGTACAACCTGGCGTCAGCGGCCGGACACGACAAAGCCCCGGCCAACCGCGATCTGATCACGGACCGCTTGTCACGGACGCAATTGCTGGAAGCCCAGACCCTGGCAGCGGTCTGGAAACGCGGGCAGCCCGTGCCCTCTCAAAGCCAAACCGGCTTGTTGGACAAAAACAAGTCGGCCTGTGTGAACTTGGCCCCTGTGGGCGATCAGGCGGCTTCAGCGCGCTGATTTGTGCGTGTCGGTGGGGCTGCTTGTGGCCACGGCGCACCAGTCTTCCCAGGCCAGCTCCAGGGCTTCGGCCACAGGCAGTGGCTCAGCCGGCTCAGGCTCGCGCGGCTGCAGCTGGCCGATGGTCAAAGCCATGGCGCGCTCCCATGCCTGAGCGGTGGCCGGGTCCATGGACGGGCCAGTTTCGTGCGGGACAACGGATCGCATACAACCCTTTACCGAAGTACGTACGTAGGCCCAATGTGGCACATTTCACGACATCCTCCATCCGTGACAACCCGTGATCCATTTGGCGTTTTTCGGGTGGCGACATGTCAAAAAGCTTGTTGTTGGATAGTTGAATTCAATCTATTGCATTGCATCAATCAATCCTGCCAATGGCTTGGCTGGCCTAAGATTCATCCTGTTTTATCGCGGTCCTTCACGGACCTTTCAACCCAAACAGGAGCCAGACATGTCTCTCATCAACACCCAAGTTCAGCCATTCAAGGCCCAGGCTTTCCACAACGGCAAGTTCATCGAAGTCACTGAACAGTCCCTGAAGGGCAAGTGGTCGGTCCTGATCTTCATGCCCGCGGCGTTCACCTTCAACTGCCCCACCGAAATCGAAGACGCCGCTGAGCACTACGCCGAGTTCCAAAAGGCCGGCGCCGAGGTCTACATCGTCACCACCGACACCCACTTCTCGCACAAGGTGTGGCACGAAACCTCGCCTGCCGTGGGCAAGGCCAAGTTCCCCCTGGTTGGTGACCCCACCCACGCCCTGACCAACGCTTTTGGCGTGCACATCCCTGAAGAAGGCCTGGCGCTGCGCGGCACCTTCATCATCGACCCCAGCCTGACCATCAAGACGCTGGAAATCCACTCCAACGAAATCGCTCGCGATGTCAAGGAAACCGTGCGCAAGCTGCAAGCCGCTCAGTACACCGCTTCGCACCCTGGCCAAGTCTGCCCTGCCAAGTGGCAAGAAGGCGCCAAGACCCTGACCCCTTCGCTGGACCTGGTCGGCAAGATCTAAGTTTGGACTTCACCTCTTCGGTGAATCTGATGTCCCTGCGGGCTCACAAGGCCCGTGGGGAGGCCCCTGGCCGCCTATGTCACACCTATAGGAGGCCAGCTCTCACAGTCGCTTGAACAAGCTCAATTAGAAAAGGATGCACATCATGTTGGACGATACCCTCAAGGCACAACTCGGCGCTTACCTGGAGCGCGTACAGCAACCCTTCGAGATCGTGGCATCCCTGAGCGACTCTGAGAGCTCCCGCGATACCCTCAGCCTGCTGCAGACCATTGCCGGCCTGCGCAGTGACAAGATCACCCTGCGCACCGACGGACAGGATGCGCGCAAGCCCTCCTTCTCTTTGCAACGCACGGGGACCACCACGGACCTGCGTTTTGCCGGCTTGCCCCTGGGCCATGAATTCACCTCGCTGGTGTTGGCCCTGCTGTGGACGGGCGGCCATCCGCCCAAGGTCGAGCCCGAACTGATCGAGCAGATCCAGGCCTTGAGTCCTGCTGATGGTGGGGACTTCCGCTTCGAGGTCTACATGTCCCTGACCTGCCACAACTGCCCGGACGTGGTGCAGGCGCTCAGCCTCATGGCCATCTTGAATCCCAAGATCAAGACCACCGTGATCGAAGGCGGCACCTTCCAGGACGAGGTCAATGCCCGCGAGGTCATGG
>JAGWTE010000146.1 GCA_028869095.1 Burkholderiales bacterium
CTTCGTAGTCGTACCAGCCCTTGCCCACCTTCTGGCCAAAGCGGCCCAGCTCGCAAATGGCATCGCCCACCTTGCTGTAGATGACATCAGGCTTCTCAACAGCCCGACGTTGGCGAATCGCAAAGCCAATGTCATTGCCAGCCAAGTCGCCCACGCGGAAGGGGCCCATGGCAAAGCCAAATGCCTCGGCCGCCTTGTCCACTTGCTGCACAGTCGCGCCCTCTTGCACCAAGAAGAAAGCTTGACGGGTGTATTGCTCAAACATGCGGTTGCCAATGAAGCCATCGCACACACCCGACACCACCGCCACCTTCTTGATCTTCTTGGCCACTTGCATGACCGTGGCCATCACATCCTTGGCCGTGTGCTTGGAGCGCACCACTTCCAGCAGGCGCATCACATTGGCTGGGCTGAAGAAGTGCAAGCCCACCACATCGCTAGGACGCTTTGCCACTTCGGCAATCTTGTCCACATCCAATGTCGATGTGTTGGACGCCAGGATCGCACCAGGCTTCATGATCGCGTCCAGCTTGGTGAACACTTGCGACTTGACGCCAAAGTCTTCAAACACCGCTTCGATGACCATGTCGGCTTGGGCAATGTCGTCGTAGCTCAAGGTCGTGGTCAGCAAGGCCATGCGCTGCTCATACTTGTCTTGCGCCAGCTTGCCCTTGCTCACCTGGGCTTCGTAGTTCTTGCGGATGACACCCACACCTCGGTCAATGGCCTCTTGCTTCATCTCCAGCAAGGTCACGGGGATACCGGCATTGAGGAAGCACATGGTGATGCCGCCCCCCATGGTGCCCGCGCCGATCACGGCCACGCGCTTGATGTCGCGCACCGGCGTGCTGTCAGGCACATCGGGGATCTTGCTGGCTGCACGCTCACCAAAGAACGCATGCTGCATGGCCTTGGCTTGCGAGCCGACCATGATGTCCATGAAGAGCTCCAACTCACGCTTGATGCCTGCGTCGAGGTCCAACTTCGTGGCCACTTCCACCGCATCAATACAACGTTGGGGCGACACCAGCCCCTTGCGCAGCTTGGCCTGCTCGGCACGCGCCTGCTTGAACATCTCCGGATCGGCCGCCACAGGCGCTGGCAGATGGCGCACCAACGGCATGGGGCGCACGCCCGCAATCTCTTGGGCAAAGGCCACGGCACCGGCCAACAAGTCGCCATCAATCAGTCGATCAAACAGCTTCTGCCCAGGCACCTTGAACAGCTTGTCGCTGGGCACCGAAGCGCCACCCGCAATCATCTGCAGCGCCATCTCCAGCGGCAACACGCGCGGCATGCGCTGCGTGCCACCACCGCCGGGGATCAAACCAATGTTGACCTCGGGGAAGGACACCTGCACGCCCGGCACCACCACACGGTAGTGGCAGCCCAGCGCCAACTCCAGGCCGCCGCCCATCACCACGCCATGGATGGCCGCCACCACTGGCTTGCTGCTGGCTTCGATGGCCTCGATCACGGCATGCAAGCCGGGCGTCGCAAACGCCGCAGGCGTGCCGAATTCGCGAATGTCCGCACCACCGCAGAACACCTTGCCCGAACCGATCAGCACCACCGACTGCACGGACGCATCGGCCAGGGCTTGGTTCAGCCCATTGACGATGCCCGCTCGGGTGCTCAAACCCAGCCCGTTGACGGGTGGATTGGCCAGGGAAATGACGGCCACGCCGTCGGTCACGCTGTAGGTAGTGCTCATCACCATCTCTCTCAAGAAGCCAGACACCGGGCGACCCAGGTGTCACGATAGGGCGTGAACGACGATTCACGCCAATTCTGAAAAGACGTATTGTAAGATTTGTGCGAGCAGTTGTTACCAAATGTCTACAACGTGACCCAGTTATTCGCGAGACAAGGTCCTCTCCCCGTCCCGCCTCGGCCCACTCGCTGTCAGCTGGTGGGCAATGTATGGTCTTTGAACTGCTCCCGCAGGCCCAATTTGTAGATCTTCCCGGTCGCAGTGTGCGGAATTTCGGTCACAAAAACCACATCGTCCGGCACTTGCCACTTCGGGATCTTGCCGTCATAGAACGCCAGCAGTTCTTCGCGTGTGACTTGGGCATCCGGTTTCTTGACCACCACCAGCAAGGGCCGCTCATCCCACTTGGGGTGATGCGCCGCGATCACTGCAGCCTCATGCACCGCCGGGTGCCCCATGGCCACGTTTTCCAAGTCAATCGAGCTGATCCACTCGCCGCCGGACTTGATCACGTCCTTGCTCCGATCGGTGATCTGCATGTAGCCATCCGAATCGATCGTGGCCACATCGCCAGTCGGGAACCAGCCATCGTGCAGCGGTGACTTGTCCACATTGAAATAGCTGCTGATCACCCAGTGCCCACGCACTTCCAGATCGCCCGATGCCTTGCCATCCCAAGGCAAGACCTGCCCCTCGGCATCCACGATCCGCATGTCGATGCCATAGACCGACTTGCCTTGTTTCTCCAAAATCTTCTGCTTTTGCACGAGCGGCAAATCCTTGTGCTTGGCCTTCAAACGGCCCAGCGTGCCAATGGGTGACAGCTCTGTCATGCCCCAGGCATGGATCACCTCGACGTTGTAGTCATTCTCAAACGCGCGAATCATGGTCGGCGGGCAAGCGGCCCCACCAATGATCGTGGACCGGAAGCTAGAGAACTTCAGGTTGTTTTGCTTGACATGGTTGAGCAGGCCCAACCAGATCGTGGGCACACCCGCGCTGATCGTGACCTGCTCTTGCTCAAACAGATTGAACAGCGAAGCCCCGTCCAGATGGTGCCCCGGGAACACCAGCTTGCAACCAATCAGCGCCGCCACATACGGAATGCCCCAGGCATTGACGTGGAACATCGGCACCACCGGCAAGACCGTGTCCGTCGCATGCAAACACATACCCTCTGGAATGGCTGCAGCAAAGGCGTGCAACACCGTCGAGCGATGCGAATACACCGCCCCCTTGGGGTTGCCGGTCGTGCCCGAGGTGTAGCAAATACAGGCGGCCGTGTTCTCATCAAACGAAGGCCAGCTGTATTGCCCGTCTTCCGCTTCGATCAGGTCCTCATAGCACAGCAGCTTGGGGATGCTGGTCTCACGCGGCATGTGCTCGCGTCCGGCCATCAAGATCACCGCTTCCACTTTGGGCAAGCTGGTGATCAGCTTTTCAACCAAGGGCAGCAGGTTGATGTCCACAAACAGCACCTTGTCCTGCGCATCATTGATGATCCAGGCAATCTGTTGCGGGAACAAACGCGGGTTCACCGTGTGGCACACCAACTCCGAGCCCGATGAGCCGTAATAGATCTCCAGATGTCGGTAACCATTCCAGGCCAAGGTGCCCACACGGTCACCCGCCTGGCAGCCCAAACGAGCCAGCGCCTGAGCCAGCTTGCGCGAGCGCAACTCCACCTCAGACCAAGTGGTGTGGTGCATGTCCCCTTCCACCCGCTTGGACACGATCTCGACATCGCCGTTGTGACGCGCAGCATGCGTCAACAAAGACGAAATCATCAAGGGCATGTTCATCATCTGGCCCATCAGGCTCATATCGGCTCCTGCATCGCGATCAGATCGCGGTTTCGCTGTGATTGTTGTAGTTGATCAGTTCAAGACTGGCATCAGCCCAGAAAACGGGCAAATGAAGCCACGGGCTCACGGTCGGTGAACAAGGTGTTGTCAATGGCGTGCGGATCGGCATAGCCCAACGACATGCTGGCCACCACCATTTCCTTGCTGGGATCCAGTCCCAGATGGGCCTCCAGCACGTCATGGAAATGATTGAAGGCCGCTTGCGGACAGGTGTCCAAGCCACGCCCACGTGCCGCCACCATGATGTTCTGCAAGAACATGCCGTAGTCCAGCCAACTGCCCCGCCCCATGATGCGGTCAATGGTGAACACCATGCCCACCGGCGCATCAAAGTACATGAAGTTGCGGCCTTGCTGCGCATGCATGCGATCACGCTCGGCCTTGCCAATGCCCATCAGGCCATACATGTCCCAACCGATCTTGCGACGACGGTCAATGTAGGGCGACACCCATTCCTTGGGGTAGTAGTCGTACTCTTCACTGTGCTGCGCCAATTGCGCCGGGTCGTTGTGAATGGCCAGCACCTTGTCGACCAGACCTTGGCGGCTGGCTCCGGTCAGCACATGCACCTTCCAGGGCTGCGTGTTGGTGCCAGAGGGCGCGCGCGACGCCACATGCAAGATCTCTTCAATCAGGGCCTGCGGCACAGGTGTCGACAAAAAACGGCGGATGGAGCGACGCGACGTGATCGCGCGATCGACCGCAGTAATGCTTTCAGGGGTGATGTGATCGGGCTCGCGAGGAACAGAAGCAGGATGGGTCATGACAAACAATCAGGCAGGAAGTTGCAAACGAGTCAGGGCCTGGACAAAGGCCTCTGGCAGATGGACGGGACGGCGCGTCTCGCGGTCCACATAAACATGAATGAAATGACCACTGGCCGCAGACAAAGGCTCACCCGCTTCAAACAGGCCGATCTCATAGCGGACACTGCTCTTGCCAATGTGGGCGACACGGATACCCGCCTCCACCGGCTTGGGAAAGGACAGCGGCGCAAAGTAGTTGCAGTGCGTCTCGATGACCAGGCCAATCACCTGACCTGCATGGATGTCCAGCACCCCAGCATCGATCAGGTAGGTGTTCACCGCCGTGTCAAAGTAGCTGTAGTAGGTCACGTTGTTCACGTGCCCATACATGTCGTTGTCCATCCATCGCGTGGTGGTGGTGCTGAAGTGAGCGTAGGCCGCCCGGTCTTGCGCTTGAGGTCGGGTCATGGATTCATTATTCAACGAGGGTCCGCCCATTTTGACAACGCGGGGCGTCAGTTCTGCCTCGAATACAACGAATCATGGCAAACCCCGACGGCATCGAACAGGTGGAACACCCCAAGATGCTCCCCGGGGTATGGTTGACCTGATTCAAGGGCAGCGATACATTACTGACTCGCGAGTCAGTTATTGTGTACCCCATCGTGAGCACCACCCTCCTTCCTGCCCCCCCATCCTGCCCCTTGACCGGGCTGGTCCGACGCCGCCGTAAAGTCGCGCGTCCGCAGGAATTGCTGGAAGCCGCCCTGACCTTGTTTGTCGAAAAAGGCCTGGCCGCCACTCGCGCAGAAGAAGTCGCCAAGCTCGCCGGGGTGTCCAAAGGCACCCTGTATCTGTACTACCCCAGCAAGGACGAATTGTTCAAAGCGGTCGTGCGTGCCCATCTGACACAGGTCATCGTCGAAGGCGCCGATCTGGTCGATCAGTATGAAGGCTCGTCGTCCGAACTGCTGCAGGCACTGGCCCAGACCTGGTGGTCTCGCGTGGGTCAATCCAAGGCCGCCGGCATCATCAAACTGATCATCGCCGAAGCCGCCAACTTCCCCGACCTGGCCCAGTTTTACATGGACGAAGTGGTCGAGCCCTGCCACAACCTGCTGGGCCGAGCCGTACAGCGCGGCATCGATCGAGGCGAGTTCCGCCGCATGGATGTGTCGTCGGTGGTGATGGCGATGGTCGCCCCCATGCAATTTCTGGTGCTCTATCAGCAATGCGCCGACGCCTGCGTCACCTCGCCCATCCCCCTGCAGCCCGACATGTTCATCCGCACCCAGATTGAACTGCTGCTACGCGGCCTGGAGGCCCCCTCAGAAGCGGCCTCGGCATGACACATCAGGACATGGGGAACTGACTTGGCTCAAGTGTTTCATACGGAAGAAACACAAACTCCTTCCAGTTGCGTCCAAGAGACCCGCCTAACTTCTTAAAATCCCGGTTTTGCCTTTGCACTCAAGGATGCCCGCATGAACATCGAACAAGCCCGCTTCAACATGATCGAACAACAGATTCGTCCTTGGGACGTTCTGGACACCTCGGTGTTGTCGCTGCTGTCTGCCGTGCGCCGTGAAGATTTCGTTCCGGCCGCGCACCGCGCCCTGGCCTTCATGGACCTGGAAATCCCCCTGGAAAACGGTGGCGCCCTGCTGCCCCCCCGCGTCGAAGCCCGTCTGGTGCAAGACCTGAACCTGAGCAAGCACGACGTCGTGCTGCAAATTGGCGCGGGCACCGGCTACATCACCGCCTTGCTAGCCCACAAAGCCCAGCGCGTCACAGCCCTGGACAGCCGCGCTGACCTGGTCGCCGCCGCGCGCCAGAACCTGCGTCAGGCCGGCATCTCCAACGCCGAAGTGCAACAAGGCACGGGTGCCGAAGGCCTCATCGGCCAAGCCCCGTTTGACGCCATCTTGCTGACAGGCTCGGTCCAAGCCGTGCCCCAAGCCCTGCTGGATCAACTCAAAGTCGGCGGCCGCCTGCTGGCCATCGTCGGCGACGAGCCCATGATGCGCGCCACCCTGGTGACCCGCACAGGCGACAAGCAGTTTGAACACCAAGAGTTGTTTGACACCGTGACTCCACGCCTGCCCGGCTTTGCCACGGCCAATCGTTTCACTTTCTGATACCCGTTGATCGGACCCAAGGACACCCCATGCTGAACTGGCAAGACAACCCCGCCCCTCAACACGCTCGTGACGCCCACAAGGGCTCGCGTCCCATGATGGCGGTCTTGGCCTGCGTGGCTTGGCTCGGCGGTGTCCACACAGCCCAGGCTGAAGGCCTGGTCGATCTGTATCAAGCCGCCAAGGTCTACGACGCGAGCTACCTGGCCGCCAAAGCCCAGGCAGAAGCCACGGGCTACAAGCCTGCCCAAGCGCAATCCACCTGGATGCCGCAAGTGGGCCTGCAAGGCACCATCACGCGCAGCGACTTGAACTCATCCTTGGGTTCGGCATTCGATGCCAGCGGCACCACGCGCAAGGTGGGCATCCAGGCTCGCCAAGCCCTGTTCAACAAAACCAACTGGGACAACATCAGCCAAGCTGACCAAGCGGTTGCCGCCGCCGAAGCCGACCTGAAAATGGCGGAAGACGATCTCGCAGTTCGCGTCACCCAGGCCTACTTCGATGTCCTGGCCGCGCAAGACCTGCTGACCACGGCCCAAGCCAACAAAAAGGCGCTGGCCGAACAATTGGCCGCGGCCAAGCGCAACTTTGAAGTGGGCAACGCCACCATCACCGACACGCGCGAAGCCCAGGCTCGCCATGACCTGGCATCGGCCCAGGAAATCGCCGCCACCAACGACCTGCGCGTCAAGCGCATCGCCTTGGATCAATTGGTCGGCCGCAACAACGTGCAACCCAACCCTTTGCAGACCCCTGTCAACCTGTCCCAACTGAGCCCCGGCCAAGTCGACGACTGGGTGACCCAATCGGGCCAAGCCCCCATCGTGCGCAAAGCCACGGTGGGCGTGCAAGTGGCCAAGCTGGAAACCAGCAA
>JAGWTE010000147.1 GCA_028869095.1 Burkholderiales bacterium
CCACGGTCTCCACCTTGTGACGTTCGGCCACGCCGATCTCGGCCAGGTCCACCACGTCAAAGACCAGTTGCTCAATGCCTTCGTCCAAGTTGCGCAGAGGGTGCTCTTGATCCAGGGCTTTGGTCATTTCCTTCTGGGTGTCATCCTGCTCGGGCAGATGGCGCCAGATGGAGTCCAGCAGGTCGGGCACGCCGGGCAAGGCCGCTTCTTCCAGTTGGGGGAAGTTGGCCAGGGCCCATTCAAAGCCCGCAGCCCAGTAGCCCAGGCCTTCCAGCGCGGCTTGGCCTTCAGCGGGCTTGCCATCTTCTTCCTCGATCATGGGGATGATCGGGTCAAACCAGCCGTTTTCCAGGATGCCACGCAGGATCTCGTCCTTGCGACGCTCGATCAGGCCGATCAGCTTGTCGTGTTGCGCTTCGGTCCAGCCGGGGATGCCAGGCTCGGGCATGCCTTCGGTGCCGAAGATGGGGGGCAGGTATTGCTCGGGCGTCAGCATCACAGGCTGCACCAGCACCCCTGCCAGATAGCCGTCCAGGATCACGGCGTCAACGGTTTCAAAAGGCTCGGGCACGGCGCCCAGGAGCATGTCAATCTCGTTGATGTCGGCGTCAGTGAGCGGAGCAGGGGTTTTCATTGTTAGCGGGGAGCGGTATCAAAGTCCCCATTGTGCCGGAGTCCACAGGGCCGTCAACAGTGTGCTGCGCTGACGGCCTCTTGCAGTTGTTTGAGCGCATTCGGGTCTTCGATGGTGGTCAGGTCGCCTGCATCGCGGCCTTCGCAGATGGCTTGCACAACCCGCCGCAGCAGCTTGCCCGATCGGGTCTTGGGCAGGGCACTCACGAACAGGACTTGAGCCGGGCGGGCGACCGCACCCAACTGCTTGTCCACGGTGCTCATGATGTCGGCCTCCAGGCGCTGGCGCTCGTCTTCGTTTTGTAGCACCTGGGCGTTGTTGGGCACCACAAAGGCCTTGGCCACCTGGCCTTTGAGGCTGTCGGTCACGCCGACCACGGCCACTTCGGTCACGACAGGGTGGCGGCTGATGGCTTCTTCGATCTCGCGGGTGCCCAGGCGGTGCCCGGCCACGTTGATGACATCGTCGGTGCGGCCCAGGATGAAGTAGTAGCCGTCTTTGTCGCGGATCGCCCAGTCAAAGGTGTTGTAGATCAAGCGGTCGCCAAAACTCTTCCAGTAGGTGTTGACGAAGCGTTTGTCATCGCCCCACACCGTTTGCATGCAGCCGGGGGGCAGCGGCCCTTCGATGGTGAGCACGCCTTTTTGATTCGGCTCGGTCAACTCTTCGCCGGTTTGCTCGCTCAGCAGCTTGACGTCATAGCCCAGCATCGGGACGCCGGGTGAGCCCAGCTTGGTCGGCAGATCGGGTTGGATGCCATGGGCCAGGCTCAGGATGGGCCAGCCGGTTTCGGTCTGCCAGTAGTTGTCGATGATGGGTTTGCCAATCGCGTCGCCAATCCATTTGGCCGTGGGCTCGTCCAGAGGTTCGCCCGCCAGGAACAATTGCTTGAGGCTGGACAGGTCATGCCGCTTGAGGCAGTCCGGGTCCTGCTTTTTGAGCACCCGAATGGCCGTGGGCGCTGAGAACATGACGCTGACCTTGTACTTTTCGACCAGCGACCACCAGATGGCGGCATCGGGCCGGATCGGCAGGCCCTCGTAAATGATGGTGCTCATGCCAGCCAGCAAGGGGCCGTAGACGATGTAGCTGTGGCCCACGACCCAGCCAATGTCGCTGGCTGAGAAGAAGGTCTCTCCGGCGTGGCCTTGGTAGATGTGCGCCATCGACGCGGCCAGCGCGACGGCATAACCCCCCGTGTCCCGCTGCACGCCTTTGGGTTTCCCCGTCGTGCCGCTGGTATACAGGATGTAGCTAGGGTGCGTGGACTCCACCCATTCGCAAGGCACCATGGCGTCCATATGTAGCTTGCGGGCCAGGGCGTAGTCCACATCTCGGGGGGTGATCATCTCGGCCGGCGCAAGCCCGCGGTTGACCAACACCACATGCGATACCTTGTGCGTGGACAGCTTGAGGGCCTCGTCCAGCAAAGGCTTGTAAGGGATGACCTTGCCGCCCCGCATGCCCGCATCGGCGGTCACGATCACGGTGGGGCAGGCATCATCGATGCGGCTGGCCAATGCCTGAGAGGCAAAGCCGCCGAACACGACGCAGTGGATGGCCCCGATGCGCACCGTCGCCAGCATGGCGATCACGGCTTGCGGGATCATCGGCATGTAGATCAGGACGCGGTCGCCCTTGTTGACGCCCATGCTTTGCAGCACGGCGGCCATGCGTTGCACCTCCACGTGCAACTGGCCAAAGCTCAGAACTTGTTCTTGACCGGTTTCGGTCGACACGTGGATCAGCGCGGGCTGATCGGGGCGGGCGGGCACATGGCGGTCGACCGCGTTGTGGCACAGATTGGTCTGGCCGCCCACGAACCATTGGGCCATGGGGGGCTGGCTGTAGTCACACACTTGATCGAAGGGACGATGCCATTCGATCCGATAGGCTTGATCGCGCCAAAAAGCATCACGGTCGGCGACAGAGCGCCGATACACAGCGGCGTAATCCATGGTGCGGGGTCTCCTCTAGCGCCGGTCTTGGCCTGGCGTCTGATGCGGTGTTTGTTGCCATACTAGGGACGTCAAGCACCCCGCATATAGGGGGGTAACCCCGTGTTTGAGGGGTTGGGCTCAGCCAGGGAGAGAAAAGCCGAATCTAGATGAACACCGCCGCGCGGCGCAGCACAAACAGCCCGACAAAGCACAGGCCCAGCACCACGGCCCAGCGCAGGATCTGGATGGCGCGCTGACGCCAGACGGGCTCACCGCTGAGGGTGAACATGCCCATGCAGAGCAAGAAACCCAGGCCCATGGCCATCACCAGCAGTCGAACGAGGGCCATGGTCGGGATCGATCGGGTTGGTGGATGGGTTTACCAGGCCGGAGCCAGTTCGCTCAAGCCCTTGGGGGCCTTGGCCTCGTCCGCAAAAGTGGCGATCTCGTAGGCATCGGGCTGTTCCAGCAACACGCGCAGCAGCTTGTTGTTGAGCGCGTGGCCCGACTTGTAGGCGCTGTAGGCGGCCAGCAGGGGGTGGCCCACCACGTACAGGTCACCAATGGCGTCCAGGATCTTGTGCTTGACGAACTCGTCGTCGTAGCGCAGGCCGTCGCTGTTGAGCACGCGGTAGTCGTCCACCACGATGGCGTTGTCCATGCTGCCACCCAGGCCCAGGCCGCGTGAACGCATCATTTCCACATCCTTGGTGAAGCCGAAGGTGCGGGCTCGGGCGATGTCGCGCTTGTACTGGCCGGTGGCGAAGTCAAATTCGACGCGTTGGCCGGTTTGGTCCACGGCAGGGTGGTCAAAATCGATCTCGAACGACAGCTTGTAGCCGTGATGCGGCTCCAGACGGGCCCACTTCAGGTTGCGGCCTTCGCCCTCGCGGATTTCAACGGGCTTGAGGATGCGGATGAAGCGCTTGGGCGCCTTTTGCAGCTCGATGCCAGCGCTTTGCAGCAGGTAGACAAACGCGGCCGACGAGCCGTCCAGAATGGGCACTTCTTCGGCGGTGATGTCGATGTAGAGGTTATCCAGCCCCAGGCCGGAGCAGGCCGACATCAAATGCTCGATGGTGTTGACCTTGGGGGCGCCCGGGTCGCCAGCGGGCGAGATGGTGGTGGCCATGCGGCAGTCGCACACAGCTTGCGGGTTGACGGGGATGTCAACAGGCTCGGCCAAGTCCACCCGGCGAAAAACAATGCCAGTGTCCACAGGGGCCGGGCGCAAGGTCAATTCGACGCGCTGGCCGCTGTGCAGGCCCACGCCCACGGCGCGAGTCAGGGATTTGAGGGTGCGTTGTTGCAGCATGGCCGTAATTATCGCGGCAGTGCAGCATTTGCGCTTGGGGAAGGGCCAATGACCGTGATAAAGAAGGCCGATTGGTCCAACCGGCCCTACCAGGCGATTAGCCGGCTTACAGCGTATGGGTCCGGTCCCCGTCCGAAAACCCCATCGCGTCAAACCATTCGCCCTTGACAAAGCCGATCACCTTGAACAACTCGCCCATTTCATGCTCGGTGATCAGCATTTGCACCGCCGCGCGGGTTTTGAAGTCGGCCGCCGTGGGCTTGTCGACAGGGCGTGACAGGGATTCCAGCAGGCCGCAATTGGTCAAAAAGCGGCCCTGGCTGGTGTAGCCCAGCACTTCCCAGCCGGCTTCCTGGCCTGCCAGCGCCACGCCCGTGAAGTTGACGTGGGCGGTGATGTCCTTTTCACCCACATCAGACAAGGGATCTGGGTCGCTCTGGTGGCCCTGGTGGCACATCAAGGTGCCGCCTCGGCGCTGGGGCAGGTAGAACTCGCTCTCGGGGAAGCCGTAGTCCATGAAGAACGCCGCCCCCTTGCCCATGCGCTGCGCCAGGGTCGTCACAAAGGCATGGGCCGGGTCATGGGTTTCGACGACCGTGCCGGGGGCGTAGTGGTGGTCGGGCGTGTCGCAGGGCGGGCGCACGCCGGATGCGGAAGTCGGCCGGTCTGCCCACATGAACACCGGGTGTTCCTCGGTGCTGCTGGGGTTCAGGCTCACGCCGCGCTCTTGCCAGACATGCCCCGTCCAGGTCAGCAACTTCACGGGCATGGCGTCCAGCACTTCGTTGCCCACCACCACGCCATCGAACTGGTCGGGCAGGCTGTCCGCCCAGACCACTTTGTGGGCCAGCTCGGGTTGCTGCTTGACGATGCGTTGGTGCTGGCGATCCCGCAAGGCGCCCGACAGGTCGACGATGGTGTAGCGCTTGATGCGGTCGCCCAGCACGCTGATCAACTGCTCAGCCAGGGCACCTGAGCCGGCGCCAAACTCCCAGATCTCATCGGTGCCGGTGGCGTCCAGCGCCTGGCTCACTTGTTTGGCCAGCGTCTCGCCAAACAGCGGGGTCAATTCAGGGGCGGTGATAAAGTCGCTGCCGTCTTGCGGGGTGCGGCCCAGCACGCGTTTGCCGCCGCTGTAATAGCCCAGTCCGGGTGTGTAGAGGGCCAGTTCCATGTAGCGGTCAAACGGGATCCAGCCATCATGCAAACGGATTTCGTCAGCAATCATCCGTGCCAGAGGGTGGTCGGGCAGGGGGGCGGACACTACACTGTGGTCCGCGTAATGGGGTGTTCGAGGGGCGCTCATGCCCCCGATTGTAGGAACCATGACAGACACCGTAGCCAATCATTTTTCAAACCCTCGCTCAAGCAGCGCCCAAGGCGTGGCCTTGGTGACCGGGGCGGCGCGCCGCCTGGGGCGCAGCGTGGCTTTGCAACTGGCGCAAAGCGGGTGGGATGTGGCCGTGCATTGCCGCCATTCGGTGGATGCGGCCCAGGCCACGGCGGCCGATGTGCAGGCCTTGGGCCGCCGTGCCGTGGTCTTGCAGGCCGACTTGTCGGACGAGGCCGCTGCACGTGCTCTGGTGCCGCAAGCCGTGTCGGCGATGGGGGCTTTGCACGCGGTGGTCAACAGCGCGTCGACCTTTGAATACGACAGCGCCGCGTCCTTCAGCTACGAGCAGTTGGACAAGCACATGCGTGCCAACACCGCGCCCGCTGTGATCCTGGCCCAGGCCTTGGCCGAGCACGTGCAAGCCCGTGTGGACGCGGGCGATGCCCAGGCCGAAGGTGCCGTGGTCAACCTGCTGGACCAAAAGCTGTGGAACCCCAACCCCGATTTCTTCAGCTACACCCTGTCCAAAGCCGCTCTGGAAGCGGCCAATACCTTGCTCGCCTTGAGTCTGGCCCCGCGTGTGCGCGTGGTGGGGGTGGCGCCGGGGCTGACCCTGACCAGCGAATGGCTGAAGGGCGAGAAGTTTGATCAGTTGCATCGGCAATCGCCTTTGGGGCGCTCGTCCTCGCCTGAAGATGTGGCCGCCACGGTGGCCTTTGCCTTGTCCAACCGATCCCTCACCGGCACCACCTTGTTGGTGGACGGTGGCCAGCACCTGCAGCGGTTTGACCGCGATTTTTCAATGATGTGAGCGCAACGGAGCCCGTCCCATGTCCCTGACCAAAGGTAACCAAACCCTGAACCTGACCGGCCTGCGCTTTGACGCCAATCTGGGCGTGCTGGATCACGAAAAAACCGCGCCGCAGCCCATCATGGTCGACGCCGAATTGAACATGGGCAGCCAGCCCTTGCTGCCCCATGACGACGAGATCTTGCATGTGCTGGATTACCGCCGGGTGCGCACCATCATCATCGAAGAATGCACCGCCGTGCACGTCAACTTGCTCGAGACCTTGATTGGCAAACTGTGCAACCGCCTGCTGGGCTTGCCCGGCGTGCTGGGCGTGCGCGTCAAGATCGCCAAGCTCGAAATCTTTGACGATTGCGAAGTGGCGATCCGCATGGAAACGGGCCAGTGGTGATGCTCGCCTGAGGCGGGTGTTGGGGTGGGCGTGATGCCGCGTGTGGGTGAAAGACGAGCATGACGCAAAGGCTGATCGCCCACCTCGACATGGATGCGTTTTACGCTTCTGTGGAGTTGCTGCGCTATCCGCAACTGCGCGGCCAGCCGGTGGTGATCGGTGGGCGGCGCGACCAAAGCCCCCAACAGTTGCCCGACGGCACCTGGCGTTATGCCCGTCTGCGCGACTACGTGGGCCGAGGGGTCATCACCACCTCCACCTATGAAGCCCGCGCCCTGGGCGTGCATTCGGCCATGGGCATGATGAAGGCCGCCGCCCTGGCGCCTGACGCCATCTTGTTGCCGGTGGACTTTGATGCCTACCGCCACTACTCGCGCCTGTTCAAAGCGGCCGTGCGAGACATCGCCCCGGTGATGGAAGACCGGGGGATCGACGAAATCTACCTGGACCTGACGGATGTACCTGGTGCGCAGGACGGCACCGAGGCCGGCCCGCTGGCTGGCGTGCGGCAGGTCGCGCAACGCATCAAGGATGCCGTCCAAACCGCCACGGGCCTGACCTGTTCCATCGGCGTCACCCCCAACAAGCTATTGGCCAAACTGTGTTCCGACCTGGACAAGCCCAATGGCCTGACCCTGTTGATGCCCGAAGACATCCCCACGCGCATCTGGCCCTTGCCCGTCAAGCGCGTCAACGGCATCGGGCCCAAAGCCACGCAGCGCCTGCACGACCTGGGCGTCCACACCATTGGCGAGCTGGCCCAGGCCCAGCCTGAATGGCTGATCGAACACTTTGGCAGCAACTACGGCCAGTGGTTGCACCAAGCCGCGCATGGCCACGACGACCGCCCCGTGGTGACCTACCGCGAGGCCAAATCCATGAGCCGAGAGACCACCTTTGAGCGCGA
>JAGWTE010000148.1 GCA_028869095.1 Burkholderiales bacterium
TACTCATCCCACACGAACTGGTAGATGGCGTTGGCGACGTTGTCCAGGCGGAACTCGGCAAAGCCTTGCTCCACAGCGGCTTCCAAGCGCTGCAGTTCGCTGACGATCCAGCGGTCAGCGGGGCTGAAGTCGAGATAACCGTTGGCGGCACATTGACCGGGCTCTTTGTGGATGTTGAGGCCGCAGTCTTGGCCTTCGGTGTTCATCAGCACAAACTTGGTGGCGTTCCAAAGCTTGTTGCAGAAGTTGCGGTAACCCTCGCAGCGCTTGGAATCGAAGTTGATCGAACGGCCCAGGCTGGCCAAGGCTGCAAAGGTGAAGCGCAGCGCGTCAGCGCCATAGCCAGGGATGCCTTCGGGGAACTCTTTTTCGGTGTTCTTGCGAACCTTGGGGGCCGTCTCAGGCTTGCGCAAGCCGGTGGTGCGCTTTTCCAGCAGCGGGGCCAACTCAATGCCGTCGATCAGGTCGACCGGGTCCAGCACATTGCCTTCTGACTTGGACATCTTCTGGCCCTGCGCATCGCGCACCAGGCCGTGGATGTAGACGTGCTTGAAGGGCACCTTGCCAGTGAAGTGCTTGGTCATCATGATCATCCGGGCGACCCAGAAGAAGATGATGTCGTAGCCGGTGACCAGCACCGACGAAGGCAGGAACAGGTCCATCTCTTGGGTCTGCTCAGGCCAGCCCAGGGTGGAGAAGGGCACCAGCGCCGACGAGTACCAGGTGTCCAGCACGTCTTCGTCGCGGGTCAACTCGCCCTCGTAGCCGGCGGCCTTGGCGCGGGTGCGGGCTTCGTCTTCATTGCGGGCGACAAAGATTTCGCCGTTGTTGCCATACCAGGCCGGGATCTGATGGCCCCACCACAACTGGCGGCTGATGCACCAGTCCTGGATGTTCTTCATCCATTGGTTGTAGGTGTTGACCCAGTTCTCGGGGACGAACTTGACGTCGCCCGATTCAACGGCCTCAATGGCTTGATCGGCAATGGACTTGCCTTGCGCGCCGGGCTTGGTCATGGCCACGAACCACTGGTCCGTCAGCATGGGCTCGATGATCTGGCCGGTGCGGGCGCAGCGGGGTACCATCAGCTTGTGCTTCTTGATCTCGACCAGCAAGCCATCGGCGTCCAATTGGGCGACCAAAGCCTTGCGGGCCACGAAGCGGTCCAGGCCACGGTAGGCCTCGGGGATCTCTTCCAGGTGCGACACCACCTGCGCGTCCAGCGTGAAGATGGTGATCATCGGCAGGCTGTGGCGCAGGCCGACTTGGTAGTCGTTGGTGTCGTGGGCCGGGGTGACCTTGACGACACCCGTGCCGAATTCCTTGTCCACGTGTTCATCGGCGATCACGGGCACCAGACGGCCGGTGATGGGCAGCTTGACCAGCTTGCCGATCAAGTGGGTGTAGCGCTCGTCTTCGGGGTGGACCATGACGGCGGTGTCGCCCAGCATGGTCTCAGGACGGGTGGTGGCCACGACCAGGGTCTCATCGCTGCCATCGATGGGATAGCGGATGTGCCACATCGAGCCGTCTTCTTCCTCGCTTTCGACTTCGAGGTCAGACACGGCAGACTTGAGGATCGGGTCCCAGCTGACCAGTCGCTTGCCACGGTAGATCAGGCCTTCTTCATACAGCTTGACGAAGGTCTCGCTCACGACCTTGGACAGCTTGTCGTCCATGGTGAAGTACTCGTGCTCCCATGAGACCGAATCGCCCATGCGGCGCATTTGCTGGGTGATGGTCGAGCCCGATTGCTCTTTCCATTCCCAGATCTTGGACACGAAGTTCTTGCGGCCCAGGTCGTGGCGGTTCTGGCCTTTTTCCTGCAGTTGGCGTTCCACCACGATCTGGGTGGCGATGCCGGCGTGGTCGGTGCCGGGGATCCACAGGGTGTTGTGGCCCTTCATGCGGTGGTAGCGCGTCAACGAGTCCATGATGGTCTGGTTGAAGGCGTGGCCCATGTGCAGGGTGCCGGTCACATTGGGGGGCGGCAGTTGGACGCAGAAGGACGGCTTGGCAGCGTCCAGGGTGGGCTTGTAGAGGCCGCGCGCTTCCCACTGGGGGCCGTACTTGGCTTCAATGGGCGCAGGGTCGAAAGATTTGGCAAGTTCGGTCATGGTGTGGGGCGTCGTGGACGTCTGGGGCGTTTTTTGGGCGCGCTTTTTTGTATTGGCGGCGCCGTCGCAGCTTTTTGTGCGTGAACCCTCGATTTTAAATGGCCCGGTGGCCTCTAGAGGCAGCTTTCTTGAATCACGCAAACCCTGCGGTGGATCAAAATTTCTGTCTTAGGGACTTGTCCCGGTCACGGCCTCGGCCTAGGATGAACTCAATCGACTGATTTTCGAGGAGGAGCCGTCCATGTACGAACATCTGTTGGTGCCAGTAGATGGCAGCGAATTGTCTGACCGGGCCATTGCCCACAGCATCGGTCTGGCCAAGATGTTAGGGGCCGCCATCACGGGCTTCATGGCCGAGCCACCCTTGCCGGTTCTGGTGGTGGATCAGGCTGCAGTGGCGTACGATGTGGAAACCTTTCGCGAGCACGAAAAGCGCTGCGAGCAACACGCCCGTGGGGTGCTGGAGAAGTTTGCCGAACAGGCCAAGCAGGCTGGGGTGACTTTTGATGGCCAGTTCATGATCACGGACAACATCCAGCAGTCCATCGTGGATGTCGCCTTGCGGCAAAAGTGTGACCTGATTGTGATGGGCACGCATGGCCGCCATGGCCTGGATGCCTTGATCCACGGTTCCCTGACCAAGAGCGTGCTGTCCCACAGCCAACTGCCCTTGTTGATTGTTCATTGATAAGCACTGAAAGGAAGAGACATGAGCGACCTCACTTCACAACAAAAAGACAAGCTGATGGCCGATCTGCAAGTGGTGTTGGCCGATGCGGAGGCCTTGTTGTCTGCCACGGCGGGCGACGCCAGCGCGGGCGTGTCCGAGTTGCGCACCCGTGTCCAGAACAGCCTGGCGCGTGCCAAGACGGGACTGCTGGAGACGCAGGCTGCCGTGATTGACAAAGCCAAGGCGGCCGCCAAGGCCACGGATGGCTATGTGCATGAAAACCCATGGAAGTCGGTGGGCATTGCGGCGGGTGTGGGCCTGTTGCTGGGCATGCTGATCGGGCGTCGCTAAAAGGACGAGTCGACATTGGCATGACAGATTCAACAGGTTCGGCGTCGTCGTCCGCGTCCGCCGCGAGAGGGCTCAAGGCTTCACTGCAAGGGTTGATGGCCACCATGATGGCCATTTTCCAGACGCGGCTGAGCTTGTTGACCACGGAGCTGGAAGAAGAAAAGCAGCGCCTGCTGGCCACCATGGCCTGGGGCGCTGTTTCCATTTTGCTGGGGTGTTTCGCCTTGGCCTCCTTTGCCATGTTGGTGGCGGTGTTGTTTTGGGATACGCACCGCTTGCTGGCGCTGGGTGTGATGGCTTTGTTGTTTTTGGCTTTGAGTGTGGCCGCTTGCTGGCAAGTGCGGCGCCTGTCGCAGGCCTCCGCAGGGATGTTGGCCGCCACGCTGGCTGAACTGGAGGCGGATCGGCAGGCGCTGTCGCCGCGCGGTGAGCCATGAAGGCGCTGCCACCCGACATGGATCTGGCCACGCGCAAGCTGCTCTTGCAGCAGCGCAGTGCCGTCTTGCGCGAGTTGCTATCCGTTCAATTGGCGCAAACGATTGAACCTGCCTTGAGCACCGCCGATCGGGTGCAGGCCGGTGGGCAATGGGTCAAGCGGCATCCCGCCATCGTGGCCGCGCTGGCTGCGGCCTTGCTGGCGTGGCGGCCTCGCGGTGTTGCCAAACTGGCTGGCAAAGGCTGGTGGTTGTGGCAGACCTGGCGTCGCCTGCAGCCCGTTCTTCAGCCAATCATTCAGCCCATTGTGGCGCAGTGGATGAGCACGGCAGGCTCGCCTGCTGATCCTGCCAAGGGTGGGGAAACCAAGACCGGGAGTTGAAGTATGGAACTCACGTTTTACGGTGCGACTGCCACGGTCACTGGCTCCAAGACTTTGGTAGAGGTGGGCGGGCTCAAACTGCTGGTGGATTGCGGCCTGTTCCAGGGCTTCAAGACCTTGCGAGAGCGCAACTGGGCACCTTTGCCGTTTGACCCGGCCAGCCTGGATGCGGTGCTCTTGACGCATGCGCACATCGATCACAGCGGGGCCTTGCCTTTGTTGACCCGCCATGGCTTCAAAGGCAAGGTGTGGACCACGTCGGCCTCGGCCGATCTGTGTGAGGTGCTGTTGCAAGACACGGCGCATCTGCAAGAAGAAGAGGCGCGGTATCGCAACCGCCACAAGGCCACGCGCCACGAGCCGGCCGAGCCTTTGTACACCGTGCGCGACGTGCAAACCTGCTTGCGCCACTTCCAACGGGTGGCGCCCGATGGTGTGGTGGACCTGGGGCAGGGCGTGAGGGCTCGCTTTACCCCAGCCGGGCACATCTTGGGCGCCTCCAGCATCCACATCGAGCATCAAGGGCGGTCGGTGCTGTTCTCGGGCGATTTGGGGCGTGAAGATGACCTGGTCATGCCGCCGCCCGTCACGGGCCAGAAAGCCGATTGGGTGGTCATCGAGTCGACCTATGGTGACCGCTTGCATCCGGCGCTGGACCCCATTGAAAAACTGGGTGATGTGGTGCGTCGAACGGCGGCCCGTGGTGGCGTCATCATCATCCCGGCCTTTGCGGTGGGGCGCACGCAAGGCCTGCTGTATGCGCTGTACCGGCTCAAGCAGGCGCGTGCCATTCCTGATTTGCCGGTGGTGCTGGACAGCCCCATGGGGATTGCCGCCAGCGGGATCTATGACCGCCATCACCAGGAACACCGCTTGACTGCGGAGGAATGCAAGCAGGTCCACGACATGACCCGCTTTGTGCGCGACATTGAAGAGTCCAAGGCCTTGATGCGGCAGCGCTATCCCATGGTGATCGTGGCCGGCAGTGGCATGGTGACCGGTGGGCGGGTCTTGCATCACCTGGCTTATTACGGCCCACATGCGCGTAACTCGGTGGTGCTCAGTGGTTTTCAGGCCGGAGGCACCCGAGGCGCCGCTTTGGCCGCCGGGGCCACGTCACTCAAGATGTTTGGCGAGTACGTGCCGATTCGGGCCGAGGTCACCCAGATCGACGGGCTGTCGGCCCATGCGGATCAAGCCGGTTTGATCCACTGGTTGGGCGCCTTAGGACAAGCGCCCCAGCAGGTCTTCATCAACCATGGTGAGCCCCAGGCCGCCGACACCTTGCGTCTGCGCATTCAGGAGAAACTGGGGTGGAAGGCGCGAGTGCCGGACTACCGCGAGACCTTCAAGCTGGGTTCGGCTTGATCTGACGCAAAGCCTCGTTCTCGTCAGGCCGTTACCGTCGGGTTCCCTACAAAGTGGAATCTGTGCATGTCTGTCGATCCTTCTCACATTGACGCCAAATTGGCTGACAAGCTGCAACAAAGCGGTCTGAACGCCATGAGCCTGGGCGGGCGCCGTTTGCTGCCCATCGTGCAAGGTGGGATGGGCATTGGCGTGTCGGCACACCGATTGGCTGGCGCGGTGGCCGCTATGGGGGGCGTGGGCACTTTGTCGGCGGTCGATTTGCGCCGCCACCATCCCGATCTGATGGAGCGCACCCAAGGTTTGGCATCGCGCGTGGGACAAGACGAAGCCACGCGTGTGGCCATTGACGCGGCCAACCTGGAAGCGGTGGCGCGTGAGGTCAAGGCCGCGCGTGAGCAATCCCAAGGACGCGGCTTGCTGGCCATGAACGTGATGCGTGCCGTGAGCGACTACGCCGGCTACGTCAAACGCTCGCTGGAGGCGGGCATTGATGCGGTGGTGGTGGGGGCGGGGCTGCCGCTGGATTTGCCCGACCTGGCTCAGGATCATCCCAAGGCCTTGCTGGTGCCGATTCTGTCGGACTCGCGCGGCGTGCAGCTCATTGTCAAGAAGTGGGAGCGCAAGAAGCGCTTGCCCGATGCCATCGTCATCGAGCACCCTCGTCTGGCGGGCGGACACTTGGGCGCCGCCAAGATTGCCGATTTGAATGACCCACGCTTTGACTTCGAGCGTGTCATCCCCGAATCCCTGGCCTTCTTGCGTTCGGCCGGCATCGAAAAAGAGATCCCTTTGATCGCTGCGGGTGGCATCCGCAGTTATGAGGACATTCAGCGCGTGCAGGCTTTGGGCGCGGCGGGTGTGCAACTGGGCACCCCCTTTGCCGTCACAGAAGAGGGCGATGCCCACCCCGAGTTCAAACGCATCCTGGCTGAAGCCCGGGACGAAGACATGGTCGAGTTCACCAGCGTGGCGGGCTTGCCGGCACGCGCGGTGGCCACGCCCTGGTTGAAGGCCTACCTGAAGATCGAGGAAAAGCTGCAGGCCGTGGCGCACGTCAAAAACCGTTGCACCAAGGCCTTCGATTGCCTGGCCCAATGCGGTTTGCGCGATGGCCTGACCGGCTGGGGGCAGTTCTGCATCGACAACCAATTGGCTGCGGCCATGCGGGGCGATGTCAAGAAGGGGCTGTTCTTCCGCGGCGTGGGGGCCTTGCCTTTTGGCGATCAGATCCGCAGCGTGCGTGAGTTGATGGACCGTCTGTTGACGCGCGAGGCGCAGCGAGCCCTGGCCTGATTCGCCCCGGCCTGATCATCAAGGCCTGATGTGCCAAGTGCAGCCGTAGCCCCACACGGCAACGGCCAGCAGCAGGCTCACGGCAATGACCGTCCATTTGGCGCTGCTGCGTGCACGCGCATGGGCGGCCAGCTTCGGTTGATGGGCTTGCTGCCATTGATCCCATCCGGCAATGTCTTGCGCGCACACCTTGCCGTCATCGGGCAGCAGCGCCTTTCTTGGCGCGCGTCCATCGGATAGCGCAGACCATTGCACCTGACCCAGTGGAATCTGGCGAATCACGGCTTTGCCGACCAGGTGCAGCATGCCTTGCTCGACCCACATTTGTACGGCATGAGGCTGGCGCCAGATGCCGTCAAAGTAGTCCACATCCAAGCGGTCGCCACAGGCGCTCGTCATAGGGCGGCATCCAGTCCCATGAGCTCGACGGCCGCGTCGCCCGTGCCGTCATGCGGTGCCAGAACAGGGTTGACTGGCTGCGAGAGTTGATCGGGGCGAATGCGGGCATGCACGGTGATCGCAGTCAGGCGGGCGCGGGTCCAGGCCATGTGGGCACAGGGCCAGTACAGCCCCAGCGTCACTGCGGTCAAGGCGGCGTTTTTCAGGCTCAGGTTGAACAAAGACCTGAAAGCCAGATGGCTTTTGAAGCGCAGCGAGGTGTTGCCGGTGTTGCTCCA
>JAGWTE010000149.1 GCA_028869095.1 Burkholderiales bacterium
CTCATCGCAAAATGCGCTGTCTGTGGCCATGCAACGGCTGTCTTCTGGCATGCGCGTTAATTCCGCCAAGGATGATGCCGCCGGCCTGGCCATTGCTGAACGCATGAATGCGCAAGCCAGAGGCATGAATGTCGCCATTCGCAATGCCAATGACGGCATTTCACTGGCCCAAACCGCTGAAGGGGCGCTTGGCAAAGTGGGCGATGCACTCCAACGCATGCGAGAACTGGCTGTACAGGCTCGAAACGCCACCAACAGCGCCAGCGACAAGGATTCGCTGAACCAGGAATTCAAACAACTGAGCGCAGAAATCTCCCGGGTGCTAGCCGGCACCACTTTCAACGGCAAAACCATTTTGGGCTCCAGCGCAGGAGCGCAGGACTTCCAGATTGGTGCCAACACGACCTCCAATGACGTCATCACGGTGACCACCACCAACATGACGACCGATGCCAGCATCACTGCGGTCACCGCCGACAACATTGACAGCACCTCTACTACCGCCACGTTGGCCACGGTGATCAATCACATTGATGGCGCACTCGACCGCATCAACAGCGAACGCGCCGTTTACGGCGCCACGCAAAACCGCTTTGATTCGGTCATTGCCAACTTGCAGGTGTCCCATGAAAACCAGACAGCTGCCCGCAGCCGCATCATGGACGCCGACTTCGCCGCAGAAACCGCCGCGCTGTCTCGCGCGCAGATCCTGCAGCAGGCAGGCAACGCAATGGTCGCGCAAGCCAATCAATTACCGCAACAAGTTCTCAAATTGTTGCAAGGTTGACTAAAGTTCTGCCGGCTTATGTCGATCGATAGGGTGTCAGGTTCCGTCCAGGTCTTGCCGCTTTGGCTGTGCTGGCCTGATCCTCTAGCAGGAGTAGTCGCATGAGTACCTCATCCATCAGTTCGCTCGGCATCGGTAGTGGTATTGATGCCAACAGCATCGTGCAGCAATTGGTGGCGCTACAGCGCCAACCGATCGCTGACCTACAGACTGCTGCCTCCAAAATTCAGACCAAGATATCAGCCTTTGGTCAAATCCAGTCGGCAGTATCGGCTCTCCAGACAGCTGCGCAAAAGCTCACCAACCCCTCCACTTGGTCTGCGACTACCGCCACGTCGTCAGACACCACATCGGTCAGCGCCACCACAAACGCCGGTGCTATGGCAGGCATCTACAACGTTCAGGTGACAGCGCTGGCCGCCTCGCAATCGGTCGCATCCAAAAACATTCTGCCTTCTGCCACGTCGACCATGGGCTCAGGCATCCTGCACATCGACGTAGGCAGTTGGTCAGGCGCCGCCTTCACGGCCAAACCAGGCACCACCCGGGTCGACGTGACCATTGCCGCCACCGATACGCTCAACGACATCCAGGCCAAGATCAACAGCAGCAACGCGGGCGTCACGGCATCCATCGTCACGGATGCCAGCGGAGCACGCCTGATCATGCAGTCAACCGCCACAGGCGCCACCAACGGGTTTCGCACGACGGTCGCCGACAATGACGGCATCAACACGGACATAAGCGGCATATCTGGCCTCGCTTACGATCCAGGCTCTGCAACGGCTGGCACGGCACTCACACAGAGCGCCGCTGACGCCAGCGCCACCATCAACGGCGTGGCAGTGACGTCCCCGTCCAACACCCTGAGCAACGTCATCAGCGGCATTAACCTCAACCTGAGCAAAGTCACGACCAGCCCAGTTGCCATCACCGTGGCACAGGACAACACCTCGATTTCCAAGGCCATCACTGATTTTGCGGCAGCCTATTCGTCGCTCTCATCGCTCCTGAAGGACGACACAAAGTATGACGCCGGCACTAAAACAGCCGGCCCCTTGCAAGGGGACTCTACTGCAGTGGGCATACTCAACAATTTCCGCTCAACGATCAACACAGCAGGATCAAACGCGTCCACCGTCTTTTCCGATTTAACAACCATCGGGTTGGTGATCCAAAGCAATGGCTCTTTAACCGTCGACGCCACCAAATTGACCAGCGCTCTGAATAGCAACTTGGCCGAAGTCAAGAAGTTGTTCTCCAACACGAATTCCGTTAACCCCGCCCAAAATGGCGTTGCCACCCAGATCAACTCAATGTCGTCCAGCATGCTCGCCGTTGATGGTGCGATCACCACCCGCACCAGCGGCCTGAACACATCGATCACGAGAAACCAGCAGCAGCAAGACGTCCTGAATGCCCGCGCGGCGCTGTACGAACAGCGACTACGTGCCCAATACACGGCCCTGGACAAGACCATGGCAGGCCTCAATACGCAGAGCAGCTACGTTTCACAACAAGTTAACGCTTGGAGCAGACGCTAAAGCGCCATTTTCAAGCTCACCGCGCTAAAGAAAGATGCATAGATGCCGAAGCCTATTGTGAATGGGGCCTATCCCGATTGGGGCCCAGGTTGCACTGGGAGCTGTGATCATGGATTCAATCTCACCTGTGAGACTCACTGTCGATGCCGGCGTGGACATCTCGACCCCGCCGGTTTCAGCCGGTAAACCTGCGTCCGAACCGGTCCGAGACACCTCTCCACCACAAACCCAATTCCAATTGTCGGAGTTGGGTTTGCTGCAAAGCACCTTGTCCAGATTTCTGGACGCTACGCACCACTTGAGTCAATCTGAAAATTGGCGCCGCACCCAGGCAACATCCAGCGATCCGGCAACACTAACCGCTCTCAGCACCGGGGCGGCAGCCCAATACCTTCGCATCACCGTCGCCAGTCTGGCCAGCGCTCAAACCGCCGTGTCGGCCCCCATTTCAAACGAAGGGGCGACGCCTATTGGGGCTGGTGCCATTCACATAGAAATAGGCACCTGGAACACAGAACGGTCGGCCTTCACGAGCAATCCCAACTGGCCCAAGTCATCTATCGTGGTCGGCCCGAACGATGCATCTCTGGAAGCAGTCCGCGACAAAATCAATGCAGCAGGCATGGGTGTCGTGGCCACGATCATCTCCGACGCAACGGGATCACGCCTGATGCTGACCTCGACATCGACAGGCGCGGACTTTGGATTCAAAGTCTCGGCCGAGAACGATACAAGCGAAGCACCACTTGGCCTTCGGGTGACTCAAACGGCCCGAGATGCACAAATATCGGTCAACGGCAAAACGGTGACCTCCAGCAGCAACGTGATTGACCACGCCGCAGACGGTCTGAGTTTAACTGTCAAGCGGACCAGCGACGAGCCAGTGACCATACGGGTCTCGTCCGATATTGAGGGCATAAAGCAATCCGTGCTCAATTTCGCTCAATCCTTCAACGATCTGTCCGCTCAATTGAGTCACACCAACTCTGCATCCACATCAAAGGTGAAACAGTTTGGCCAGACCATCCAGGACATGGTTACAAAGCACTGGAACGACGCTCAAGGAAATGACTCATCCTTGACGGATCAACTCATGGCATTAGGGCTGCGTCAGAACAACCAAGGTCTGCTCAAAGTCGATGAAGCGCGCATGATCCAGACCCTGACACGCGGCCAACCAGGCATGGCTCAACTGTCGAACCTGGCGAAGAATGTGTTCGATCAGATGTCGGTTACGACAAGATCAGAAGCCGTCACCCCTAACACACTTCGGACACCCTATTCTTTCGAAAATGACGCCTGAAAACAATCGACTGCAAGGACCAGAACCAGCTCGATAGGTTCAAGCTTTACATGTCAGTGCCGATAACAAAAATGACGCTGTTATCAGCACTACTTGCAAGAGATTGAAGATGTACGCCACAGCCACAGGTTCCGCTGCCAGTATGTTCAGCCCCCGCCAATTGAGCAACATCTATCGCCAGATTGACGTCGAGACAGGCGTCAGTGGGGCCTCTTCGCATCAACTCATCACCATGCTATTCAATGGTGCGCTGGAAAGCTGCATGCAAGCACACGGCGCCATGCTGAGCGGCAACATCGAAACGAAATGTGCGGCGATCCGCAAGTGCGTAGGAATCATTGACGAAGGACTCAAAGCAAGTCTTAACCTCAAAGACGGTGGCGAGATTGCACAGGGGCTCCATGAACTCTATACCTACATCACCATACGCCTGACACATGCCAACCTGCGCAACGATCCGGCTGCATTGGAAGAATGCACAAAATTGCTGACCCCGATCCGGGATGCTTGGGTGGCCATTGCGCCAAAGGATGCCGCAGTTGTTCGCGCAGCCATGGAGGTAAGAGCATGAACGCCCCTGAACTGTTCACGACGCTTGACGAAAACTTGATTAACGAGAACCTGTTGAGCTACTACGAAGCCATCGAAAACGCCAGCCAGGACATGTTGGCGGCCGCTCGTTCCGGCGACTGGGACACGGTGGTCAAACTGGAAGGCGCGTGCGCCGTGCTGATTGCCCAACTCAAGCACGCGGCCCAACAACGTGCGCTCGGCCCCGATGAGCTGGCGCTCAAATCGCGCATCATGCAGCGCATTCTGGTCAACGACGCCGAGATCCGCAATCTGGCAGAGCCTTGGATCAATGATCTCAGCCGCATGGTCGGTGGTACCACCGACCCCCGTCAAATGCACTAATCTGACGGAGCCACGCCTTGCCATATACCAAAGGCTCTCACGTGAACCTGGACGACTACCGAATCACCTCTTCGGTAGAAATCCAGGCCTTGCTCAAGCAACTGCTTGACATGAACACCTTGGTCACACTCAGCGGCCCTCAGGGAAACTGCCACACCACCATGTTGTGGGCGGTGGATCCTGCCCGAGGGATCGTGTGTTTCAGTGCAGAAGCCGATGACCCCAGTCTGGCCCCCCTGTTGGAGTCAGACGAGGTCGTGGCGGTGGCCTATCTGGACAGCATCAAAGTTCAATTCGACATCGAAGGGTTGGTTCACGTTCACGGGGGTCGCCACAGCGCCCTTAACGCCCAGTACCCGGCAGAAGTCTTCCGATTCCAGCGGCGCGACGCCTTCCGCGTCAAACCCTTCAGCTCGCACAGCCCACAAGCCCAGATGCGCCACCCGGGCATGCCCGACATGCTGTTGAACCTGCGCATTCTGGACGTCAGCCTGGGCGGCATGGCCCTGTTCCTGCCAGAGACCATTCCGATGCTGGACGCGGGCAGCAAGATTGGGCGCTGCATCATTGACCTGGATGGCGACACCCGCATCGAGGCAGGCGTGAAGATCCACCACGTCACCGTGCTGCACCCGGAATTCCACGGTGCACGACTGGGCTGCGAGTTCTTTGGCATGGATGGCGCCACGATGCGCACCTTGCAAAACTACATCAACCAAACGCAAAAACGTCGTTCAGCCTTGTCCCTCGACAAAGACTGATCAATCAGCACGCGCGCCCAAGCCCCAAAAAGGCCTTGGGCGCTGCTAGCATCGGCGGATGTCTGAATCCGCCTCCCCCTCCTCCGTCAAGCCCTGGGTCATCGCGACCCGCGAAAGCCGTCTGGCCCTCTGGCAGGCCCACCATGTTCAGGACGTCCTGCAAACCCGCTTTGGGCGCACGGTCGAACTGCTGGGCATGACCACGCGTGGCGACCAGATCCTGGACCGCTCCTTGTCCAAGGTTGGAGGCAAAGGCTTGTTCGTCAAAGAGCTCGAAGTTGCGCTTGAAGAGGGCCGTGCCGACCTGGCCGTGCACTCACTCAAAGACGTCCCCATGGACTTGCCCGAAGGCTTTGTCCTCGCAGCGATCCTGGAGCGCGAAGACCCTCGCGATGCGTTTGTGTCCAGCCGGCACGCACACTTTTCTGAGCTGCCCCAAGGCGCCGTCGTGGGCACCTCCAGCTTGCGTCGACTCTCCCAATTGCGAGCGTTGCGCCCTGACCTGAAAATCGAGCCCCTGCGCGGCAACCTCGACACCCGCCTGCGCAAACTCGATGAAGGGCAATACGACGCCATCATCCTGGCTGCGGCCGGACTCAAACGCCTGGGCCTGGCTGACCGCATCCGGCACGCCATCGACACCGACACCATGCTGCCAGCAGCAGGCCAAGGCGCGCTGGGGCTGGAAATCCGCCACAACGACGCTGACTTGACCCAAGCCCTGTCCAGCCTGACCCACCAGCCCACCTGGCTGGCCACCCAAGCCGAACGTGCCGTCTCGCGAGCCATGGGTGGCAGTTGCTCCATGCCATTGGCTGCCTACGCCTGCTGGAACGATCAAAACGTCCTGACCCTCCAAGCACGCCTGGGCCATCCCGACAACGCCCAATTGGTGGCAGCCCAAATCAGCGGCCAACCCCACAGCACGGCCGATGCCCAAGCCATGGGTCAGGCCATTGCAGACCAACTCAAACAACAAGCCGGCCCCCAATGGCTGGCCGCCCTCTGACCCCATGCTCGCACTGGTCACCCGGCCAGAACCCCAGGCCACGGCCTGGGCTCAAGCCCTGCAACAAGCTGGCGTGACTGCCCATGCTCTGCCCTTGATCGCCATCTCGGCCCCCGCCGACAGCCAGCCGGTAGCCCAACTGTGGCGGAACTTGGCCTCCTACCGAGCCCTGATGTTCGTCAGCCCCGCTGCGGTGGACTGGTTCATGCGGCTGCGGCCCGATCAGACGCAGTGGCCCCAAAACACACTCGCCTGCGCACCAGGCCCCGGCACCGCCAAACAACTGCTGGCCCAAGGAGCTGCTTGCCTACTCCTGACCGAGCAACTCGTCTCCCCCGCTGCAGACGCCCCCCAATTCGACTCCGAAACCCTGTGGCCTTTGTTAGCTGATCACGATTGGGTCAACCAAAAGGTCTGCATCGTCAGCGGCGGCGACAACCAAGACGCCAAGGGCCGTACGTGGTTGACTCAACAATGGCGAGCACGGGGGGCCCATGTCGACACCTTGCTGACCTACCAGCGGGGCCCCGCCATCTGGACGCCCGCGCAACAACTCGTGGCACAACAGGCCCTCGCGCACCCCGCCCAACACACTTGGCTCTTGAGCAGCTCCGAAGCACTGGGCTTCCTGCAAGACCATGCCGCGCCCTCGTTGACCCTGACCTCCCCGCCCGACTGGTCCACCCTGCGCGTCCTCGTCACCCACCCCCGCATCGCCGAGCGAGCCCAACAACTGGGCATCAGCCACATCATCCAGACGCGGCCCGACCTGGCAGAAGTGGTGCAAGCACTACGATCTGCCACCTGAATCGCAGGGGGTCGATACAATGAAATCACCGTGAGTGACATCAGCGCCCCCCCCACCAAAAACCAGGCCCCCGTCGTGGCGGCCATTTCCATGGTCGAACCCTACGAACCGCAACCTGGCTGGCACCT
>JAGWTE010000150.1 GCA_028869095.1 Burkholderiales bacterium
TCTCATCCAAGTCAGGGAACATCGGTGCCATACCGGAAGTGGGTGCCGAGGGGGGGGGGGCTTACTTCGCGCAGTTCGGCTCTACGCAAATCAGCGCCGATGCCCTATCTGCGGGTAGTGTGGGGCAATTGAACCTCATAGCCAGACGCGTATCGCTGGGGAGCAGCGTCGATTTGGATCTCGGCGTTGTGGGCTCGCTGAATGCCAGTGCTCAGCATATCGATGTGGGTTCTCGCATTGCTGCTGCGGGCGGCACCATTGGACTGAGAACTTTCTTTGGGGGAGACGGCAACATCAATGTTTTGTCGGGAGCCAGGTTGGATGTTTCGGGCTCGACCGTGGACGAGCGTGGTGCGACTTCCAGTGCGATGCCTTTTAAGGTGGATGGCGGCTCGGTAAAGCTGTCTGCCATGAACTCGATTGACCTGCAGTCAGGCAGCGAAATCGATGCATCCGCAGGTGCGTGGCGCTCTGCCGCTGGCTCAACCGTCTTGGGCAAGGCAGTACAAGGCAAGGTCGAAAAAGACGAGGTGACATCAAGCATCATCCTGGATGTGAACAGTGGTGTGGATTTGGGGGCAGATGAGCCCGCAGGTACCTTGACTTTGAATGGCAGGCTCTCGGCATTTGATTTCAAGTCGGGCGGCTCCTTGTCGGTGTCGGGAGTGAAGTCGCTGTCATACGGCGCAACCGCATCGAACGGTGGTCTGACAGTGGGTAGCAATCTGTTCTCTGAAAGCGGATTCGGTTACATCAGCCTGACTGCATTGGGTGATGTGCAAGTGGCCGATGGCGCTACGCTTGCGCCCAAGTTGAAAAACCTGATCCTGACACCGAGTCGAACGGCGACCGGCGGCGACATGACGAGCGAGCAATGGCTGGATACTGGGTTGCGCGAAGGCGTGAAGCTGACGCTGAAGGCCGCTCTCAAACCATACGATGCGCTCAAGAGCCCTGACCTTGTGGAGGGGAGCAACATTCGCATCGGAGTGAATGCGTTGGTGGACGCCGGCATCGGCGGATCCGTCAATTTGACGGCAGGCCGTAGCGTAGACGTATATGGCACCGTGCGGGCCAACGGCGGCAACATTGCCTTGTCCTTGCTCGGGCAACATGGCAGTAACTCCAGCAATGAGAGTGAGGCCAAAGATAGCGTTGGTTTTGTGCCGGATCAGACGATTCGCTTGCACGATGGCAGCTTGCTGGATGCATCCGGCATCACCAAGGCTGTGACGACATCCACCGCTGCAGGTACGTTTGTGACTGGTAACGTCCTGGGGGGCGGTACGGTCAAGCTGAACGTTCGATCGTCGGACAATGCCAAGGGTGCAGTCATTGCTGAGGCCGGTTCAACCATTGATGTCAGTGGTGCCCCTGGTGATCTGGACTTGGGCCGTACGCCAGGAAAGACACACCTCAGTGCTGGCGCCGGTTCTGTAGAAGTCGCCTCGGCTGACGGCATCCAATTGGCAGGTCAGTTCAAAGCCAATCGTCCTGACGCGTCGGTATCGGGGGGGCAAATCAAGGTTAACTTGAGTACAGAAGGGTTTTCGGACGTAGTGGTCCCGGGTAAGGATCTGTCAGCTTATCCAACCCTGGAGCGCCGTCTGACCGTGCTCGGCTCGACGCATGATGTGGCCAGCTACGGCGCCCGCCTCAACGAGGCTGTGCTGTCTTCGGATGGCCTGTTGTCCGCCGGCTTTGATCGGATTGAACTGCGCTCCGACGACAAGATCACCCTCGGTGCCAATTTGGTCACCAATTCAGCGATGGCCGGCTCGGTCCCTTTGCGGTCTCTGATTCTGAATTCCCCAGTGCTGGCTGCAGATGATGCGCAACGCCATGTGCTGCAAGCATCGTATGTGTCCCTGGGCAATCGCGACCTGAAGCCCGAACCAGGCCTCACGGCTTATCCCGTTCCTGTCGCCGCCAAAGGCGACGCCGGCTTGACAGTGAATGCAGGCCTGATCGAGTTGTATGGCTATAGCGCCTTGCAAGGGTTTGGATCAGGCGTTACGCCAGACGCGAAAGTGGCCTTGAACGCGACCCTGAGTGCGCAGAACGTGGTGGGTCAACGCCGAGACGGCGAAGTGCGTCTGGTGGGCACGACCTTCAACGGTAACAACAAGCTGGTGGGACAGCTTAACTTTGCGGGTGACTTGTCTATCACCGCAGGGCAGGCTTACGCCACCACCTTGACGCAATTCGACATCCATGGGCAAGAGGGGGACTCCACCCTGTCGACTTTGCAGCCAGTCAATGGCTCGAACAGCAAAACGCCGTTGTCGGCCTTTGGTCAGTTGACATTGAGCGCGTATGACATCCATCACGCCGGTGTGGTGCGACAGCCCTTTGGCTCGATTTCGCTGAAGGCGGAGAACAATGCATTTTTGGCCGATGGCAGCGTGCTGTCAGTCACAGGTGATGGCGTGAACGTGCCGGTGGGCACCACCATCAACGGTGCGCAGTGGTTCTATGACACCAAGGGTACGGTATTCAAAGATGACAACGCTCAAGATGCCACCGCTAACCCTGCCATTCTCAAGCTGGATGGTGTGCCCGTTGGCAAGGGTGTCTTGGTCAAAGGCAGGGGGTTGACCATTGCCAGCCAAGCTGGCGTGCAGGCGCAAGCCGGCGGCGACGTACTGGCTTGGGAGTTCTCTGCAGGTGTTGGCGGCAGCGCCGACACACTCAACCGCGCCAACGTGTTTGCCATCTTGCCTGGCTACACCTATGACTTCGCGCCCAACGATGCGGAAATCAACGCATCCACCAAAGCCGTTGGGACCACACTGAGTGCCGGTGACCAAGTGGACGTGTTGACGGGCAGTTCCGTTTTGGCTGCAGGCCATTACACCTTGCTGCCCGCACGTTATGCGGTGTTGCCCGGTGCCGTGCTGGTGTCGACGGCCACCTTGAAGACCCCAACGCAATTGACAACCGCGCTGAAAAACAGCGATGACGGCAGTGTGCTGGTGTCCGGCTATAAAACAGCCGTTGGCACCCAGATCAACGGTGGCAATGACCAACGTCTGGCCTTGAATCTGGAACCCGAGTCGACCTTCCGCGCCAAGTCCACCTTGACGGTGACGTCTGTCAACGACTACCTGACCAGTGCCGCTCAAAGTTTGCACAAACCCATCCCGACTTTGCCGGGCGATGCCGGTCGTGCTTCGCTCAGCGCCCAATCCAACTTTGATTGGGCGGCGCAATTCAATCTGGACGGGGGAGAGTTTGATCTGTCCATGCCCAAGATGGAGGTGGTGGCCGAAGGGCAAAGCGCGCAAACAGGCTATGCGGCCATCAGCGCGGCTGAACTCAATGCCACCGGGGCATCCAGCATTTTGCTGGGCGGTGTTCGATCGGGTACGGCTGACCATGTTGCCGTCGATACCAAATCCACAGATGTCAGCATCGCCAGCTCCCTGTCGGGTGGCGAGTGGTTGGCGGTGGCTAGCAACACGGTGGATGTGAAGTCTGGCGTGAGCATCGTGGCCACAGGCAGTAAGAAGGCATCGCACGATTTGGCCTTGTCTGGCAACGGGGCTGCCTTGGTCGTTAGCAATGTGGATCAGATTGATTTGACTCGGTCCTTGTCTGGAACCGATGGCTCGACGGCACAGGGCACATTGACCTTGGCGGCAGGATCTCGTCTGGCTGGCGCATCGGTTGAAATGGACGGCGTCAAGCAATTGGCCATCAGCGATTCCACCAGCCTGGACACCCAATCTTTGGGCTTGGGTGCTCCGCACATGGTGCTGGGCGCTGTGGCGGATGATTCGTCCGCCTTGAGCATTCAGGGCACATTGCTGCAACAACTGAATGCGACGAAGTCCGTCAAGCTGCGCAGCTACAGCAGCATCGACTTCGCTGGCAGCACCACGTTGGGCTTGCAAGGCGACGATCAGACTTTGTTGATGGACAAGTTGGTGCTGGATGCACCAGAGCTGCGCGGCCTGGGTGCCGCTGGGGACACGGTCACCATTCAGGCCAAGGACCTGACATGGCGTAACACGACGAGCCATGTCGCCAGCGCACAAGCCAGTGACGCGCAATTGGTGATGCGGGCTCAGCCACCACTGCGGGACACCGAAACCGGTGGCCTGACTTTGGGTGAAGGCAGTAAGTACTCGAGCTTTGCCAGCACCAACGTGCAAAGCCAGGGCGATGCCATCCTGTCTGGTCAGGGTAGCTTGAACGCGCAGGGTGATTTGACCATCCAGGCGGCTCGTCTGACCGCCGATTCGGCTACATCGCAATCCATCGTCAGCCAGTCTGTGTTGACCATTGCCCAGCAGGCTGATGCCCACAGCCTCAATGAGCGGAGAGGCGTGGCTGCATCGGTCTCTTTGACGGGCCAGCGCGTCATTCAAGACGGCATCATTGATTTGCCATCCGGTCAATTGACCATCACTGGCACGGGGCAGTCAGGTCAGGACGACACCGTGGTGTTGACCGAGCGATCCAAGACCCAAGCCGCAGGTTGGACACAAAAGGCTGGAGCCAACTGGTCTGTTACTGCGCCGGGCGGTGACATTCAGATTGTTGCCAAGCAAGGCGACGTGGCCCTGAACGGCTTGCTGGATGTATCGGCTCCTGTGCCTGTGTCAGATACGGACACCGCTAAGGCCGCTGGTCAAGTACTGCTGTCTGCCGTGGGTACCGATGGGAAGCCGGGTACGGTGCGCGTTGGCAAGCACGCGCAGATCAAAGGCAGTGCTGCCTCTGACAAATTGTCGGGTTCGTTGCAGGTTGATGCGCAGCGCGTGGCCGATGAAGGTGAAGCAAGCACCAGCGGCGGCACGCTCGACCGTTTGGTGAGCGCATCCCAAGCCGGTGGCATGCATCATGAAGTCAATGTGCGCATACGTCAGGGTGACCAATCTCTGAACACGGCCATTCAGGCTCAGCGCGTGAATCTGAGCGCCGACGGCGGCAGCCTCACTTTGATGAGCCGTGGCAATATTGATGCGACTGCCCCTCAGGGTGGCGTGATCAGCCTGGCTGCACGCGATGATGTGGTCGTCAATGCTTCGACCATCAAAGCTGACTCGACTCGTGCAGGCGCCAATGGCGGTGACATTCTGATCTCATCGATCAATGGGTTTGTCCGTCTGGAACACGAAGGCACAGAGATATCCGCCAAGGGCGATGATGCTCTGGATGGCCGCGTGGTGTTGCGTGCGCAACGCCATGACGACGCTGAGACAGACGCTGATCGCGTCAACATCAAACCCATCAAGGCACACATCACGGCGGGTGAGGTGGATGTGGAAGCGGTGCGTGTCTATCAGGGCGACACTTTGTCTGCCGGCAAGACAGGGACTGTGTATAGCGAAACGGTGACGACCGTGACCAACAAGGTCGTGACTGCGGTCACCAAGGCAACGACCACCGTCACCACCACACCGACCACCACAGTGGAGGTCCACACTTATGTGGATGGCGTTTTGGATGATTCCTTGACCACCAGCACTCGTAAGGTGGGCACAGCAGTCAAGACCGTTTCAGCCACGGCTCCTGGGGCCAAGGTCGGTACGACCACTTTGCCTGCCGTGATGGTCAGCCAGAACACGGTGACCAGCGAGGCGCAAAATCAGGTCGGACTGGACGATGTGGTGACCCATGCGGACAGCTTCATGTCGCACAAAGATGATGTGCAGGCCGCATTGGGATTGGCTGAGCATGTGACCGGCAAAGCGCATGTTCGTGTCGGGACTGAAGTGCAAAGTGCAGGCAGCTTCGCTTTGAGCAACGACCTGTCGATGCCCGATGCGCTGCATGTGGGTGGCGAGCCGATGTCCTTGACCATCCGCGCAGCCAAGGACGTGACCTTCAACGGCAGCTTGAGTGATGGCTTTGATGGCGCCGGGCGTAGCATGGCATCAGCCACGGCGATCCTGCCGGGTGATGCGGGTTCGTTCCGCATCGTGGCCGGCGCAGACGTGGCAGCTGCCGATGTCATGCGTACTCGAGATGGCGCTGATGGCAACCTGACCGTGGCTGCTGGCAAGTTGATTCGCACGACGTCGGGTTCGATCGAACTGGCTGCGGCCAATAACATCGAATTGAAGACCAATTACTCCAGCTCGAACACAAAACCGGTTCAAGCCAGCGTCTATGTGGCGGGCCGTTTGGCAGAGTTGGCTGAGGGGCAACAATTTGAAAACCCCAGCGAAAGTTGGGGGCAGTTCACCGACCACGGTGGCCGACTGGAGTTGACGGCGGGCAAAGACATCGTCGCACCTGGTGCTGCGCAGGCGTTTGCCAACTGGTTCTACCACACGGCCAATGCGGTTGATAGCGGTGTCCCAGTCAACGCGGCTTGGTGGTCGTCGTTTGACGCCTTCAAGCAAGGTGTGGGCTCATTTGGCGGTGGCAACATTGATGTTCGCGCGGGCGGCGCCATTAACAACCTTGCCGTGGTGGCGCCGACTTCGGCTCGTACCGTCGATGGTGTGTTGACCGTGTCTAACGGCGGGGACGTCGACATTCATGCAGGCGGTGACATCAAAGGGGGCAATTTGTTTGCGGGCAAGGGCGTCACTACTGTTGTCAGCGGCGGGGCCCTGACCAAAGGCGATACCCTGGATGTGAGTAAGTTGCCTGCTATGGCTTTGAACATCGGTGTGATGGATGCGCAAGTGAGTTTGCAGTCCTTGGGTGAATTGAATGTTGGGATGATTTTTAACCCGACCATTTTGCAAAATGCGACGCGAGTTTCTGGTGCGGGAGCTGTATTCTTTACCTACAGTGACAGCAGCGCACTGGTTGCGACAAGCCTTCAGTCGGATGTCAACTGGCGCGCCGGAGACGCGACGTCGAATTATTTGCAAAACATTGCAAAGTCCTTTAGTCCCGCTGCAGAACAAGTCAGTGGAACGGGGGCGGTAGCTTCTTTATTGCTGAGTCAAGTGTCGCCAAGTTCAATGGCGTTCAATGCGCTCAGTGAGGATGTGAATGTCGGGTTGACTTCGTCAAGCGTGAATTATCTGTATCCAGCAGCTAGTGGGAATTTGTCGATTTTCGCTGCTAAGGATCTGAACTTCACGAATTCTGCTTCAAGCCAACTCGTGTTGGCCCATGCGGTGGTGGACGAGATGCCCTCTCTGCAAAATCCTGTGCGTGATTCGAGCTTGTCAGGTATCAAGGTGATCACGGCTCAGAAGCTGGAGCAAATGCAGGCTGGTGCGAAGATTAGTCACCTTGGTGTGACTGATGTGACAGGCAGCGACTTGCATGCTGACGACGCT
>JAGWTE010000151.1 GCA_028869095.1 Burkholderiales bacterium
GCAAGGACTTGCCCAAGCTGCTGGACGACCTTCGCGCCCAATACCCGCAAGTGCAATGGGCCCTGAGCCCTGCGGTGGGCGAGACCGATTTGTTGATTCAAGCCCTGGCTGACTCGGCCTGGGCCCTGGCCTCTGGAAGCGCGGCATGAACCTGCATCAGTTCCGTTTTGTACAAGAGGCGGCCCGCCGCAACCTCAACCTGACGGAGACCGCCAAAGCCCTGCACACCTCGCAGCCCGGCATTTCCAAAGCCATTTTGGAGTTGGAAGAAGAGTTGGGCATCGACATCTTCGTGCGCCATGGCAAGCGCTTGCGCCGCATCACCGAGCCTGGCTTGAAGGTGCTGGAATCGATTGACCTGATCCTGCGCGAGGTGGGCAACCTCAAGCGCATTGGCGACGAATACGCCATGCAAGACGCGGGCACGCTGTCGATTGCGACCACGCACACGCAAGCGCGCTATGTCTTGCCCGAGCCGGTCGCGGCCCTGCGCAAGAAGTATCCCAAAGTGACGGTCAGCCTGCACCAGGGCACGCCCGAACAAGTGGCCCAGATGGTGCTGGACGAAGTGGCGGACATTGGCCTGGCCACCGAGTCCTTGAGTGACTTTCCCGACTTGGTCACCCTGCCCGCTTATGAATGGCACCACGTGGCCGTGATGCCGGCGCACCACCCTCTGGCCCAAGCTCAACGCCTGACGCTGGAGCAGCTTGCCGCCGAGCCTTTGATCTCGTACCACCCGTCATTCACGGGCCGCAAACGCATCGACCACGCCTTTGCACAACGGGGCTTGCACCCCAATGTGGCACTGGAAGCCATTGATGCCGACGTGATCAAGACCTACACACGATTGGGCTTGGGCATCGGGCTGGTGGCCGAGATGGCCGTCAAAGATGACCCGACCATGCAGAACCAAGGTGACCTGGTCTGGCGTCCGGTGGGGCATCTGTTTGGCCCCAATATGGCCCGCATCGCCTTCAAACGCGGGGCCTATTTGCGGCAGTTTGTACTGGCCTTTGCCGAGCTGATTTCGGACCGACTGAGCAAAGCCATGATCATGCAGGCCATCCGCAACCCGAACGACGCCGCCGCGCCGGCATCGGGCGATTACGGTTTGTGATCCGTCGAGGCTGGATCGACATACAAGTCATCCAGCTCCAGATCCAGGCTCAAGGTGGGCGCCAGGTCAGGCAAAGCCTTCATGGGCAAAGTCGCCATCAGAGGGGACGACAGGTCCAGGTCGGCATCCAGCCCGGGATGAGCCTCCCCGCCAGCCGCAGGGCCGGATGGGCTTGACGACACCAGCAGGTCCATGTGGGACAGGTGATGCTGATCATGCGCAGACTGAGGCTGCCCCTGTAAATCTCGCAAGATGGCGTACAGGAACAACAACTCGCGATAAGCCGGCAAGTCGAACGTGTAGGACTCAGCGTCCTGGCGCATCAAAGACCGCTCCAACACTTCCAGCGCCTTATCTGGGTAGGCCCACAAGGCTTGCAAACGCTCCACCACGCCTGGGTAATCTTTCAACTCATGGCCATGCGTCAGGTCTGCTTCCCACAAAGCCGCATGGGCATTGAAACGCAGATTGAAGTTCATGCGCGTGCGCTCATAGGCGGTTCGCATCCCCATCTGACGATAGATTTCCAACAGTTTGAGAAACGGCATCGGGCTGAGTGCCGTGCTGTTGCTGATGTAGGCCTCCAGCAGTTCAATGGCCGACTCGTCTTGCCCCAGAACCAGGAAGAATTCGGCCTGCTGCTCCAGATCGATCAACTCATCGACCGACACATCGCGCATGCTGGGCGCACGAGGCGCAACCGGTGCCGGCACATCGTGGATGGGTGCGGGTGAGGTGTCTTGCCCCAGATTGGGCGCCATTCTCTCCACCGAATGTTCGAGCTGGCTAGACGCCCTGGCCTGTTCAATTTCGGCATCGATGTCTGCCAACACATGCTGGATATCCGGCAAGGCGGCGGCAGAAGCCTGACTGTCGTCTGCGGCAGGCGCACTGTCTTCGGGCGACTGCGAGGTCAGCCAGGAAGATTGCTCGGCCAATGCCTTGCGCAATGTCCATTCACGCCAGACCAGGACACCCAACAGCAGCGCCACCAGGGCGCCCAAGCCGTACGCGACACCATTGCCGCCCACAGACTGATGCGCCAGACGGCTTTGCAAACCCGTCACCGCTTCGCTGGCACGGGCGCTGTCACGGCTCAGGTCGTCGAGCTTGCGCTCCAGCTCTTCCAGCCTGGCCTGATCGCGCGCCATCTCTTCGGGGGACGCGTTCATGGCTTGCCAGATGGCAGCAGCCGATCGGCGGCGTTGCAAAATTTCTGGTGACGAGGCTTCTGATTCGGGCGTCACGGCCCCCAGTTGCCCAGACATTTGCAGCCCCGGCGCCACGTTGGCATCCGTGGCAACAGGGTCCACCACCAGACGAGGCGCATCCACGCTCTGCGTGAGTTTCGATTTTTTGGATGCCGCTGCACGGGGCGTGCGGGCTTGCCGCTTGGATGACTGAGGTGGCTCGCCCTCAGACAAAGCAAAACTGGGGGCCTTGCGCCCCAATCCCGAAGACCGGGACACGGGGTCTTGCACCAGCTTGACAGGTTGTGCCTGACTACGGATCGGTGCAGACGCCTCCGTGGTCGACGGCTCCGGCTCACTGCCTGACGATGCCAGCGACTGCGAAGCTGCAGCACCTGCGACAGGCATTCTCAAATCAGGCGGGTCAACCAATGCCACCAGCTTGCGCGTGATCTTGGTCTGACACCCTGCAGTCACATACACAGTGACCACCGGCTCATTGATCAAGGCCGAGGTCCGGACCTGAATGACCTGCTCGGCCTGGCGCCCCATCGGCGCAGTCGTGTGGTTGAGCTGCGTTTGCACGCGGGGTGCCGGCACCTTGTCATCGCCAAAATACACATCGGCCTTGACACAATCGGCACTGAGCTCCTCCCCCGCATCCAGGCGCACGGGCACGGACACCGACAGGGTGTCTCCCAAAATGGCGCGACTGACGGGGTGACCGAGGCCCAAGCCGTATGTGGTGCTTGAAGCCGTCCACAGCGTCAAGCCAGCAAGAACCACCGCCGAGCCCCTCTTGAACTTATTCATGTGGGTGCATCATTGGCCTTTGCTTTTGACTCTAGCATGTTGACTTTCGATTCCATCAGGCGGGAAGCACCCTGTAAACCCGCCAATTTGGGCTCGACTTATCCCCATCGCACCCTCTTGTTTTTGGCATGACCACCGAACTGTTGACCGAGCGCCATGGCGCCACGCTGCTGATCACCTTGTCTGGCCCCGCCACTCGCAATGCCCTGGTCAACCAGGTATTTGCAGCGGGCATCGAGACCCTGAACATGGCCGAATCCAACCCGGACGTGGGTGCCGTGGTGATCACCGGGGCGGGCGGCCATTTTTGTGGCGGCGCCGATTTGCAGCATTTGACGCACCCACGCCCCAATTTGAGCGCACAAGGCGCCCAGATCGATGCATTTCACCAATGGATGGAAGCACTGCGCAGCTTTCCCAAACCCGTGATTGCAGCGGTGGAAGGCGTGGCCGCAGGCAGTGGACTGGCCTTGGCTTTGGCCTGCGATCTGCTGGTGGCCGCCGACAGCGCCCGCTTCAGCGCCCATCCGCAGCAAACACCCCTGACACCGGATGGCGGGCTAAGCCATGCGCTGGTTCATGCTTTGGGTCGCGCCCGTGCACTGGAAGTGCTGTGGCAAAGCGGCTCTGTATCAGCCCAGCAATGGCATCAGTGGGGACTGGCTCAACGTCTGGTGGCCTCAGGGAGCGCCACACAAGCCGCCTTGGATTGGGCGCAGGAGCTCGCACAACTGCCCGCCAGCGTCGTGGCCAGCATCAAGGAATTGGTCAACGATGCACCGCATCAATCGATGCGCGCGCAGATGAATGCCGAAAAACAGCACGCGCTGATCAACCTGGCACAAGGCAACACGCCCGGGCATAACCCGGACTGACTTCATGCGATGAGCTCAGGCAGCCGTCTGCAAAGCCGTTTCGTGCAGACGCTGTGAGGCCAGATCGAACAGGTCGCCCACCATCTTGAGTTGGGCGGGGTTGACCTCGTCCCCACTCATGCGGAAGGTCAGCATGCCGCGGTTGACGGTGATGATCAGCATCAGGGAGTCGGTCCACCAGGTGGTGGCCGCCTCTTCGAAGGCCTTGATCAAAGTCGTGTCCAGCCACAGCTGCGAGACTTCGACCGAATTGGACAGGATCACAAAGCGCTTGGCCAACAGGGGTGACTGGGGGGTGTCCACCTGAGGGTGCATGGCCAGCCAACGCATCTCGTCGGGCAAGCTGTTGTCAATCTGCGTCTGCATGTCATTGGTGTAGCGACTGAAGACATCGGTCTCCAGCATCTGCGCCAAGGCACGGGTCAGCATGACCATCTGCACATCGTGGGGCATGCCGCTTTCGCTGCGGAAACGCAACTCCTGCCCATGGATGTAAAGGCTGCGTTGGGATGCACCCCACTCTGCCCGCCAGCCACGCTTGGTCTCGACCACATAGCCTGGCTTGCGACCGGTGACATGCTTGAACGCATGCCCTTCGGCTTTGGCCCAAGCGGCCAGCACACCACCTTGGTCGACCACCTTGGGGCCGGCCCCAATCAAGCGTTTGATGGCTGAGAACATGATTCGCGCCTGCCCCTGAAATCAGTTTATTGATGAAAGATCATATGTGAGTTCACCCAGCCCCTGCTCCCGCAAAAGGGCACGCATCAAACGCAGGCTTTCGACGCGAGGGGACTGCATGGCCGAAAAACTCAATCAAGTGCTCTGTGAACTCTATTCTCGACACACCAGCCCTTCACTGAAAGGGCACTTACCCCAACGGGACGATCTGGGATGTGGCACACAAAACCGCCCCCTGAAAAGCAAATCACCGGCACAAGGCCGGTGATTCAGGTCAGATCAAGCGTCTGAGAAGGGGATCAGTGAGCCCACAACCAGATCTTGGTGCCTTGCATGTCCAGGTTCTTGATTTCCAGCGAACCGTAAGAAGCTTGCTTGCCAGTTGAGGCCAAAACGGGGGCGTTGCCGTTGGTGATCGAAGCAATCTTGATCGTAGGAGTCAAGCGAGTGTCCAGACCTGCGTCAGGGAAAGCAAACTGAACAACGTCGGACGAACCGTCGTAAACGCCGTTGGTAATCAGCTTGTTGGCTTCAGAGATCGCCTTCGAGCCCACATACTTCTTCATCGCAATGATGGTGTTGTTCACGATGGTTTCCGCGTTCAACACATCGATGGTTTGAACAAACATCCCGTTGATCGAAATGTTGTTGAACGACACAGAGCCACCGTTTGTGTCCGTATCCGCCCAAGTGAAAGAACCGATGTTGATGTGCAGGTCACCAGCGATGGTCACGCCGTCTTGACCCGTGACCAAGCTCAGTTCGCTGTCGTCGATCGACGAGATGGCGTGAGCAGACATACCAACTGTCGACAAGACAGCCACTGCCAGCGCGCTCTTAAGTTTTTGCATGTTTCTCTCCACTCTCATAAAAGGCCATTTTTTGATGTCACTTGCAGCGAGAACGGCAATCCAGTTACAAAAACCAAACAACCGATTGATTTAAAAATAAATCGCAACCGAAGCAAGCTGACCCCAATGTAGAGAAGGAGGTAATCAGCGACCAATATGGTTTTCCTTAACTCAGTGATGCGGGAGGGGGCATTTCACGCAATACTTGAGTTGACAAATGCTTTTCCGCTCACCCAAAACCATTTAAATGAGGGGGTATTCAGGCTATTTGTCGTTTTTAATACCCCGACATCCATTTGAAACAAAATGTCAACAGAGGGTGGGGAATATGGCCTGCCCGGAGGGACTCGAACCCCCGACCTATTGCTTAGAAGGCAATTGCTCTATCCAGTTGAGCTACGGGCAGCCAGCCCGCTAGTTTACCGCGCCCGCCAGCGGGACAGCAGCAAAGCGTTGCTGACGACGCTGACTGAACTGAAAGCCATCGCCGCCCCGGCCACCATGGGGTTGAGCCCCCCCAAGGCAGCCAGAGGGATCCCCAGCACGTTGTAGCCGAATGCCCAAAACAGGTTCTGATGAATCTTGCTGGTTGTGCGGCGAGAAATGTCCAGCGCGGCGGCCACCAGCAGCGGATCGCCACGCATCAAAGTGATGCCCGCCGCGTGCAACGCCACGTCGGTACTGCCTTGGGGGTTGGCCATCGCCATCCCCACATCTGAGGCAGCCAGGGCTGGCGCATCGTTCAGGCCATCGCCCACCATGGCCACGATGGCACGTTTCCCGTCTGCCCCTTGCTGCAAACTGCGCACCCGGTCTGCCTTGTCGTTGGGCAAGACTTCCGCGATCACCTGCCCAATACCCAGTTGGCGCCCCACGGCCTCGGCCGCCCCGCGGTTGTCGCCCGAGATCATGACGGTGCTGATGCCTCGCGCGTGCAAAGCCGCCAGAGCCTGTGCCGCACCTGGCTTGATTTCGTCGCCAAACGACAGACCAGCCATGACCGTGCCCTGCCCTGCTTCATCCAGGCGCATCAGCCACGACACCGTGGCGCCGACGGACTGTTGTTGGTCAGCCCAGGCCTGCCAAGGCTGGTTGGCTTCCTTGCCGCAAAGTTCAGCCATCCATCGGCTGCTGCCCAGGGCCCAAGGCGTGGGCAGCCCGTCCAGCATCACTTGACCTGAGATGCCCCTTCCTGCCACGGCCTGGATGCCCTGCACCGGCGGCACGGGCCCCTTTGCGGCATTCAAGACCGCTTGCGCCAAGGGGTGCTCGCTGCCCGATTGCAAAGCGGCCGCCACGGACAACAACGCCTCGCGTGACAAGTCAGCCGACTCACCGCGAGGCTGAAAGTCTTGCAAGACGGGGTGGCCGACCGTCAAGGTGCCGGTCTTGTCAAAGGCCACCACGGTCACCCGGTGGGCCGTTTCCAGCGCCTCAGGGTCTTTGATCAGGATGCCCGCGCGTGCCGCGGCCCCCGTGCCCGCCATGATCGCCGCTGGGGTTGCCAGGCCCAAGGCGCAAGGACAGGCGATCACCAGCACTGCCACGGCACGGATCAAGGCCTGATCCATGGGCGCGCCATGCCACCACCAGCCCAGCCAAGCGATCAGAGCCACCGCCAACACGGTGGGCACAAACACGGCGGACACGCGATCGACCACGCGCTGGATCGGCGCCTTGCTGGCCTGCGCTTCCACCACGCGGCGAATGATCTGCG
>JAGWTE010000152.1 GCA_028869095.1 Burkholderiales bacterium
TGCTGGCGTCCATTGACATGGGCTCCAACAGCTTTCGGCTGGAAATTGCCGAGTTGAGCAAAGGCCGCTACAAGCGCATTGATTACCTCAAAGAAACCGTGCGCCTGGGCGCCGGGCTTGACGCTCACGGTCTGCTGACGGAAGAAGCCACTCAGCGTGGCTTGGCCTGTCTGGCGCGCTTTGCGCAACGCCTGAAAGGCTTTGCCTCTTGGCAGGTCCGCGCCGTGGCCACCCAGACTCTGCGAGAAGCTCGCAACCGCGACGCTTTCCTGGCTCGTGCAGACCGCGTCCTCGGCCATCCCATTGAGGTCATCGCCGGACGCGAAGAAGCCCGCTTGATCTACCAAGGCGTGGCCCGTTTGCAACCCAGCGAGCTACCTCGCCTGGTGATCGACATTGGCGGCAGGTCAACCGAAATGATCTTGGGGCGCGGACGCCTGCCCCAACGGGCCGAGTCCTTTGGCGTGGGCAGCGTCAGCCTGTCGATGACCCACTTCCCCGACGGGCGCTTCACGGCTGAAGGGTTTCGCTCAGCACAAGTGGCCGCTGGCGCAGAACTGGAAGAAGCCTTGACGCTGTTTTCACGTTCGCAATGGCAAGAAGCGCTGGGCTCATCAGGCACCGTCGGCGCAGTGTCGCAACTGCTGGAGGCCAGCGGCATCACCGACGGCAGCATCACGGCGGATGGGCTGCGTTGGTGCATTGAGCGTTGCCTGCAAGCCGGCTCGATCGATGAGTTGAGCCTACCCGGCCTCAAGCAAGACCGCAAAGCAGTATTGGGCGGGGGGCTGTCCATCCTCTACACCCTGGCCATGCAATTCGACATCGAAGTCATGCGCCCTGCTCGCGGCGCTCTGCGCCAAGGCGTGATCTTCGATTTGGAAGAGCGCATCGAAGCCGCTCGCAACCATCGCTTGCCCGATCCGCGCGATGCAGCCGTACGCGAGTTGCAACAGCGTTTCCGGGTCGACACCGGTCATGCAGACCGCATTCGCGAGCGCGCCTTGCAATTGTGGTCGGCCATGCAAAGCAACCGAAGTCTCGATGGCGAGGCTGCGCGCGAATTGGGCTGGGCCAGTTCATTGCACGAAATCGGCATGATGGTGTCGCATCATGACCATCATCGCCACTCGTCCTACCTATTGGGGCATGTCGATGCAGCAGGCTTTTCGCAATCGCAATTGCGCCGTCTTGCCACCATGGTCCTGGGTCAACGCGGCGAGTTGATCAAGCTGGCCGAGCACATGCATGACAAGGCCTTGATGACCCAGGTACTGTGCTTACGGCTGGCCATTATCTTGCACCACGCTCGCATGGACTTGCCCGCTAGGCTGGTTCAAATCCAGAAGGGCCGCACCCGCCACCGCGTCAGCTTGCCCAAGCGCTGGGCCGAACAACATCCACGTACGCTGCACCTGCTGCAAGAGGAGGCGCGCCGCTGGGAGACACATGGCCCCAGCGGACTGGACATTCAACTGAGCAGTTGAAGTCTTACTTCTTCTTGCTCAGACTGCGCCTGTAGACCGGCCCCCACATGGGGTGTCCGGCTTCTGCCTTGGTCAAGGCAAATTTTGGATCAGCCGCACGTGCTGCCTTGAACGCAGCCAAACACATAGCCTCACGCTTGCTGGTGCAGAAGATGAAGGCCAGATGCTTGTTGGCCAAGGCCACGTCCGCCGGTTTGGCCAAGCCCATTTGCAGGGCCGACTTCAAATCCAACTCAGCCTGTTGATACTGAGCCGACTGATATTCTTTGACACCTTGGGCCAACAAAGTCTCTGGCGTCACCACCACAGCAGTGGACGCGACCTCCGCAACAGGCTCGGGAGCTGAAGCCACAGTGGGCGGAGGCGGCACAGTGTCTGCCGGCGCCGACTGAGGCCCATGCGCACAACCTCCCAGTGCGGACAACACAAGCGCAGCCGCGAGGCTGCCGTGCAACGAACGACGACGAGTCAAAGTCATAAACCTACCTGTTGATTCAGAATTGATGTTCCAGGGCATAAGTGCGCCCTGATTTGATGACGATCACTTTTTTGTATGCGGGCGAGTCACCATTGTTGATGGTGATCGTGTGCTTCCCCGGGGGCAGCTTCAACTGAGTCAATGGCGGTGCCACACCCATGGCGCGACCATCCACCGTGACCTCACCCCAAGGGCTCACAGCCAGTGTCACCCGCCCCGGAGGCCCTTCGGTGACCTCCGCCTTGACGGCTACATCGGGCGCCGCCTCTGTGGTGGGGACCACGACAGCAGACGCAGGTGTCGCCGGAGCCTCTGCGGCTGAAGCGGCAGCTTCTACCACCGGTACCGGTGCGACCACCGTCGATGCTGCGGGCACAACAACAGGTGCCACCACAGGCGCCAAAACCGGCATCGGCGTCGCCACAATGGGGGCAGGCACGGACGCGGCCTGAGCCACCACCGGCCCTTGGGGCGAGTGTGAGTGAGCGCGCCACGCCGTCCAGACACCTGCTGCCACCACCAAGCCGCCGACAACAGCCACTGCGGGCCACCACTTGGGCCAGGCTTGGCGCCACCAGGCCGGACTTGCCGCTTGAGCCACATCCGTGCTGGTCAGCGCCGCATCGGTGAGACGATTGGCTTTGGACTCATCCAGCCAGTCACGCAACTCCTGCGACAACACCCGCGCTGAGCGCGTTCGCTGCAACAGATCACGCGACATGGCACGCGCAGCGATCTCGGACAAAGCCTTGGGCACGTCTGGATTGACCTCATGCGCCAACGGCACGGGCTTGTTCAGCACCGCATCGGCAATTTCATCGAGGCTGTTGCCACTGAAGGCGCGACGGCCCGTCAGCAACTCAAACAGCACCACGCCCAAGGCATACACATCCACGCGACGGTCCACCGCTTCGTGGCGCACCTGTTCGGGTGCCATGTAGTAGGGCGAGCCGCCGACGATCTCTTGGAAGCGACTGTGCTCATCGTCTTTGTTCAAAGACTCAACCTGGCGGATCCGGGCAATGCCAAAGTCCAGCACACGCGGCTGAGCCCGGCCCACCATGAAGATGTTGGCCGGCTTGATATCTCGGTGGATCACGCCCTTGTGGTGGGCATAACTCAGTGCATCGGCCACCCGGCGCACGATCAGCGCCGATTGAACCGGGGTTGGGCGCCAGCCCACGGACAACAACTGCCGCAGGTCCTTGCCTTTGAGCAACTCCATGGCAATGTAGGTGCCCTGAGCGCTGGTGCCTGCGTCGTAGACGGTGACAATATTGGGGTGATTCAGACTGCCAGCAGCCTTGGCCTCATTCAAGAACAAGGCGTTGAATTGAGGCCGATCCTGCTCAGGCAGGTCCACATGCAGGGTCTTGATCGCGATCAGGCGCGACAACAGCGGGTCATGGGCGGCATAGACCGTGCCCAGGCCACCCTCGCCGATGGCAAATTTGAGCGCATAGCGGCCAATGTGCCCCACACTGGGCATCAAATCTGGGCGTTCGCGACGGGTATCCGGGGCCTCAGCCTCCGCCGGCAAAGGACGGGTCTGCTCCAGCGTGTCCGAATCATCGGGCACAACGGGACGACCGACCACGTCCTCCTCATGAGGCTCGGTCACTGCGGGCTGTGTAGGCTGAAAGGACACGGAACAGGAACTCCCGATTGGGCGTCCTCTTACCGCTTGATAGGACGCGCCGCCTTGACTTCGTCGGGCCTGAGGCCCGGCGCCAGGTGATCCAGCACACCGTTGACATACTTATGCCCATCGGTGCCGCCGAAACTCTTAGCCAACTCTACGGCTTCATTGATGGCAACTTTATAGGGCACATCCAAACAATGTGCCAACTCGTACGCACCAATCCACAACACGGCGTGCTCAACTGGGGACAATTCCTCAATCGGGCGATCCAGGAACTTCACCAAATCGGCGTCCAGCAAAGCGGACTGGTCAATGCAACCATGCAACAAGGCATCGTAATGCGGGCGGTCGCACTTGGCAAAATCTTCCAACTCGCGGATGTGCGCATCAATCGACGAGGGCTCCCGCTTGTTGATCTGCCATTCGTACAGGCCCTGGAGCGCAAACTCGCGGGCACGACGACGCGAGGACTTGGCGCGGTCGCGGCCAGCCGGGGCAGGTTTGCGGGCAGGACGCCCCTCAACGGCCGCTTGCTGGGTGGATTTAGGGGTGGAATCAGGCGTCGAACTCACAGCAACTCATCCAGCAAATTGGCCATTTCGACGGCCACGCGGGCGGCATCGCGGCTCTTTTCAACGACACGGGCTTCGGCCTGGGCCTGGTTCTCGACCGTCAGGATGGCGTTGGCAATGGGAATGTGGTGATCCAGGCTGACGCGGCTCACACCGGCGCCACTCTCGTTGGCCACCAACTCGAAGTGATAGGTTTCACCACGGATGATGCAGCCCAAGGCCACCAGCGCGTCAAAACGGTCGCTGTCCGCCATGGCTTGCAGCGCAGTGGGCACCTCCAGCGCACCGGGCACGGTGACGTGATGGATGTGCTTGGGCGATACGCCCAGGGCGATCAGTTCGTCCTTGCAGACCTGCGCCATCTGGCCGGTCAATGCGTCATTGAAACGGGCTTGAACAATGCCAACGTGCAGATCACGTCCGTTCAAGTCAACCGCTTGTCCTTTGTCAGCGCCTTGCATGAGTCAATTCCAGTAAAGAGCGAGTGGGTTCAAAGTAAAGAACAGGTGTGACGCGAGGTCACGCTGAAGGCGACAGCACCTGGCCGTCTGACGTCTGAAAGCCCGTGACTTCCAGGCCGTAGCCAACCATGCTGGGCAGACGCTGTTGGTTACCCAGCAAACGCATGCGTTGCACACCCAGGGTGCGCAAGATTTGGGCGCCCACGCCATAGGTGCGCAGGTCAACAGGGGTCTTGGGCGCTTGTTGCGGCTCGGCCGGCAAGAGGCGGTCCAGCAGACGTTCGGACTCATCACCCGCATTGAGCAGGATCACCACGCCACGGCCAGCATCCTTGACGGCAGCCAGGGCCTTGGGCAGCGGCCAGGAGTGGGAGTGACTGCCGGCATCCAGCCAGTCCAGCACAGACAAGGGCTCGTGCACACGCACCAGCACCTCATCGGTCGGCGCCCACTGCCCCAGGCTCAAAGCCAGGTGGATGGCGCCTGTGCGGTCTTTGAACACGCGAGCGTCAAACGGGCCCTCGGGCGTTTGCATGGTGCGCGAACCCAGTTGCTGAATCAGCGACTCGTTGCGGCTGCGGTATTCGATCAGGTCGGCAATGGTGCCGATCTTGAGCTTGTGCTCTTTGGCGAACACCTCCAGATCGGGCAGACGGGCCATGGTGCCATCGTCATTCATGATCTCGCAGATCACGGACGAAGGAGTCAAACCCGCCATACCGGCCAGATCACAACCGGCTTCGGTATGGCCGGCACGCATCAGCACACCACCATCTTTGGCCTGCAAGGGGAAGATGTGACCCGGTTGCACCAGATCGGTCGGTTTGGCATCACGGGCCACGGCGGCTTGCACCGTGCGGGCGCGGTCGGCAGCCGAGATCCCGGTTGTCACGCCTTCCACCGCCTCGATCGAGACGGTGAACGCGGTGCCGTGCTTGGTGCCATTGCGCGTCGCCATCGGCGGCAGTTGCAGGCGCTCACACCGCTCACGCGTCATCGTCAGGCAAATCAAGCCACGACCATACTTGGCCATGAAGTTGATGGCTTCAGGGGTGACGTGGTCAGACGCCACGATGAGATCGCCCTCGTTTTCGCGGTCTTCTTCATCCACCAGGATGACCATGCGACCGGCGGCCAACTCGGCAATCAGCTCAGGAATGGGTGAAATCGGCATCGGGAGATTGTAGGCGCGCTGGCCTGTTCTTTTGGGGAAAACACCAAGAATGGGCGGCGTTATTGGGGCAATTTGCCCTCAACCGTCATCATTCTTTCCACATAGCGGGCGATCAGGTCCACTTCGAGGTTGACTTGGGCGCCCGCCTTGAGGGTGCCCAGCGCCGTGTTCTCGATCGTGTGGGGGATCAGGTTGATGCTGAACTGGGCGGTGCCGCCTTGCTCGTCCTCGACCTGGTTGACCGTCAGGCTGACGCCGTTGACGGTGATCGAGCCCTTGTAGGCCAGAAAACGAGCCAGGCTTTGGGGTGCGCGGATGCGCAACAACCAAGATTCGCCCACGGGCTCGAACACCACCACATCGCCCACGCCATCCACGTGGCCGGTGACCAGGTGGCCGCCCAGGCGGTCGTGCGTGCGCAGGGCTTGTTCCATGTTCACGGTACCCAGGGTGTTCAAGCCCACGGTTCGCGCCAGGCTTTCGGCCGACACATCGATGGTGAAGCGGCCTGCAGCCACGTCAAAGCTGGTCACCGTCATGCAGGCACCGTTGATGGCGATACTGTCACCCAGACCGACGCCTTCGAGGTAGCCCGCAGGGGTCTGCAAGGTCAGGCGGCGGCCATGGCTGGCGTCTGCGCCCAAGGGCTGCGAGTCGACGATCTGGCCCACGCCTGTGATGATGCCGGTGAACATAACAATGCCTTTGCTGAAATCGGTGTGAGGGTCAAAACAACTCGCGCCCGGGGGCGCGGGCCCGAATCCGCAGATCATCTCCGATCTGCTGGACGTCCACATACTGCAGGGTCTTGGCCTGCGACAGTTGCGCCAGAGGGGGCAATGCCGCCAGGGGGCGCCCCGGCCCCATGAACTTGGGCGCAAGATACAACAAGAATTCGTCGACCAGGTCCAACTGCATCAAAGCGGCGTTGAGTGTGGCACCGGCTTCCACGTGCAACTCATTGACGCCACGGCGGGCCAGGTCCGCCAGCACCCAGGCCAGGTCCAGGCGTTCGCCGTGGGTGGGCGCCACCGCCTCTTGCGCATGAGGGAAATCGCCCGGCGCCGCATCAGCCCCGTAAATCAAGGCCTGACCTGGCGGCGCCAGCAACTGAGCGGTACGAGGCGTGCGCCAACGCGTGTCCAACACCACGCGCAGGGGCTGGCGCGGTGTATCCACCCCGCGCACATCCATGCGCGGGTCGTCATCCAGCACGGTGCCTACGCCGGTCAGCACTGCACCCGCACGGGCTCGCCACTCACGCCCATCCAGCCGGGCCGCCTCACCCGTGATCCATTGGCTGTCGCCGTTGTCCAAGGCTGTGCGACCATCCAAGGTGCCGGCCATCTTCATGCGCACCCAGGGGCGCTGACGCACCATGCGCGAGAAAAAACCGATGTTGTCCAGCCAGGCTTG
>JAGWTE010000153.1 GCA_028869095.1 Burkholderiales bacterium
GATCAAGCTGGTCAGTCTCGGACTTTATTGGCACAGAATAAATGTTCTTGGCAAAAAAAGTCGTAAACAACTTCGTACTCATCGCGCCTTTGCGCTGGTGACAAGACCCTGCGCTGCCGCCCATGATGAAATATCGTCACGCCGGATAGCCGCAGCCATCAAGCCCGGAAAGGTATCGGGTGTACAAGCCACGGCCAAAAAGCATGCGGCGGACACCAGTCTCGACATCACTTTTTGCTGCTTCAGTCAAAACGATCTGGAAATCTACCAAACGCTGCTGCGCTGAAATTCACAAAACGGAGACTCCGTCAGACCATGACATCAGAGCCCTGCATCCACACTGGAATGTCACGCTGCGCATGGAGCACACGCCACACATCGACGTGATCAGAGCGCTCGACGTAGAAAATCAAATACGGATAGCCGGTTAGCGACCAAGCACGCAACCCCGGAAGATTGAGTTCATGCCCATGGCGCGGCGAGCCCGTGCCTGGGTGGCGGCCGAGGTGAGCATACGCATGCTCAAGCGCGTCGATGAAACCGAGCGCAGCCTGGTCCGCCCCCTCTCTTAGGTAATAGGCAATGGCGTCGTCAACGTCACGACTGGCCTGCTCGCGAGGAACGACACGCTTGGCCCTCACCCTTTCGAACCAGCCTTGGTGGCCTTGTGCACCCGCTTGCGCAGGCCTTCGAAGTAAGCACCATCGGCGGGCGCCGCAGGCGCGGAGGCTGCGCCTGCAAGCAGCAACTCACGCAGTTGCAAGCGATCCTGATCCTTGCGAATCAACTCGCGCACGTACTCACTGCTGGTGCCATAACCACGCTGGCTGACCTGCTCGTCGACAAACGCCTTGAGCGCGTCGGGCAGGGAAATGTTCATCGTGCTCATGCCTGCAGCTTAGAGGTTTTGCCAAAATTTGGCAAACACGTCACTCCACCGTCACGCTCTTGGCCAGGTTACGCGGCTTGTCCACATCCGTCCCCTTGGCGCAAGCCGTGTGATACGCCAGCAATTGCAGCGGCACCACGTGCAAGATGGGCGACAGCTCCCCATAGTGCTCAGGCAAACGGATCACATGGATGCCAGGCTCGGCCTGGATCTGCGTGTCGCCATCGGCGCAGACATACAGCTCGCCGCCGCGCGCTTTGACTTCCTGCATGTTGCTCTTGAGCTTTTCCAACAGGGCATCATTGGGCGCCACCACCACCACGGGCATCTCTGAGGTCACCAAAGCCAAGGGGCCGTGCTTCAGCTCGCCCGCAGGGTAGGCTTCTGCGTGGATGTAGCTGATCTCTTTGAGCTTCAACGCACCTTCCAGCGCGATGGGGTAATGCAGGCCACGGCCCAGGAACAAGGCGTTGTCCTTACGGGCAAATGAATCGGCCCAGGCCATGACTTGTGGCTCCAGCGCCAGCACCGACTGCAAGGCGGCGGGCAGGTGGCGCATGGCGGTCAGGTGCTTGGCCTCTTGCTCGGGGCTCAAGTGGCCGCGCAGCTTGGCCAGGGTCAGCGTCAGCAAGAACAGGCCGGCCAACTGGGTGGTGAAGGCCTTGGTCGACGCCACGCCGATCTCCACACCCGCACGGGTCACATAGGCCAGCTTGCATTCGCGCACCATGGCGCTGGTGGACACGTTGCAGATGGTCAGCGTGTGCTCCATGCCCAATGAGCGCGCGTGCTTGAGCGCAGCCAGGGTGTCGGCCGTTTCGCCCGACTGGCTGATGGTGACGACCAAGGTACTGGGCTCGGGCACGCTGTCGCGGTAGCGGTATTCGCTGGCCACCTCGATCTGGGTGGGGATCTTGGCGATCGATTCCAACCAGTACTTGGCAGTTGAGCCCGAGTAGTAGCTGGTGCCGCATGCCAGGATCAGCACACGGTCGATCTGGCCAAACACGGCGTCAGCCTGTTCACCAAACAGGCTGGGGGTGATGGCATGGACGCCTTCAAGCGTGTCCGCGATGGCGCGGGGCTGCTCAAAGATTTCCTTTTGCATGTAGTGACGATAAGGGCCCAACTCAACGGCGCCGCTGTGTGCGGTGACGGTGCGCACAGGGCGCTCGGCCAGGTCAACGCGGGTGTGGCTGGTGGCGCCGGGGGCGATGTGCTCGATCCAGTGGCGACCAGGTTGCAGGTCGACCACGTCGCCTTCTTCCAGGTACACGATCTGGTCGGTCACGCCGGCCAGGGCCATGGCGTCGGATGCCAGGAAGCGTTCATTGGCATCGACACCACCCACGCCCATGATCAGGGGCGAGCCTTGGCGGGCACCGACCACGCGCTGGGGTTCGTCACGGCAGAACACGGCGATGGCGTAGGCCCCGGTCAGGCGCAAAGTGGCCGCCTTGACAGCGGTGTAAAGGTCGCCGTCGTACAGGTGGTCGACCAGGTGGGCAATGACTTCGGTGTCGGTCTGGCTCAAGAACACATAGCCCTTGGCTTGCAGTTCACGGCGCAGTTCTTCGTGGTTCTCGATGATGCCGTTGTGGACCAGGGCGATGCGGCCGGGCTTGGTGTCAGCGGCATCGGCGCCCGGGCCGTGTGAAAAGTGAGGGTGGGCGTTGCGCACCGCAGGCACGCCGTGGGTGGCCCAACGGGTGTGGGCAATGCCCAAGGTGCTGTTGACGCCGTCGTGCTCGGCCTGGGCGGCCAGCTCGGCCACACGCAGGGTGCTGCGTGTGCGGCGCAATTGGTTGTCTTGCAGCACGGCCACGCCGCAGGAGTCATAACCCCGATATTCCAGGCGCTTCAAGCCTTCGACCAAAACCGGAACGATGTTGCGCGAACCCACGGCGCCGACGATGCCACACATGTATCAGGACTCCCCAAGCTGGATGCGGCAAAGCGCGCCGCAGTAAATGGCGATCCTATCCAGGCACGACAGAAATGTTCTTTCTATATTTTATTATTTTTGGAATTTTCAATCATTCGTGAAATTTCAACAAACAAACAATCCAAAATGGCGTTGTTATTGAAATAATCTTGCATGAAATCACTTCCCCCCCCCCAACTGGATGCCATCGACCTGCGTTTGCTGAACCTGCTGCAGCACGATGCCAGCGTATCCAACCAGGCTTTGGCCGATGCGGCCCACCTGTCAGCGGCCACCTGTCACCGCCGGGTCAAGCGTCTGCGGGACGAGGGCTTCATCGAACAGCAGGTGGCCATCTTGTCACCCCAACGGCTGGCCGATGCGCTGGGCTGGGGCTTGTCTGCCTTGGTGGAGATCAGCCTGGATGTGCAAACCCAAGAGGCCCTGGATGCGTTTGAGGCCAAGGCCGTGCAGGACGCGTCGGTGCAGCAGGTGTGGCGCGTGTCGCCCGGCCCGGACTTTGTGCTGGTGGTGCAGGTGGTCGACATGCCGGCTTATCAAGAGTTGGCCAAGCGCCTGTTCACAGACGATGCCCGGGTGCGCAATGTGCGAGCCTTCTTCGCGGTTAAGCGGGCCAAGTTCCAGCCCACGATGCCTTTGCCGGGCCACAGCCCCGCTTGATCAGCTCAAGGCAAGACTTCGAGCAACTGGCCGTCTTGGCGCAGGTTCAAAGGCTGGCCATCCAGAGGGTGACGCTCACGCCGGGTGCGCGTCAAAGAGCCGCCCCTCAACACGGGCAGCAGTTGCGCCAACTCTTCATTGGACAGCTTGGACAAGTCCGTGACCGATGGCATGCGCTTGGACGCGGCTGAAGCGGGCTCGACAGCCGCCAGGTCAGACGCAGCAGAGCCCGCCCCTTGCGCCATGGAGGCCGCTTCAACAGGCGGACGGGGGGGCCTGGCTGGCGCCCCATCCGACGGGATCATCTTGACCAGAAAGGGCATCACGGCGGGCTCAGGCGGCACCGCAGCCGCAGGCCGAGATGCGTATTGATCTGACAGCGCCTGCTCCATCTGGCTTTGCGCAATCATCTGCCACACCCAGACAGCCAAACCAAACACCAGGATGCCCGTCAGCGAGCCGCCCAGAAACATCACCCGGCGAGACAGGTGAGCCCCTTTTTGTTCGGCGGCGGTCTTGGGCGGAACCCACTCCATGTCGACCCGGGTGTTGACGATCGCGACCTCTCCATTGGCCGACTCCTGGGCTGCGGCCCGTGATGCGGCCTTGGATTTGCGCAAGGCTCTGCGCTCGGCCAGCAGGGCATCGTAGTCGCGACGCGTCTCCGGGTTGATCAGGACTTGATAGGCGGTGTTGAGGGCTGCCATTTCGGCATTGGCCTCGTCATTGCTGGCGGCGGTGTCTCCCGCCGCCACGTGACGGTCCGGATGGTATTTGGCCGCCAACACACGATAGGCCGCACGAATGACCTCAACGGGGGCATCCTGCGTGACCTTCAACCGTGCGTAATGACTCATGCCGCCCATGCCCTTTATTTGGCCTTCGTCTTTTGTGGACGCTGCCATCCGGCCAGCGACACCTGCTTGGCACGCGCCACCGCCAATTGACCGGCTGGCACATCTTTGCTGATGGTGCTGCCGCCGCCAATGGTGGCACCATCGCCCAAGCTGACAGGGGCAATCAAAACACAGTTCGAGCCCACGTGCACGTCGTTGCCAATGACGGTGCGGTGTTTGTTGGCACCATCGTAGTTGGCGGTGATGCTGCCTGCGCCATAGTTCACACGTTCGCCCACGGTGGCGTCGCCCAAATACGCCAGATGGTTGGCTTTGGCGCCCTTGGCCAGGGTGCTGTTCTTCACTTCGACAAAATTGCCGATGTGCACTTCGGCACCCAACTGAGCCCCCGGCCGCAAGCGCGCAAACGGGCCGATCAGCGAGCCCTCGCCCACCGTGGCACCTTGCGTGTCCCCATCGATGTGGGTGAAGGGATGGATGACCGCACCGGCGCCGATCACCGCATTACGGATGACGCAGTTGGCCCCGATTTGCACGTTGTCGCCCAGTTGAACCGCGCCTTCAAAGATGCAGTTGACATCGATGTCAACGTCTTGGCCGCATTGCAATTGGCCACGCAGATCAAAGCGAGCCGGATCGGCCAGACGCACACCCGCTTCCATCAGACGGTTGGCTTGGGCCAGTTGATGACGGCGCTCCAGGTCGGCCAGTTGTGCGGGACTGTTCACGCCCAGCACTTCAACCTCATCACGCGGCTGGGCGGCCACCACCTGCACGCCATCGGCTTGCGCCATGGCGACCACATCGGTCAGGTAGTACTCGCCTTGGGCGTTGTTGTTGTTCAGTCGGCTCAACCACTTTTTGAGCTGGGCCGTGGGCGCGGCCATCATGCCGGTGTAGACCTCGTTGATGGCGCGCTGCTCAGCCGATGCGTCTTTGTGTTCGACGATGCCCAGTACCTTGACACCGCTGTCATCGCGCACGATGCGGCCATAGCCGGTGGGATCTGGCAAGCGGATGGTCAGCAGAGCCAGATGGTTGCCGTCGCAAGCGTCCACCAAGGCTTGGGCGGTGCTGGCCTCGATCAGGGGCGTGTCGCCATTGAGGATCAGGGTGATGCCATCGTCAGGCAACACCGGCACGGCCTGCTGCACGGCGTGGCCTGTGCCCAGTTGGGGCTCTTGGCGCACAAACTTCAAAGGGGCCTGCGCAAAGGCCTGGCGCATGGCGCTCTCGACCATCTCTGCCCCGTGGCCCGTGATGACCACCTGCTGCTGCGCGGCCAGGGTGGCCGTGGTGCCAATCACATGCGCCAGCATGGGTTGCCCTGCAAGCTTGTGCAGGACTTTGGGACGAGCAGACTTCATGCGGGTGCCTTTGCCCGCAGCCATGATGACGATGGAAAGCGACATGAAAAACCTGTAGGAGAAGAGATCAGCGATTGTCTGGGGGAATCGTGACAGTGACCGCACGCGGGCTCACCGCCTGTTGCGGAAAGTCTTTGAGGGCGGCTTCGAAGAGGTAGGGAAACAAGCGGTCGTCCACCGCACCCAGACGGTCATGCAGGGCATGGGTTTCGTACAGGACCTGGTTGCTGCGCTTGTCTCGAATCAGCACGTCCACCTGCATTTGCACATAGGCCGGCTCCATCGACATGCTCATGGAGACACCACCACGGCCACCGCCCCACCAACCGCCAAAGCCCGGTCCCCAAGGCCCCCAGAAGGGGTCGTAGTAGCGACGCCGGGCGTCCACATGGGCCTGGGCGCCCACCTGCACCGTCACGTCCGCTTTGGCCGCATCGGCCACCCATTCAAAGCCCCCAGCGGCCAACGCTGGCTGGGCCGCCGCTTCGAGCTTGTCTTGAACAGCGGGCTGGCTTTGTTGCGAAGGCAAGCGCTCGAAGGTGTAATGCCCAGGCTTGCGTCCATCGGGCCAGGAGGTGTAGCTGGACACCTGGCTGGTGACGGAGGACACATTGGCGCAACCGCTGGCGGCCAACATCACCACCAGACAGGTCAGTGTCTTGCACAGTCTGGTCATGATGGGGTCCTTTGGCTGGGCCTGTGGCTAGGGCTTTATTCGGCTTTGCGAATGCTGATGACCGACAAGGGCACGGCCACTTCAGCAGGCAAGCCATCTGTGGGGCTGCCGCAGCCTTCGTCTTCGTCAAAGGCGATGTCACCGCCCACCATGGGCTTGCCCGTGGCCTTGATCGTCTCGAACGGATAGAGCTTGCGGTCCATCAGGTGCGAGGGAATGATGTTGGACAGGGCCGTGAACATGTTGTCGACGCGTCCGGGGAACTTGCGGTCCCATTCGTTGATCATCTCGCGCATCTGCTGGCGCTGCAAGCCTTCTTGGCTGCCGCACAGGTTGCAAGGGATGATCGGGAATTCGCGGTGCTCGGCGTAGGTGGCCAGGTCTTGTTCACGGCAGTAGGCCATGGGACGGATGACCACGTGCTCACCGTTGTCGGTCACCAGCTTGGGCGGCATGCCTTTGAGGGTGGAGCCGAAAAACATGTTCATGAACATGGTCTGCAAGATGTCGTCGCGGTGATGGCCCAGGGCGATCTTGGTGGCGCCCAATTCGGTGGCCACGCGGTACAGGATGCCACGGCGCAGGCGCGAGCACAGGCTGCAGGTGGTCTTGCCTTCGGGGATGACTTTTTTGACGACGCTGTAGGTGTCCTGCTCTTCAATGCGGAAGGGCACGCCCACTTGGGTCAGGTACTCGGGCAACACGTGCTCCGGGAAGCCGGGCTGCTTTTGGTCCAGGTTCACGGCCACGATCTCGAACTTGATGGGCGCCCGCTTTTGCAGGTTCATCAGGATGTCGAGCATGCCGTAGCTGTCTTTGCCGCCG
>JAGWTE010000154.1 GCA_028869095.1 Burkholderiales bacterium
AGGGGAACAGAAAACCACCAACACACTACACTTATCCACAGCCGGGCACCACAAACCCGGCCTTCGATCCCTGGTCAAAATTCAGTTGGCACAGGTGGTTAAATTTGAATTGGCGCCAACACATGATGCCCTTCCTCGTTGTTTGGCCTGGTCCTGCAGGAGGGCAAAGCCTTTTTTTGAGAGGTTGTAGCGTAGGCAGCCAGGGGTTGGGCTTGCAATAGTCTACAGGTAACAGTTTGTAACATAGGGGGCGGATTTGCCTGACGTATCAGGTTTGATGCAGGGACACGCCGGTGGTGTTCTTGGCAGGGGGCGCGCACTTGTCACAGCGGTAAGACAGCGTCCCAGCCCCCTAGAGCGAGGGATGCATCCCATGAAAAACAAGGTGGTCTTGCGCGCTTGAACAGATGGACTGTCAAGTGGATGTGACAGTTTCGAATGGTATGAGTCTCATCATCGTCCGGATTCATGTTGCATGGAAACGGGGGGTGGCACCTCGCCCTAGCTAAGCAATGGCCAAATGAATAGGGCCACGCAAGCTGGTATGGAACCTGCCTAGTCGACTCTTGATTTGCGGCAACGCAACTCACTCACCTTGTTTGATCCATCACAGCAGTCAACCTACGGAGAGGCACATGAAAAAGACACTTCTGGCATCGGCCATTGCCCTATTGTTTGGCTACAGCACAGTGGCGTTCGCAGCTGACAACACCACGTCGCAGACGACGGGAGGGGGTGACAACACCAGCAACAGTTCGAACTCCAAGACTTCAACCAAGACCACCACCACGACCACCACGGACACGGATTCCAGTACCCACACCAAGACGAACACCAACACCGATAACACCACAAGCACCAACACAACAACGAACACCGACAACAGCACGCACGCAAAAACTGACACGCACACCAAGACCGAAACCAATACCTCCACGGACACCGACAACAGCACCAACAAGCAGTCAGGTGCGGCCTCGACAGGGGCTTCTCGATCTGCTGCTCTCAACAACGGGTCGACTGGCACGTTTGACAATGCTTTCAACAAGAGCACGATCACAACCAGCAGCAGCTTGACGGGGACGGTGTCTGGCAACACGGTCAGTGGCTTTGGCAACAACGCCAGCAACTCTGGCTCGGCTGCCGGTGGTACGGGCAAGGGCGGCTCTGGCGGAGACGGCTATGGCGGCGAAGCCAAGGGCAAGGCTTACGGTGGTGACGGATCTGGCGGCGCAGGCGCAGCCGGGGGCAAGGGGGGCTATGCCAGCAATGGGGATGCCACCAATGGCAGCGCAGCCAATGGCGGGGCCATGGCCGGATCGGGCGGCAATGGCAAAGGCGGCTCAGCCAATGGTGACAACTCGGCCAGCACGGCCAAGGCCAATGGCGGTGCGGGCGGCTCAACTGGCTACGGAGGGGACTCGTCTGCCTCGGCCTCCAGTTCATCTGTGCCACCCTCATCCACCTCGGCCTCATCCACCGGTGGCAGCAGCGGTGCCGGTGGTGCGGGCGGGACGGGGGGCACAGCCTCCAATGATGCGGGCAACAGCACCCGTACAGCTGGTGCAGGTTCGGGCGCCTCGGGTGGTGCCGCATCCAATGGCAGTGCCACCAATGGCTCTTCCAGCAATGGCAGCAACACCGGTGGCAGTGGTGGTGCGGGCGGTAGCGGCGCTTCGGGCACCGGTGGCGCTGGCAGTGGTGGCAACAACACGGCACAAGGCGGCACGGGCGGCGCTGGGCAAGGCGGCACGGGCGGTGCCGGTGGGACCAACAATGTGGCCTCTGGTGCGTTCAGCCTGGCCAACACCATGACCAGTGTGGGACAGTCTGCCGCCGGCATCATGCTGGCCACGCAAAACAGTGGTGCTGCAGCCTTGGTTCAACAAAGCGTGAACGTGCAATCGTCGTTGGGCATCGGGAAGTAAGCCCAATCGGTTTCACACGCGAAGGGGATCAAGATGAAACCCATCGATCTTGCTTGCTTGGCAGGCCTGGGGATTGCACTTGCGTTTTCGGCCCCGGTGATGGCGGAGACGGCATCGACGGGCCCCCCAGTTGTTTCGGGGTTCTTTGACAAGCCGGTGGCCGTCACATCGCTGGATAAGTACCGTGGTGGGAGTGACCTGGTTCAAAACGACATGAAGCTCATTGGCACGACTGCGGGCAACAACGCCACGGACGTGAGCACGGGCTCCAACGTCATCAGCGCGGGGTCGTTTTCCAACATGAGCGGTTTGCCCTTGGTCATCCAGAACTCGGGGGCCAATGTACTCATTCAGAACGCTGTGATCTTGCACCTGCAAATGAACTGAAGGGGGCGACCATGCGTGCACAGTTGTGGATGGGAGCGCTGTGGCTGGCGTGCGGCGCGTCAGCCTGGGGGCAGGGCGTGTTCCTGCCTTCGTTGGGCGGTGGCAGTGTGGCCGTGCCGGTGACCAGTGTTCATGCATCCCGCCTGGCTCGCACGGTGCGCCAGCAATATGACTTCAGTTGTGGGTCGGCGGCGGTGGCGACGCTGCTGACCCACCATTACGACCATGCGGTGTCTGAGCAGGAGGTGTTCGAGGCCATGTATGCCCGTGGGGATCAGCAAAAAATCCAGACCGAAGGGTTCTCGCTGTTCGACATGAAGCGGTACTTGCAGGATCAGGGCTTTGAGGCCGATGGTTTCGAACAATCGCTGGACAAGCTGGCACAGGCGCGCGTGCCAGCGATCGTGCTGATCAATGAGCATGGCTACAACCACTTTGTGGTCATCAAGGGGGTGAAGGAGGACCGTGTGCTGATCGGGGATCCGGCCAGTGGGACGCGGTCCATGGCGCGCGAGGTCTTTGAAGCCAGTTGGCCCAATCGCTTGCTGTTTGTCATTCATAACCGCATGGAGCAGGCGCAGTTCAATCTGGCAGCAGACTGGCGAGCCGCACCCCAAGCCCCTTTGGCGTCCGGGGTGGGACGAGACAGCTTGGCGACGTCCAACTTGATCCGCAGTGGCGCGGGAGATTTCTGATGCGACATCCATGCGCTCATGTCATCGCTGGTGGCTGTTGTTTGTGGCTGATGGTCGGGGTGTGTCATGCCCAAGAGCAAGCCCAAGCTCAGCCCGTAGTGGAACAACTGGCCGCCCCATCAGCACCAGAAGATGACCTGTGGCTGACGGTGAGCAATCGCCAACTTGATCACTTGCGCGGCGGCTTTGACTTTGGCTCCGGGCTGGTGGTGTCGTTCGGGATCAGTCGCGTGGTCTACATCAATGACCAATTGGTGTCTTCAACAGCCTTTCAGTTGGGTGACGTCGCGCACTTGTCTCAAGCACAGGTGAGCGCACTGGGGCAGCAACTGGCCGCCCTGACTGGACAGGTGGTGCAGAACGGGCCTGGCAACACGATTGATCCAAGTGCCTTGGCGGTGCCCTTGTCGACCTATATCCAAAACACCTTCAATAATCAAAACATCCGGGTGGAGACGGTGATCCAGGCTGCGACGAATGGGATGAGTCTGCTCAAGGGCCTGAATTTCCAGGCCTTGATGAATGATGTGGCGACGAACGCGATCGTGAATCGCTAGGACTGGCTGCCTTCAGCGAGGGCTGAGGCTGTCACCCAGTGCGCGAATGATCTCCGGCCAATGCTGGTAGTACAGATCGTGGCCGAATCCTGGCACGTGACGCAGCTTGGCGTTGGGCAGGGTGTGGACCAGACGTTGGCCATGCGAGGGGGGCACGGTGCGGTCTTCGTCGCCATGCCAGATGGTGACGGGCTGACGGATGTCCAGCAGACGTGACCAGTCGCTGGCGATCAGGCGCAGTCCGCTCAAGGGGGCTTCATCGCTTTGGTGGATGGCCTCGACAAAGCTGCGTGTGTGCTGCGCCTGTTGGGCTGCGCTGGCTGTGATCGCGTGATCGCGCAAGGCCAGGTCGACCAGGAAGTGGTCGCGGCACTGCCCTACTTGTTGGCGCATCTGCCCCAGCCACAGTTGCATGAGCGGCAATTTGACGTCGGGCAGTTTGCCGCTCTGGTTGTGCATCAAACGGCCTGAGGCTTGCAGGCTGGCCATGTCAGCCAAATTGCGAATGGGCGCAAAGGGCGAGATCAGCACCACGCGGGTGATGCGGCGAGGCAGGGCCTTGGCACAAGCCAGCGCCTGGATGGCCCCGCTGCAATGGCCCATGATGGCAAATTGAGTCAAGCCCAGTGCATCGGCCAGTTGTTCGACCAGCCGGGGCCATTGGGTCAGCGCGTCTTGCCCTTTTGGATTCGGGAGTGGCGAGGACAGCCCATGGCCGGGTTGGTCGGGCACGATCAGGCGGATGCCATGCGTCTGCAGGCAATCGTTGTCCAGTGGCACCTGCAGCCGTGAGCCTGACCAGTTGTGCATGAACAGGACGGGTTGGCCCTCGGCTGGACCATACTCGTTGTAGCCCACGCGGAGCCCATCTATCTGCACGGTTTGATCGGCCAGCCGTGCGCGTGCGGTGGCGGGGCATACCGCTTTCACGCTACCCGGTTTGGCCAGCAACGCCACATTGGTGGGGCCCAGCGCAGGCACGTTGAGGGCGATCAACTCGTGGGTGCGGTCACCAATGCGCAAGGCATGGCAGGCCGGGCGACTCGTGTCCAGGTCGACCAGTTGCCGCAAACTGGCTGCGGGCATCCCCAGTAGCAAGGCTTCCATGGAGCGGTTGGCCCAGCGCACATAGCCTGTGATGTCGCACAAAGCCATGGCCACGGGGGCTTGGTCCAAGGTCAGTTTGGGGGGCTCAACGGCCAGGAGCTTGGCGGTGCGGGCCTGCTGTTTCTGAATCAGGCGCAAGTGAGGCGTCAGCCAGCGCACGAGGCGTTGTTCGTAGCGCTGAGCGAGTTCGCCCTCGCTTTCAGATGGCTCTGGTGAGCCTGGATCGCCAAGCAGTTGCAAGAGTTCCAGCAGGCTGGGAGCGAGGTCTGCCGAGCTGTCTGCTGTGGGCGACGCTGAACGCCATTGCGCCATGGCATGGCCCACGGCTTCGGTGAGCTCGAAGGTGTCCTCGGCGTTGGTGTATGCGGTCAGCATGATGGTCTCTGCTCTACAGCCAGCAATGGGTGTCTGTACCCACCCCCATCATGCCCAGTTTGGTTTGTGTGTTTTGATTGTTTTGACAGCCTTTTTAAAGGTATTTCTTGCTTCTGTGTATTCCTCACGCTTGCTGCACTGCAAAAAGAAGTATTACCCTGGCGAGGGGTCAGTTTTCAGGTAGTCAGCGTGCCCTTCAGGCTGGCGGCTTGGCGGGCCAAATCTGTCAAGCCGGCCCAGTTTTGGGTGTGGACCCTCTGTGCGGGCGCCAGCCAGGATCCACCAACGCAGGCCACATTGGGTAGGGCCAGAAATGACTCGGCCGTGTCAATCGTGATGCCGCCTGTGGGGCAGAACACGGCATCAGGAAAGGGCCCGTGCCAGGCTTTGAGCATGCCGGTGCCACCGGCCTGTTGGGCCGGGAAGAACTTGAAGCATTCAAAGCCGGAATCCATGGCGATCATCAACTCGGAAGCCGTGGCAACGCCCGGCAACAAAGGCACCGGTGCTTGGGCCGCTTCTTGCGCCAGCGCGGGTGTCAAACCAGGGGACACCACAAATTGAGCGCCGGCCTGGGCCGCCGCGTGCCACTGCTTGGGCGTGGTCACGGTGCCGGCGGCCACCACGGCCTCGGGCAGGTTGCGGCTGATTTCTTTGATGACGTCCAGGGCGTTGGCCGTGCGCAGGGTGATCTCCAGCACGCGCAGGCCGCCATTGACGAGCGCCTGGGCGATGGGCAGGGCATCTTCGGTGCGTTCGATGACCAGCACCGGGATCACGGGGCTGAGGTCCAGCGTGGGGCGCAGCAGGTGGTTTTTATTGCTCATGGTGGGGATCGGTTTCAATCGGTGGGCAGGCCAAATGTCATGGCGCCTTGTTCGGCACCGGTTACGTTCTGGCGCATGCTGCCAAACAGCTCGCGGCCCATGCCGGTGTGGTTGGCATGCAGGTCGGCGGTGGCCACGCTGCGAGCCTGCCATTGCGCTTCGGGCACCAGGGCTTGCAACTGGCCGGTGAGGGCGTCCAGTTGGATCACATCGCCATCGCGCACCTTGCCCAGCGGGCCGCCCGCGGTGACTTCCGGCGTGACATGGATGGCTGCGGGGACTTTGCCGCTGGCGCCTGACATGCGGCCATCGGTCACCAGGGCCACCTGGAACCCCTGGTCTTGCAGGTTGGCCAGCGTGGGGGTGAGGGCATGCAGTTCGGGCATGCCGTTGGCGCGCGGGCCTTGAAAGCGCACCACGGCCACGAAGTTGCGGTTCAACTCGCCCCGTTTGTAGGCAGCAATCAAGTCCTCTTGCTGGTCAAAGACCACGGCAGGTGCCTGCACCACGCGGTTGGCGGGCTTGACGGCGGACACCTTGATCACCGCGCGCCCCAGGTTGCCTTGCAGCACCTTCAAGCCCCCATCGGGTGCGAAAGGGGCTGACGTGGTGGTGAGGACATGCGGGTCGCCACTGGTAGCTGGTGTGGCTTGCCAGGCCAGCAGGCCCTCTTCCAGGGTGGGGCGTTGGGTATAGCGGCGCAGCCCGGGCCCCATCACGGTCTGGACCTGTTCATGCAACAGACCGGCGTCGAGCAATTCGCGGATCAAAAAGCCCATGCCTCCTGCGGCGTGAAAGGCGTTCACGTCCGCGCTGCCATTGGGGTAGACCTTGGCCAGCAGGGGGACGATGGCGGACAGCGCATCGAAGTCGTCCCAGTTGATCAGGATACCGGCCGCGCGGGCGATGGCGACCAGATGCAGTGTGTGGTTGGTAGAGCCGCCAGTGGCCAGCAAGCCCACGATGCCGTTGACGATGGCTTGTTCATCGATGACACGGCCAACAGGCGTGTAGTGCGGACCTTGCTGCGTCAGGCTGGCCACCTGGCGGGCTGCCTGTCGTGTCAAGGCTTCGCGCAAGGGGGTGCCGGGGTGGACAAAGGCCGATCCGGGCAGGTGCAGCCCCATCACTTCCATCAGCATCTGGTTGCTGTTGGCCGTCCCATAAAAGGTGCAGGTGCCGGCGCCGTGATAGGCCTTTTCTTCGGCTTGCAGCAAGGCGTCTTTGCCAATTTCGCCCGCCGCGTAGCGTTGGCGCACCTTGGCTTTGTCTTCATTGGACAAGCCCGAGCCCATGGGCCCGCCCGGCACAAACACCGTGGGCAAGTGTCCAAAACAC
>JAGWTE010000155.1 GCA_028869095.1 Burkholderiales bacterium
GTGATCGAACGGGTTCGCGACACCAGCCACGGCATGATCCGGGTCGAGGTGAGGTGTCAAAACTGTGGCGCACACTTGGGGCATGTGTTTGACGATGGTCCACAACCCACCGGTGAGCGTTTTTGCATCAACTCGGCCGCGCTAGACTTCAAGCCGCGAGAAACCTGAGCCATTGGCCTTGTCATGAAATTCCTGTTTGACCTTCTGCCCATCTTTTTGTTTTTTGTCAGCTTCAAATGGGCGGAGGGGCACAAGGCCCTGGTCGCCGATTGGATGACCCGCCACCTGGGCTTCCTGGTGTCGGGCGGCGTGGTGGGGCAAACCGAGGCGCCGGTCTTGTTGGCCACCGTGGTGGTGATCGTGGGCACACTGGCCCAGATCGTGACCTTGAAAGCCATGCGCAAGCACGTGGACAAGATGCTCTGGGCAGGTTTGGCCGTGGTGGTGGTGCTGGGCGGCTTGACCCTGTGGTTCCACAGCGAGTTGTTCATCAAATGGAAGCCCACCATCATTTACTGGCTGATGGGGGCCGGCCTGCTGGTCAGCGAAGTGATCATGAAGCGCGACGTGTTGTCGCAGATGATGGGCGGTCAGATCGATGCACCTGAATCCGTCTGGCGCCGCCTGACCTGGGCCTGGGTGGCCTTCTTGTTTGGCATGGGCGTGTTGAACTTGTACATCGCGTTCACCTACTCGACCGATCTGTGGGTGACCTTCAAGATGTGGGGCAGCTTGGGCCTGACTTTCGCGTTTACCCTGATTCAAGGCGTTTACTTAAGTAAACACATGCAGCCGGCTGCCAGCGGTCAGTCGTCCTGATCGATTCAAGCCCATCCAGCCTATTTTCTGAAAAGCGTCCAACATGACTCATTCCTTCCCGTCGGCAGAGCAACTCCATGCCGCGCTGCAAGCCGCATTGCAACCCGCTTCTTTGGTCGTGGACGACGACAGCCACCTGCATGCCGGGCACGAAGGCGCCAAGTCTGGCAAGCACTTCACTGTCACGATTCGCGCAGCATGTTTCACGGGGCTGTCACACGTTCAGCGACATCGCCTTGTGTATGATGCTCTGCGCGATTTGATTCCACAGGGCATTCACGCTCTGGCGATCAAAGCTGAGCCTATCTGATCCCATTTACTAGAAAGTTTTTCTGCTCATCATGAAGACCTCTCGTATCGCCCAGGCTGCCGTGCTGGCCGCTTCGCTGTCGCTGGCTGCACCCTTGGTGTTGGCTCAAAACGTCGCCTTGGTCAACGGCAAAGGCGTGCCCAAAGCCCGCGTGGATGCCATGGTCGACCAGATCTTGAAGCAAAGCAAGGGTCAAGGCCAAGCTCAGGAAAAGACCCCGGACCTGGTCCAGAAGGTCAAGGACGAAGTCGTCCTGCGCGAGATCTTTGTGCAAGAAGCTGAAAAGCGCGGCTTGCAAACGGCTGCTGACTACAAGACTCAAATGGAGTTTGCACGTCAGTCCATCCTGATTCGCTCGCTGTTTGCCGACTTCGAAAAGAAGAACGGCACGACCGAAGCCGAAGCCCGTGCCGAGTACGACAAGTTCAAGGCCGGCAAGGGTGACAAGGAATACCATGCTCGCCACATCCTGGTTGAGACCGAAGAGCAAGCCAAGGACCTGATCGCCCAATTGAACAAGGGTGCCAAGTTTGACGAGCTGGCCAAGAAGAACTCCAAGGACCCAGGTTCTGCCGAAAACGGTGGCGATCTGGATTGGGCCAACCCCGACAACTACGTGCCTGAGTTCTCCAAGGCGCTGACCCAGTTGGAAAAGGGCAAGTACACGCAAGAGCCTGTGAAGTCGCAGTTCGGCTATCACATCATCGAGCTGGAAGACGTTCGCTCGGCCCAGTTCCCTGCGTTTGAAGAAGTCAAGGCCCAGATCATTCAGCACAACAATCAAGCCAAGCTGCAGAAGTTCCGCGAAGACCTGAAGACCAAGGCCAAGACGGACTACAAGTTCAGCGGCGGCAACTGATCGTCTGATCGTTCAGTTGGCATTCAGCTGGACCCGTCGGTCAGCAAAGCGGCATTGCCTCCGGCTGCTGCGGTGTTGACCGACACGACCTGCTCGGTCACAAAACGCAGCAAATAGTGTGGACCGCCGGCCTTGGGGCCGGTGCCGCTCCAACCTGATCCGCCAAAGGGCTGCACGCCCACCACGGCGCCGGTCATCCCCCGATTCACATAGACATTGCCAGCCCGTGCCAGATGCGCCACGTGCGCTGCACGTTGGTCCATGCGTGTGTGCAGGCCAAAGGTCAGGCCAAATCCCGTTGCGTTGATCTGGGCCATCAGGCTGTCCAGATCGGGCGCAGCCGTACCCGGGCCCCAGCGCACCACGTGCAAGACGGGGCCGAAGTGCTCGGCTGTCAATTGCTGGACCTCTTGAAGTGCATAGGCTGTCGGGGCCACATAAGACAGGCCTTCTGCGGCTTGTGTGGGGGCGGGTGTTTGGGCAATCAAGCGCACCCCGGTGCTGGCGTCCAATGCCATCTGGGCCAGATTGTGGAGGTGCGTCTGCAAGCGGCTTTGGGCGGCGGGGTCAATCACTGGGCCCACATCGGTGGCCCAGTCCGCCGGGTGACCTACCGCCAGCGTGGCCATGGCCCCAGCGAGCATGTGCTCCAGGGTGTCGGCAATGGCTTCGTGCACGCACAGCAAACGCAGGGCCGAGCAGCGCTGGCCCGCACTGCCAAAGGCGCTGAGGACGACGGCGTCCACCACCTGCTCAGGCAACGCAGTGCTGTCGACCACCATGGCATTGAGTCCACCCGTTTCGGCAATCAAGGGCACGATGGGGTGTTCGGCCAGGGCCATTTGTCGTTGGATGCGCTTGGCCGTGGCGACCGATCCAGTGAAGGCCACGCCCGCACAGTGAGGGCTGTCGATCAGTGCGGCGCCCACCTCAGCGCCCGATCCCATCACGCATTGAACGACATTGCTGGGGATTCCGCATTCATGCAAGAGGGCGATGAAGCGGTTTCCTACCCTTGGGGTTTGATCTGCGGGCTTGGCCGCCACGGTGTTGCCCGCAAGCAGCGCGGCCATCACCTGGCCGCCGAAAATCGCGAGCGGGAAGTTCCACGGTGCGATGCAGACGAACACGCCACGCCCTCTGGTGCGCCATTCATTGCGCTCGCCGGTCGGGCCGGGCAAGGTCAGGGATTGCAGGCTGTGTTGAGCTTGCTGGACGTAGTAGCGCGCATAGTCGATGGTTTCGCGCACTTCAGCGATGGCGTCTGCCGGGGTTTTTTGGGCCTCTGCCACCAGGTCGGCCACCCAGGAGGCCAGGTTGTATTCCAGTAATTCGGCGGCGCGCAGCAGTGACTGGCAGCGGGTACTCAAGGGCGTGGCCTCCCAGGCGGGCCAGGCTTGGTGCAGGGTCTGCATGGTGGCCAGGGCGTCACGGCGGGTCGATGATGCGAGGGCAGAAGTTCTCTCAGCAGACCTTGTCTGTGCTTGGGCCGCCTGCTCGATCACTTCGCGGTGGGCCTGGGTGCTCAGATCCAGTCCCAGGGCATTGGGCCGGGCATCACCATAGAGCTCGCGCGGCAAGGGGATGGGGTGTGGGGCGTGCTCGGCATGTCGATGGGCCATGTGCGAGGGCGACATCAACAAGGTGTCCACCGACACGGACGGGTCGGCCAGTTGGTGGACAAAGGACGCATTGGCACCGTTTTCCAGCAGACGCCGCACGAGGTAGGCCAGCAGGTCGCGGTGCTGTCCCACGGGGGCGTAGACCCGAACGGTGGGAGGGGTGGCTTCGGCGTTGCGCATGGCTTGGTAGATGCGCTCACCCATGCCATGCAAGCGTTGGAACTCGAACGCATTGACGGGCACTTGGGCTTGCTCGCACAGATGCAACACCGCGGCGATCGAAGCCGCGTTGTGGGTCGCAAACTGCGGAAAGATCCAGTTGGTGTGTTGCAGCAGGTGCTTGGCGCAAGCCAGGTAGGACAGGTCGGTGTGGGCTTTGCGGGTGAAGACGGGGTAGCCGGGTAGGCCCAACTCTTGGGCCCGTTTGATTTCTGCATCCCAATAGGCGCCTTTGACCAGGCGGATGGTCAGGCGGCGCTGGTGCTTGTCTGCCAACTCGACGATGCCATCAATCATGGCCATGGCCCGGTGCTGATACGCCTGGATGGCCAACCCCAGTCCATCCCAGTGCTTGACATGCGTGTGAATGTGCAAGCCCCCGACGAGTTCGCGCATCACGGCCAGTTGCAACTCCAGCCGATGGGACTCTTCGGCATCGATGGTCAGGACGATGTCTTGCTCGGCCGCCTGCAAGACCAGTGGCATCAGGCGCGGCATCAGGTCTTGCAGCACTTGGGCACGACGATGGGCTTCAAAGCGGGGGTGCAGGGCCGACAGCTTGATGGACAGTCCGGGACGGTGGTGCAGGTGACGCGGCCCCGGCGTGTACCACTCGGTGTCGCCAATGGTGCTCAGGGCATGACGGTAGGCGTTCAGGTAACGGTCGGCATCTTCCCAGGTGCGGGCGCCTTCGCCCAGCATGTCAAAGCTCCAGGCCGTGGTGTTTTGGACGTTGGCGTCGCGTGTGGTCTGGTCCTGCGCCTGGTTGATGGCCTCTTCAATGCTTTGGCCCAGCACAAATTGTTGTCCCAGCAATTGCAGGGCCCGCAGGGTGGCCGACACGACGGTACGCTGGCTGAGGCGTTGCAGGAAGCTGGCCTCGTCGCCCTGCATCACTTGCGCGGCCACATGCAGCAGCTTGGCGCTGAGGCCTTCCATGAGCGGATGGGCCGGCGCAGAAGCGGCGCTTTGGTGATGGCTGAAGTCAGCGTGATGGAGTTGATCCGACAGCAGTTGGGCCAGCGTGTCGTGGTCAGGTACACGCAAGAGGGCTTCGGCCAGCCGCATCAAGGCCAGGCCCTCATGGCTGGACAGGGGGAAGGCCTGGAGCAGCGATTCCAAGGCCCAGAACGCGGCGGGGGCTTGCCGGACAGATTGCACCCACGGGGCGCAGCGGGTTTTGATCAGGGGCCAGTCGGCTTCATGCAAGCCAACGGCGGCCAGCTGTGCGACCACGGCGTCTTCGTCTGCCCAGGGCAGGGGCAGGTGGTCGGCGTCATCAATCTGGTGGACTTGAAGATGCGGTGCATTCACGGCGGACTCCAGTCTGTGACTGGAGAAAAGCCTAGCGCCTCGCGCCGTTGGCGTCCAGAGGGAGTGGGGCGCAATTCAGGGCTTTTCTCCCTCTTTGCGTCCCTTTGCTTTCTCTTTGGCGCCTCTTTGTTCCCCTTGGGCCGTGAGCCCCTTGTGTCCTGAGTGGTTTAGCGTTTCTTGAACACGAGGTCCCACACGCCGTGGCCCAGTCGCAGGCCGCGGTTCTCAAACTTGGTCAGGGGGCGGTACGCGGGCTTGTCCGCAAAGCCGCTGGCCGTGTTGACCAGATCGGGGTTGGCGCTCAGCACTTCCAGCATCTGGTGGGCATAGGGCTCCCAGTCGGTGGCGCAATGGATGTAGCCACCGGGAGCCAGTCGGGTCACCAGTTTGGCCACCAGGGGGGCTTGAATCAAACGGCGCTTGTTGTGGCGCGTCTTGTGCCAGGGATCGGGGAAGAAGATGTGCACGCCCGCCAAGGACTGTGGGGCGATCATCTGGTCCAGCACTTCCACGGCGTCGTGCTGCACGATGCGCAGGTTGGTCAAACCCATTTCGCCGATGTGTTTGAGCAGGGCACCCACGCCGGGCTCATGCACTTCACAACCGATGAAGTCGGTTTCAGCGAGTGTCTGTGCGATCTTGGCTGTGGCGTCACCCATACCAAAACCGATTTCCAGCACCACGGGCGCCTGGCGGCCAAACGCGGCGGTGGTGTCCAGTGGCGTCGTTTGGTAGGGCAGGCGGTACAGCGGCCCCAGTTCGGCCAAAGCGCGGGCCTGGCCTTCGGTCGTGCGCCCGGCGCGCATGACATAGCTGCGAATGGTGCGAGGGTGTTCCGGCTTGCCCGACTCGGTCGACGGCTGCGTGGAAGAGGTGTCAGAAGTGTCCTCTTGGGACGACTGCGGAGATTGGGGGGCTTGAGAGGTCGGCATGGGGCGTGATTGTCGCGTGTCTTGGCACCCCTTGCTTGAAGGGGCGGATGATCCCTATATCACGCCCCCTTAAATGAGGGCGCTATGTGGTCGTGCATTCATCCTTTTTGCGGGCTTGTTCGGGTGAACCCTGGGGGTTTTTCGTGCAGTTTGAACGGCTTTGTCGGCATCATTTGGACATCCATTAATCGATCATGAGTAGGGGCGGGGCATGTTGAAGGTGTTGTCGAGCAAGCTCGGTTTTGCCGTGTTGGCTGTGTGTGCAGGGTGTGTATCCACTGGCGCATCGGCTTTGACTTTGCCCACCACGTTCGTGCAAGCCGACGCGGTGTTCAACTTTTCCCAGGATGCGGTCGATTCGCTGGCAGCGGCGCGGACCACCATTTCCCCGCTGGGAAACTCGTTTGCCGTGGCCAGTGCCACGCAAGCATTTGATCTGCCTGTGACCAAGGTGGACGTGTCGATTGGCCTGTTCCCACCGTCACTGACGCCCGTGTCGGGCGAGTCCATGGGCTCGGCCCTGTTGATCACGCGTGGCGCGCGAAGCCTGGCCTTGGCTAATTTCCAGATCGATTTCAACAACGAAAAGGTCAAAGCCGACATCATCACCAATGGCATCACCACCAAAGGTGTCTCCATTTACGACTTTGACGTGGCATCGCCTCTTCACATCGGTCTGAGTGGTTGGACTTTGAACATGACCGAGCAGCTCAATCATTTGGTGCTGACGTCAGAAGGACTGACTGCTTTTGCGTCGGCCTTGAATTTGAGCCGCGTCCTGCAAGCCCCCTTGACCACGCTGGACTTTGGCACGATCAACATCGACATCAAAGGGGCATTGCGCCTTCCCCCGGTGTCGGACAAGCCCTTCACGGTCGCCAATATGCCTGCTGTGCCTGAGCCGTCAACTTGGGTCTTGATGGCTCTGGGCCTGGTGGGCGTGGCGGTAATCGCACGTCGCCAGCGCGCTGCCTGAAGCACGGGCTGGAACACGCGTTAGAATTGCGGCTGCCCTGAGTTGCACTGCAGTGGCAAAACACCCATTGAGCGGGTGTAGTTCAATGGTAGAACGCCAGCTTCCCAAGCTTGATACGTGGGTTCGATTCCCATCACCCGCTCCA
>JAGWTE010000156.1 GCA_028869095.1 Burkholderiales bacterium
CGGAACCTCCGCCCCAGCCACCGCCGCCCCAGCCACCGCCGCCGCCCCAGCCGCCCCCCATCGGCGGGCCGCCCCAACCACCCCCACGGCCACCGTTGCCAAAGGCCAGGGACAGGATGAAGGCCAGCAGCCAGCCCACGATGGCCAGCAAGACACTGCTGGTGATCAGCCAAACCAGGCCTGCGCCCAGCAGGCCGGTGACGGCGGAACCCAGTTTGCGTCCCATGATGGCGCTGAGGAAGCCGCTGATCATGGGCACGCCGATCAAGCCAAACACCAGAAGCTGGTCCCAGCTGATGCCTCGCGACCGACTTTGACGTGACTCGCCTTGGGTGGGCAAGGGCAGGGCCTCGCCCTGAATGCGTGCCGCCAAGTGATCCACGGCCGTGCTGAGTCCACCCGCAAAATCACCGGCTTTGAAGGCGGGCGTGATCACGCTGTCGATGATGCGCTTGGCCGCCAGATCGGGAATGGCGCCCTCCAGGGCCTTGGCCACTTCAATGCGCACGCGCCGATCCTGTTTGGCGACCAGCACGATCAGGCCATCGCCCACATCCTTGCGGCCGATCTTCCACTGGTCGCCCACGCGCTGGCCATAGGCTGCGATGTCCTCGGGCTGCGTGGTGTTGACCAGCAGGACCACGATCTGCGAGCCCAGCCGCTGTTCGACCTCCGTGAGCTTGGCTTCCAGCGCTTGCACTTGGTCGGACGACAGCGTGCTGGTCTGATCGATCACATGTCCGGTTAGCGCAGGAATGGCTTGCAGATCTTGCGCACCCACCCACGCCGGACACAGCCAGGCCAAGATGCCCAGCCAGGCCACCAGCATCAGCCGCATGGCGCGCGTCATGATTTACTTCTTGCCGAAGTCCACCGTGGGTGGGGTCGAAATCTGCGCTTCGTTCTGCACACTGAAGTTCTGCTTGGGTTGGTAGCTGAACATCATGGCCGTCAGATTGGTCGGGAAGCTGCGCGCCAGCACGTTGTAGTCCTGCACCGTTTTGATGTACCGGTTGCGGGCCACGGTGATGCGGTTCTCGGTGCCTTCCAGTTGCACGCGCAGGTCTTGGAAGCCTTGGTTGGCCTTGAGGTTGGGGTAGTTCTCACTGACCACCATCAGGCGCGACAGTGCGCCCGTGAGCTCGCCTTGGGCCTGCTGGAATTTTTGGAAGGCTTGCGGGTTGTTGACCAACTCGGGCGTAGCCTGAATGCTGGTGGCCTTGGAGCGGGCCTCGATTACCTTGGTCAAGGTGTCTTGCTCAAAGGCGGCCTCGCCTTTGACGGTGGCCACGATGTTGGGGACCAGGTCGGCGCGGCGCTGGTATTGGTTCAGGACTTCAGACCAGGCCGCCTTGTTTTGCTCGTCCAGGCGCTGGAAGTCGTTGTAGCCACAGCCGGTCAGAGAAGCCGCAGCGGCACCGACCAAAGCGGCGGTCGCCAAGCGGGTACGCAAAGAAGCAGCAACGGTCATCGTCGTCCTTTCAAGTGACTTCGCACTGACGTGCGGTGCGAACCACAGGATAAATCAGGTCGACGGGCCGAACTTCAAGTGCACTGAAAAATCAAATGCACCGAAACATGCCCCCAGTCAATCAGTCGGCCCTTCAGGCCGCAAACGCCGGCAAGATGTGGCTGGACAGCACAGCGTGTGAGCGTGACTTTGGATAGCGATCACGCACGATCTGGATGGCACCCAGCGGCGTCTCTGCCATCACTTTCAAGACACGTTTCACAGCCTGCTGCGACGGATCAATCATGACCATCGCAGAGACTTCAAACAGACGCAGGGCAGGTTCAATCGCTAAATTCATCAAAGCGCGCATGGCGAAACTCCATCTCGTGAGCTCTGGCGCCTTGAGCGCCACCCACACCATGAGCATGCATTTTGCGGGCCAAGCATGACAGGCGAATGACCCCCGATCGCGGGATTACACGGGGGATCGCCGGCGGCTGATTGTTGGAAAAGAGACGATTTGTCGCGTTTAACCTTCAGTTTGCTGGCGCCGTGCCCGAGCGCGAGCCAGGGCGGCCTCAATCACGGCCCGTTTTTGGTCCAACTGCTGCGGATCGGTCAAGCGCGAGGCTTGCTCCAGGTTGGCCAGTTTGTGCTCGGCTTTGGCTTGCAGGCGCGCATCGTTGTCGGCCTTGGCCTGGGCGATGCGGATGGTGCGAAACGCATGGCGGTCGCGGGCCTCGTCGGCTTGGGCCTGGCTCCAGGCGGCCCATGCAGTGGGGGCGGGGGTGGGGGCGGGCTCGGCCGTGTCAGCGGGCACCAAAGAGATGCAATCGACTGGGCAAACCGGGATGCACAACTCGCAACCGGTGCATTGGTCTTCGACCACGGTGTGCATGTGTTTGGGGGCACCGATGATGCAGTCGACCGGGCAGGCCTTGATGCACAAGGTACAGCCGATGCACCAGGCTTCGTCGATCACGGCCAGAAAGCGGGGGCCTTCGGCACCGTGTTCGGGACTCAAGGGGATGATGGGCTGGCCAGTGGCCGCTGCCAGTCGGGCAATGCCTTCGTCGCCTCCCGGCGGGCATTGATTGATGCCGGCTTCGCCTCGGGCAATGGCCTGAGCGTAGCTGGCGCAATCGGGGTAGCCGCAGCGCGTGCACTGCGTTTGCGGCAAGAGAAGGTTGATCTGGTCGGCGTCCAACATAGGCGCCGCAGTCTACAACCTTCTCTTTTCCTCTCAGCCTTATTTGGCCTTGGACGAGGTCTTGGTCGGCGCAGGCAGCTTGCCAGCCGATTTGGCCGACACGCGAGCCAATTCGTTGTGCGCGTAGATGAAGGCCTTGATTTCCGGATAGGCCATTTCGCGCCAGCGACGGCCCGAGAAGATGCCGTAGTGACCCGCACCCTTGACGATGTAGTGCTGGTGGCGTCCCTTGGGGATGCCGGTGCACAGGTCGTGAGCGGCTTCGGTCTGGCCTGCGCCGGAGATGTCGTCCAACTCGCCCTCGACCGTCAGCAGGGCGGTGGTCTTGATGTCCTGAGGGCAGACCAGTTCCGGTTCGCCTTCGGGGTTGCGCACCTCCCAGGTGCCGTTGACCAGGGCAAAGTCCTGGAACACGGTCTTGATGGTGTCCAGGTAGTAATCGGCGGGCAAGTCCAGCACGGCGTTGTACTCGTCATAGAACTGGCGGTGGGCGTCGGCGCTGTCGCCGTCACCGCGGACCAGGTCCAGGAAGTAGTCGTAGTGCGAGGTGGCGTGGCGGTCGGGGTTCATGGCCACGAAGCCGGTGTGCTGCAAGAAGCCGGGGTACACGCGACGGGTGGCACCGGGGTAGTTCGGTGGCACGCGGTAGATCACGTTGGCCTCAAACCACTCGTAGGCCTTGTTCATGGCCAGGTTGTTCACGGCGGTTGGCGATTTGCGGGCGTCGATGGGGCCGCCCATCATGGTCATGGTCAGCGGGGTCTTTTCGCCACGGCTGGCCATCAAGGACACGGCTGCCAGCACGGGCACGGTGGGCTGGCACACCGAAATGACGTGCACATTGGGGCCCACGGTGCGGATGAAGTCCTGCACGTAGTTGACATAGTCATCGAGGTGGAAGGAGCCTTCTTCCACGGGCACCATGCGGGCATCGATCCACTCGGTGATGTAGACCTTGTGGTCGTGCAGCAAGGTGCGCACGGTGTCGCGCAACAGGGTGGCGTGGTGGCCGGACAGGGGGGCGACGACAAGCACCGAGGGCTGGTCACGCATTTGGGTCAGGATCTCTGCGTCGTCGGTGAAGCGCTTGAAACGGATCAGGCGGCAGAAGGGTTTTTCTTCAACGACCTGTTCCTGGATCACGATTTCGGTGTCGCCGACTTTGACCTCATGGATATCGAAAGAGGGCTTTTCGTATTCCTTGGTCAGGCGGTGCATCAAGTCGAAACCGGCCGCGACGCGGTGTGCCTGAGGCAACTGGGCCATGGGCGACAGGGGATGGCTGTACAGCTTGGATGCTGCGCTGGCAAATTCAGAGAAGGGACTGAGCCAGGAGCGATTGGTTTCGTAGATCTGATAAAGCATGGTGTGACCTTTTGGGTTCGAATGTCTGGCGCGTTCCACACAAGCCACGGTTTTTGGCTTTGTGCAGTGCAGCATAAATGACTTTCACCATCTTTGCATCTGTCTGAACGGGATCAACCGATCAACAACGCCAGTTTGTCTAGGTAATTCCTGACATTTGTGGGTGTGACGCACTGAACGTCATCCGTTAAGTTGCTGCCGAGAAAAGGAAAAAGGGCCCGAAGGCCCTTTTCTTAAGCTAGGTCAGGTTGTCGCGCAAATGCGACTACGCCTGTGATCACATCACGGCTTTGATCGCAGCGGCCACGGCCTTGATGTTGCCGGTGTTCAATGCGGCCACGCAGATGCGGCCGGAGTCGACGCCGTAGATGCCGAATTCAGAACGCAGGCGCTGCATTTGGGTGGCGTTCAAGCCGGAGTAGCTGAACATGCCCTTTTGGCGGGTGATGTAGCCCAGGTCGCCTTGCACGCCCGCGGCGGTCAACTCATTGACCAGTGCCGTGCGCATCAGCTTGATGCGGTCACGCATCTCGGCCAGCTCGTCTTCCCACATCTTGCGCAGCTCGGGGCTGGTCAGCACGGTGGCGACCACTTGGGCGCCGTGTGTGGGTGGGTTGGAGTAGTTGGTGCGGATGACGCGCTTGAGCTGGCTCAGCACGCGAGCAGATTCTTCAGCGGTTTCGCTGACGATGCTGACCGCACCCACGCGCTCGCCGTACAGCGAGAAGCTCTTGGAGAAGCTGGTGGACACGAAGAAGCTCAGGCCGGCATCCAGGAACTTGATGATGGTCTTGCCGTCTTCAGCGATGCCATTGCCAAAGCCCTGGTAGGCCATGTCCAGGAAGGGCACCAGGCCTTGGGCCTTGATGGTGGCAATGACGTCGTCCCACTGGGCGTCAGTCAGGTCGTAACCGGTGGGGTTGTGGCAGCAAGCGTGCAGCAACACGATGGTGCCAGCGGGCGAGGCCTTCAACTTGGCGATCATGCCCTCGAAGTTGATGCCGCGGTTGGCGGCGTCGTAGTAGGGGTAGACGTCCACAGGGAAGCCGGCCGACTCAAACAGGGCACGGTGGTTTTCCCAGCTGGGGTCCGAGATCAGGACTTGGGCATTCGGGTTCAGGCGCTTGAGGAAGTCCGCGCCCAGCTTCAGGCCGCCGGTGCCGCCGATGGCTTGAGCCGTGGCGATGCGGCCGCCCTTGACGGCGGGGTGCTCGGCACCGAACACCAGGCCTTGCACGGCCTTGTCATAGGCCACGATGCCGTCGATGGGCAAGTAGCCGCGCGCCTTGGGGGCTTCCATCATCTGCTTTTCAGCAGCGGCCACGCACTTGAGCAGAGGCAGCTTGCCTTGGTCGTCGGTGTACACACCCACGCCCAGGTTCACCTTGTTGGGGTTGGTGTCGGCATTGAATTGTTCGTTCAGGCCCAGAATCGGGTCGCGGGGGGCCATTTCAACGGCGGCAAACAAAGAGGCCATGCAAGCAGTCTCCGGTGGGTTGGGATAAGCTGAAAAGCAATCACGCTCCGAGTGGACGCTGGTCGCACTTTTGGTTGACGCCAGTTCGGTCACTCGGGCAAACCCTTTATTTTATCCCGCCGCGCCCCTTCATGTCAGATTTGATTGGTTTAACTTCACCGATTCCGGCTCCTCTTGACGCGCCGCCAACGGAATCCGGCGGGCATTTCGTGAGTTTTCCCGACTCGCCGTTCGAGTTGTTTCAGCCTTATCCCCCTGCGGGCGACCAGCCCACGGCCATCGCGCAACTGGTGGAAGGGGTGCAAGACGGCCTGGTCTACCAGACCCTGCTGGGCGTGACGGGCTCGGGCAAAACCTTCACCATGGCCAACACCATTGCCCGCCTGGGGCGCCCGGCCATTGTGTTCGCGCCCAACAAGACCCTGGCGGCGCAGTTGTATGCCGAGTTCCGCGAGTTCTTCCCCAACAATGCGGTCGAATACTTCGTCAGCTACTACGACTACTACCAGCCTGAGGCCTATGTGCCCCAGCGCGACCTGTTCATCGAAAAAGACAGCGCGATCAACGAGGCCATCGAGCAGATGCGGCTGAGCGCGACCAAGAGCCTGCTGGAGCGTCGCGACGTAGTCATCGTCGCCACCGTGTCGGCCATCTACGGTATTGGTAAGCCTGAGGACTATATGCAGATGGTCTTGCTGGCCCGTGTGGGCGACAAGATCGGGCAGCGCGACGTGATTGCGCAGTTGATCCGCATGCAATACAAGCGCAACGATGCGGACTTCAGCCGAGGCGTGTTTCGCGTACGGGGCGACACGATTGACGTGTTCCCGGCCGAACACAGCGAGCTGGCCGTGCGCATCGAGTTGTTTGATGACGAGATCGACTCCATCCAGTTGTTCGACCCGCTCACGGGCCGCATCCAGCAAAAGATCACGCGGTTCACCATCTACCCATCCAGCCATTACGTGACCCCGCGCGAGCGGGTGCTGGTGGCCATCGAGGCCATCAAGCAAGAGCTCAACGAACGGGTCAAGCAACTGGTGGGCGATGGCAAGCTGGTCGAGGCCCAGCGGCTGGAGCAGCGCACCCGGTTCGACTTGGAGATGCTGCAAGAGGTCGGGCACTGCAAGGGCATTGAAAACTACACCCGCCATTTGTCAGGCGCCAAGCCGGGCGACCCACCGCCCACGCTGGTGGACTACATGCCATCGGACTCGCTCATGTTCCTAGACGAAAGCCACGTGATGATCGGCCAGTTGGGCGCCATGTACAACGGCGACCGATCGCGCAAGACCACCTTGGTTGAATACGGATTCCGCCTGCCGTCTGCGATGGACAACCGCCCGCTCAAGTTCGAAGAGTTCGAGCGCAAGATGCGCCAGGTCGTCTTCGTATCGGCCACGCCTGCGGCCTATGAGCAGCAACATGCCGATCAGGTGGTCGAGCAAGTGGTGCGCCCCACCGGCTTGCTGGACCCTGTGGTCGAGGTGCGGCCCGCCACCCATCAGGTGGACGATGTGCTGCAAGAGATCCGCATCCGAGTCGACATCAATGAGCGTGTGCTGATCACCACCCTGACCAAGCGCATGGCCGAGCAGCTGACCGACTACCTGACTGACAACGGTGTCAAGGTTCGCTATCTGCACTCCGACATCGACACCGTCGAGCGTGTCGAGATCTTGCGCGA
>JAGWTE010000157.1 GCA_028869095.1 Burkholderiales bacterium
AAGCAGCTCAAGGATCACGGCATGGACTACGCGCCGCTGCCTTTTGCCTTGTATCGTGAGAGTTGAGATGCCCATGGACGACCGCCTCAAACTGGCACTGGACCATTTCGATCGCGCCCATGCGCGTCTGATGGAAGCCCTGGCGCAGCCTGAAGACGACTTCATGCGTGACGCCGTTATCCAGCGTTTCGAATTCACTTTCGAGGCTGGCTGGAAGGCCGCTTATCGTTGGTTGCGAATCCGTGGGGTGGATGTGGATGAAGATGCATATTCCGTCATCCCGGAGGCATTCAAGCGTCGGGTCATCAGCGACGAGGCAGTCTGGGGGCAGATGCGCAAATTCCGCAACCTGACTTCGCACACCTACAACGAAATCACAGCCATCCAGGTCGCAGCCTTTGTGCGCCAAGATGGCGCGCGGGTCTTGGGGGATTTGCTGATGGTCTTGAAGGCGCGTGCCGATGAGTGAGATGGAGCATGGCATCGAGCCCCACAGCGTGGCTGCCATCCGGAATCTGTGCGAGCAGACGCCGGGCATTCGTGCGCTGTGGTTGTTTGGCTCCAGGGCGCGGGGCGATCATCGGGCGCGCTCTGACATTGACCTGGCTGTGGATGCGCCCGACTGGGCTGTTCACGAGGTCGTTGCTTTCGAGCAGGCGCTCAAGTGTCTGCCCATGGTCTATCCGGTTGACTGCGCCTGGTGGCAGGACAGCCTGACGCCTGAATTCCGCGAACGTATTGAGCGAGACCGACAGGTCTTGTGGGCGCCGCGTCAGCCCGATTTCGCTCAGCCGGTGTCAACAGGTGTGGAGTTCAAGCGCTTTCAAGAGGCTGTGCTAACTCAGTTGCAACGCTATTTGGATGCGTTGTTGCCCCATGCCAAACAGGCTGAGGTTGCGCGACAAGCTCTGCGTGCGATGGAGGGGCGGGAAGACCTCAAACGCGAGGCGGCTGACTACCCCAAGGAGGCCTGGAAGCAGCTTAAGGATGCGGGGCATCTGCCAGTCCGCTATGCCGATCATGCCCACTCCAGCCGCTTTGACGGCGCAGGCCGCGCCATTCCCAATGTCTGCCTCAAGGTGCCAACGGGTGGTGGCAAGACTTTGCTGGCCACTTCGAGCGTGTCCAGCGTGTTTTCGCACTGGTTCAAGCGCCACACCGGCCTGGTGCTGTGGGTGGTGCCCAATGACGCCATCTACCGCCAGACGCTCAAGACCCTGAGTGACCGGGACCACCCCTATCGTCAGATTTTGAACGTGGCAGGTGCGGGGCGTGTCAAGATTCTGGAGAAGACCTCGCCCTTGACCCGATTGGATGTGGACAGTCACTTGTGCGTGATGGTACTGATGCTGGCATCGGCAGCACGCCAGAGCAAGGAGACGCTGCGCTTCTTCCGAGACCGAGGCAATGTGCTGGGTTTTTTGCCGCGTGAAGATGACATCGAGGCGCACTGGCAGCTTTTGCAGCAAGTGCCCAATCTGGATGTGTACACGCCTTTTGGTCAGTCTCAAGAGGGCGCGCGTGCTCAAAAAGGCAGCATTGTCAAAAGCTCGCTGGGTAACGTGATGCGCATGGTACGCCCCATGGTCGTGATTGATGAGGGGCACCATGGTTATTCCGAGAACGCGTTCAAAACCTTGGATGGTTTCAACCCAGGGTTCTTGCTGGAGTTGTCGGCCACGCCGCGTGTGAGTTCGGCCAAGGGCAGCGGATCGAACATCCTGGTCGACGTGCGTGGCACCGATCTGGATGAAGCTCAGATGATCAAGCTGCCTATCCATGTGGATGTGCAGCATTGGAGCGACTGGCAAAGTTGCCTGGCGGCCTCGGTTCATCGTCTGGACAGCTTGCAGCTTGAAGCACAGGCACTACAAGGCGAAACCTCACGCTACATCCGTCCCATCTTGCTGGTGCAAGTCGAACGCACCGGGGCCGATCTGCGCGACGCGGGCTACATCCATGCGGAAGACGCACGCGATTACTTGTTGCAACTGGGCTTTACCCCGCGTCAGATCGCCATCAAGACATCTGAAAAAGATGATCTCAAGCAACCCGAGAACATTAACTTGCTGGCGCCCATCTGCGAGGTGCGGGTCATCATCACCAAGCAGGCCTTGCAAGAGGGCTGGGATTGCCCGTTTGCCTACGTGCTGTGTGCTCTTGCAGCGGGCCGTAACCCAGGCGCGATGACCCAACTGGTGGGGCGCATCTTGCGGCAGCCGCATGTGACTAAGACGGGGCGAGAGGCTCTGGACGCCTGCTATGTGCTTTGCCATGACGCCAAAACGGCAGATGTCGTTAAGGCCATCAAAAACTCGCTGGAAGGCGAGGGCATGGGCGATCTGGCCATGACTGTGTCTGGTGGTGATGCCAGCTCGGCACAAGAAAAAAAGGTCAAGCTCACGCGTCGGGCTGCCATGTCGTCGGTGCGTCTGTTCTTGCCCCGTGTGACCGTCGTAGACGCCACTCAGCGACGCCGCGAACTGGTCTACGACAGCGACGTGTTGGCGTACGTGAATTGGGCTGATTTGCGGGTGGATGCCTTGGCCGCAATGTGGGCACCCAACAGCGAGACGCCGTTGGGTGAGCGCTTTGACATTGACCTATCGATCCTGTCCAGAAGCACGCTGACCGATGCCCCCAGTCACTTGGCGCAACAGGGGCGACTAGACCGTTCGCGCTTGGTCAGGGCCTTGCTCGACATCGCTCCCAACGCCTGGCTGGTGTGGGATTGGGTCAACGCTGTGGTTGATCGTCTGCTGGCGAAAGGGTTGGACGAAGGCGCCATGGCTGCGTCTAGTGCGTCCCTGATCGAGCGATTGCGGGTGGACTTGGAGGCCGAGCGCGATCGCCTGGCACAAGCCGTGTTCGAGGTCGGTGTGGCGTCAGGCCGCATCGAGTTCGCTCTGCGTGCCGATGCGACCGACTATGAGTTGCCTCACGAATTGACTTTGGATTTAACCGGCGAGCCGGAGTTGCTGAAGCGCACAGACGCCAGGCCTGTGGCCAAAAGCTTGCTGGAGCCCGCCTTGAAGACGCCAGACATGAATGACTTTGAGGCGCAGTTCGCAGGCTATCTGGACGGCAAGCAGGCCGTGCAATGGTGGCATCGTAATGTCGCCAAGACGCAGTATGGACTGCAAGGCTGGAGGCGCCACAAGGTCTATCCGGACTTCGTTTTTGGCCTGATCCAGCAAGAGGGGCTGAGCAAGGCCGTGATCATGGAAACCAAGGGCTTGCATCTGGCCCAGTCCGATGACTCTCACTACAAGCGGGCTGTTCTGGCCCGACTGAGCCATGCATTCAAAGACGAACGTTGGCGCCAGGTCGGCCAGCTCGAATTGACGGGAGCGAGTCGGCAGGAGTTGGTTTGCGATTTGTTGATGGACCAATCTTGGCAAGGCACGCTTGAGGCTCAATACTTTAGCGAATGAGCCGCAATAGAGCGGAGGATGTCTCAAATTGGCCACCGGCCACTGATGCACCACAAGGTTTGCAGGGAAATCACCCGCCATCTTCGCAGATCGCGGCGCGGGGACCTATGTAGATTCGCTACACTGCACCCTGTCGCCGAGTTAAAGAACAACTTGCGGGGCGACTTTAAACAATGCCGCTAAAGCGTTCGCCGCTGATTGAGAGTTCGAATCCTCCAGCCCCGGCGACGCAGCTGGAACTGACTTTGAACTTAGGAGCTCAACGTGGCGAACGACTTCCTCTTTACCTCTGAATCCGTGTCTGAAGGCCATCCCGACAAGGTGGCGGACCAGATCTCCGATGCCATCCTGGACGCGATCTTCGAGCAAGATCCCAAGTCCCGCGTGGCTGCGGAAACCCTGTGCAACACCGGTCTGGTGGTGCTGGCCGGCGAGATCACAACCAACGCTCACGTCGATTACATCCAGGTCGCGCGCGACACCATCAAGCGCATCGGCTACGACAACACCGAATACGGCATCGACCACAAGGGTTGCGCCGTGCTGGTCGCCTACGACAAGCAATCGAACGACATCGCCCAGGGCGTGGACCACGCGTCGGACGACTACCTGAACATCGGCGCCGGTGACCAAGGCCTGATGTTTGGCTACGCCTGCGATGAAACGCCCGAGCTGATGCCTGCTCCGATTTACTACGCCCACCGTTTGGTCGAGCGTCAGGCTCAATTGCGCAAGGACGGCCGCATGTCGTTCTTGCGCCCAGACGCCAAGAGCCAGGTGACCATGCGTTATGTGGACGGCAAGCCCCACAGCATTGACACCGTGGTGCTGTCGACCCAGCACAGCCCCGAGTGGAGCTTGGGCGACAAGATGAAGCCTGAGTTCATCGAGGCCGTCATCGAAGACATCATCAAGCCCGTGCTGCCCAAAGAATGGCTGCAGAACACCCGTTACCTGGTCAACCCGACCGGTCGTTTCGTGATCGGGGGCCCGCAAGGTGACTGCGGCTTGACCGGCCGCAAGATCATCGTGGACACCTACGGTGGCGCCTGCCCTCACGGCGGTGGCGCGTTCTCGGGCAAGGACCCCTCCAAGGTGGACCGCTCAGCCGCTTACGCCGCCCGCTACGTGGCCAAGAACATCGTGGCCGCCGGCCTGGCGCGTCAGTGCCAGGTGCAAGTGGCCTACGCCATTGGCGTGGCCAAGCCCATGAACATCACGGTCTACACCGAAGGCACGGGCGTGATCTCGGACGACAAGCTGTCGGCCTTGGTGGCCGAGCACTTCGACTTGCGTCCCAAGGGCATCATCCAGATGCTGGACTTGCTGCGTCCGATCTACTCCAAGACCGCCGCTTATGGTCACTTTGGCCGTGAAGAGCCTGAGTTCACTTGGGAACGGACGGACAAGGCACAGGTGCTGCGGGACGCAGCAGGCCTGAAAGGCTGATCAACGCGGGGAGTTGATCCCTGGGCCTTGCGGTGCAGGCTCATATCGCGCAGCGATGTGAAGGCCCGACAGGGCCGTGCCGGAACCACAAGGCTCTTGCCAGTCCTCGGTCTTGTCGCCGCCTTACCGCCGGTCCTGCCCCGGCGGTCTGCCAAACCAGCGCTTGTAAGCGCGAATGAACGCCGCCGCTTCGCTGTAGCCCAGCGCGGCGGCGATGTCGTTCAAGGATGCCGTGCGACCCAGCCACTGGCTGGCCCGTTGTGCCCGCGCCGTGTCCGACAGGGTTTGAAAGTGCGCCCCTTCCAGCGCCAGATGGCGACGAAGTGTGCGCTCACTGCAGCGTAGCTTCACTGCAATGTCAACCGCTTCGGGCCAGGGGCCTTGCTCACCATGCTGGGCCAACGCGGTCTGCACGCGCTCGGTCCAGTTCACCGGCTGCCCGGCCACGACTTGGGCCTCGCGGGCTTCGCATTGGGGCTGCAACATGCGCACCAGCAGGGCGTTGGCTTCGGGCATGGCTTCGCCCAGGCGGCGTGGGTCGACATGCATCTCGGTCACGGGTGCGCCAAATTGCACCGGGGCGCCGAGGGCTTGTTCGTAGCGTTGCGCCTGTTCGGGCGGCAGCGGGTAGTCAAAGCAAACTCGCAGCAGGGGCACGGCCCCGTCCTTGAAAAACTCGCGCACCAAGCCCACCGCAAAGGCCACATCCCGGTCCAGATAAAAGCGCCGCAGGGGCCCCAGGTGTTCGCCGCCGCGCAGCGTCAGCACGCCGGTTTGCAGGTCGAAGTCCGGCGTGAAGTGCGTGTAGCTGAGGTTGATGAAGCGCAGGAACAGCGCGATCGCATCGCGCCGGGTGGCGGCGTGGGGCACGATCAGGCCCAGATGCCCAAAGTGCATCAGCCGATAGCGGGCGCCCACGTCCAGGCCGCAGTCGGGCCGGCCTTCGCGTTGCAGCCAGTGCTGAAAGAAGGCCTGCTCTTGCAGCGGGGTGATCAGGGTGTCGGGGTTGTCCAGGTCAGCCTGGGTGATGCCGGTGCCCGCCAGCAAGGGCGCGGGGTCGTGGCCCAGGCTGCGCTGCCAGGTCACCAGATCGGCCACGGCCAGGATGGACAAGGCACGTTGGCGAGTCAGGGCGGGGGTGGACATGCGGGTGAGCATAGCCCGGATCAGTCGGGGGCCGATCTGAGGTAGGTCAGCGTTTGGCCGCAATGGTCAATTGCTAGCCGCATCCATCATTCCCGCGCCGGGCCCGGCTTCCTACGATGCCAGGCATGAACGATGTACTGCTTGAAGACGATTTGCGGGCCTGGCAGGATGCGGTCGAACGCTATGCCCGTCAGGAACTGGCGCCCCTGTGCGCTCAATCTGAACACCCCATGCCACCGGCCGATGTGCGCCGTGTGGTCCACGGCTTGGCAGAGCTGGGCGTGCTCAACCTGGGCAACGAGCCCGCCATGGGTTTGTGGGATGACGCCAGTGACCCCTTGCAGCGGCGTCTGGCCCTGCATGTGTTGCAGACCTTGGCCAGCTACAGCCCCGGGGTGGCCTATCAAGTGCACGGACAAGCCCTGGCTGCCCGGCTGGACCGCTGCGCAGGGGGCCAGCCTGACGGGGTGACCATCGTGTCTTTGCAGGGTTGGTTGGGCCTGGGGCGCGATGCCGTGGTGCCGGTCATCCAGGGGCGGCCCTTGTCGGCTGGGCAGCAGGCCATGCTGGCGGACAACTGGACGTGGCCTACGCCGGCACACCCGCGTCTGGTGCATGCGCTGCCTGACTGGCAAGCCGTGTGGATGCCCATCTGGCAGGCAGACATGGGCTGGCAGTGGTGGCGTGTGCCGCGCGCGGCTTGCCTGGTGCAGCCTTGTCCTGACAGCCACGGGCTGGATGAGTTGCAGACTCAGCAAGTGTGGGTCGAGGCGGATGTACCAGACGCGGCGGCCGCTCCATCCAGCCGGGCTGCGATTCGAGCTTCAACGCAGGCTTCTGTCCAAGACGCTTGGCCGCATCTGGCCGGCATCGCTGCGCATGAAGCCTGGTTGAGTTTGCAGACCCTGCACGCGCTGGGCTTGCAGGCCATGAGCCAGGCCGTGGTGCGACAAGCCGGGGTGCGCGCACAAGAGCAGGCGCATCTGCGCCGTCAGGGCGGCGACACCATCGTGCGCCATG
>JAGWTE010000007.1 GCA_028869095.1 Burkholderiales bacterium
CCCAGGAAATCGCGCTTGCCGATTTCAACACCGCCATGGCGCAGCAAGTTGTACGCCGTGGTGGTGTGGAAGTACAGATTGGGTAGCACGTAGGCCGTCAGGTACAGCTGCCCTTTGAATTCCAGTGTGCGACCCGGGATGGTCAGCACAATGTCCTTGCCCTCGCTGCCATCGATCTGCTCAGGCTTGAAGGTCTTGAGATAGTCAATGGTTTTGGCGACACGCGCTTGCAGGTCGGCAAACGTGACCTCGTTGTCGTCAAACTTGGGGATGTCGACCCCGGCCAGTCGCGAGGCGCCACCCTTGACCATGTCTGCGGCAATCTGCACCTGCTTGACCAGCGGGAACATGTCTGGGTAGAGACGGGCCTGCAAAAACGCGTTGGGATCGATCTTGCGCGCTTCGCAATGCGCTTGGCCCTTGGCCAGAACGTTGGACAGGCTGGTCAGCGTGTGAATGGCCACAGGCACCAAGGCCTGATACATCGAGATCGACATGGGTACGCTCCACAAATGGTGTTGGAAGAGCGCTGTTTTACACGGGTTTGAATAAACCTGCAGCGCTCAGGCTGCGTCGAACATGTCCCGCAACTCCAGGCCCCACACGTCCAGCTCATCGGGCTCGACCTCCAGCCACGTCAAAACCTGGCTCAAGGACTCCGCCCAGTCACGATCTGGCTCTTCGCCTTCGTGCTTGAGCATCATGTGCTCGGCCAGCAAGCCGGTGGCCACCAGCAGTTGAACCTCGTCATCGGTGCGACTGTCGCCCAAAATGTCCAGGTCATGGTGCAAACGAATGGCCGCCATCGCCTGGGGCGCCAGGCGCCAGACACGGGCCACCAAAGCCCCCACCACAGCGTGGTCCGTCCTGTGGTTGAAGTTCTCGGTTTCAATGGGGGCGCGATCCTTGCGAGCGCGTGCCTCCACCAAGGTGCTGCTGTAGCCCGGCACGCTTTGCATCATCACAGGCAAGCCCACGTGACAGAACAAACCGTAGGTGTGCGCAATGTCAGGAGACATCCCCGGGAAGCGGTGCGCCAGATAGGTCATCGCAATCGCACGCTTGGCGGCACGTTCCCAAAACCGCTGCAGGTGCGCGCTGTTGACACGGATGGCTCGCTGCACCAAAAAGCCCGCCATGACAGAAGCCGTGCGCTCCAGCCCCAGTCGGTTCATGGCTTGGCCCACCGTCTGCACCGACTGCCCCGCCGCATACAGAGGGCCATTGGCTTGACTCAGCAACACGGCGGCCATCGCCACGTCGCGTGAGGCAATGCGGGCCACTTCATTGAGATCGGGCTCGGGCGAGGCCATCGTTTCGTGCAGGCGCGCCAGCAACTCGGGGCATGGCGGGATGATGATCCGCTGCAAGGCGCCACGGCGCCGGCCTTCATCCAGTTCGTCGCGAATGGCTTCGGTGGAGGTGGGAGGGGCTACCACTGTACTCATGACCAATTCCTGCGCTCACACCGCATTGAGGATTTCATTCAACTCGTCTTGCCACAGATTGAGGTCATCTTGACTCATTTCCAACCACTTCATCGCGGCCTCTGAGAAGGTCTCCCAGTCCACATCGGGCTCCATGCCTTCATGGCGGCGCATCAATTGCTCGGCCACCAAGCCCGCGGCCAACAGGGTGTGGACATCGCTGTCAATGGTGCTGTCACCCAGGCTGCTCAAATCGTGGTGCAAGCGAATGGCCGACACCACCAAAGGGTGCAAACAGAAGGTGCGCGCCACCAAGGCGCCCACCACGGCGTGATCGGTCTTGTGATTGGCGTTCTCGGTGGCCACAAAGGGCCGGTCGACGCGAGCCAGGGCCTCCACCAAGGTGCCGGTGTAGCCCTTGATGCTTTGCGCCATCACCGCAATGCCCGCATGGCAAAACAAGCCAAAGGTGTAGGCCACATCGGCCGACATGCCTGGCAGCTTGCCGGCCATGAAGGCCATGGCCGCGGCGCGTTTGGTGGCCCGCTCCCAAAACCGGGCCAATTGCGGGCTGCTGATGCGAATGGCGCGTTGCGCCAAAAAGCCGGTCATCAAGTTGGCCGTCTGCTTCAAGCCCAGCCGGTTCATGGCCTGGCCGATGGTTTGCACAGGCTGCCCGGCGCTGTACAAGGGCCCATTGGCGGCCTTGAGCAGGGTGGCCGACATGGCCACATCGGCCGACGCGATGCGAGCCACCTCGTTGAGGTCCGGATCCTCTTGCGCCATGGCTTTTTGCAAACGCATCAGCATGTCCGGACAAGGCGGAATCACGATGCTCTGCAATGGACCACTTTTGCGGGCCTGATCCAGTTCTGAGGCTATGGCAGCAGCTCGCGTTGGCTCTAAGGCAGTCGTGGTCATAGAGGAATTGGGTGCTTGCTTGATCCACCTTTTATCGGCGCAAACCCGTGCATTTTGAAGCGGCAAATTCCCAGGATGTCGTGCGCTACGACACGTTTCCGTACACTAGCGCCCTTGCCTATTCGCCCTCTGTTACACGTGTCATGACCATCTTGCTAGCACCCATGGAAGGGCTTCTGGATTTTGCATTGCGAGATATTCTGACCCGTGTCGGCGGCATTGACCGTTGCGTGTCCGAGTTCATCCGCATCACCGACACCGTGCTGCCCGAGCGCGCGTTCAAGCGCATCGTGCCCGAGCTCTTGAACGGCAGCCGCACGCCGGCCGGGGTACCCGTCAGAGGGCAACTGCTGGGATCTGACCCCATTTGCATGGCCGACAACGCCGCCAAACTGGCCTCGCTCGGATCGGCCGGGATCGACCTGAACTTCGGCTGCCCCGCCAAAGTCGTCAACCGCCATGGTGGGGGCGCCGCCCTGCTGCAAGACCCCGATCACGTCGGGCAGATCGTGGCAGCCGTCCGCGCGGCCGTGCCCGCTCACGTGCCCGTATCCGCCAAGATGCGCCTGGGCTTTCATGACGACAGCCTGGCCGAGGCCTGCGCCCAATCCATTGAAGCGGCGGGGGCTTCCGAGCTGGTCATCCATGCGCGCACCAAGGCCCACGGCTATCGCCCGCCGGCTTATTGGGACCGCATTGCAGACGTCTGCCGGCACGTCAAACTGCCCGTGGTGGCCAATGGCGAGATCTGGACGGTGGAGGACGCCATCCGGTGCCGCGACGTCACCGGCTGCCACGCCCTGATGCTGGGCCGTGGCGCTGTGGCCAACCCGGGCCTGGCTCTGGCCATTGCACTCGGTGACTCGGCCAGCGACCGCACGGTGACCTGGGCCGACCTGATCCCCCTGCTTCACCGCTTCTGGGATCTGATCTGCACCTTCGTGGTCCCCAAGCACCGCGCAGGCCGGATCAAGCAATGGCTGAACTACCTGCGCAAGACCTATCCTGAGGCTCAAGAGGCCTACATGGCCGTGCGCACGCTGAACGACTCACGCCAGGTCGAGGCCTGGCTGCGTAGCCTGGGTTGCGAGGTCAAAACAGACGCCGGCCGCCCCCCAGGAACATGTTCCAGCGCTTCTCATTGCGCCGCTTTGATTGATTGAGCGATTCGCTGGCCTGTTTGACCAACTCGGCCCCCGACCCGATGCGGTCGCTGTAAGCGGCCATGCCAATGGAGATGCCCACCCCCACCGTGTCCCCCGTGGTCAGGTCAACCGGCACGGAGATGGCCTGGCTGATGCGCTTGGACAGCACGGCGGCGGACTCTTCGGCCCCATGGCGCATGACCACGGCAAATTCGTCGTCGCGCAGGCGCACCAGGGTGTCGCCCAGGCGCACTTGCTGCTGCAGGCGCTTGGCCACCTCGCACAGCACCTCGTCGCCCGCCGTGTGACCAAAGCCATCGTTGATGGCCTTGAAGCCATCCAGGTCCAGGCACAGCACCGTGAAGGGCTCGCCACTGCGCATGGCATGGCCCATCTCCACCTGCAGGGCCAGATCAAACTGGGTCTTGTTGCCGATGCCGGTCAAGGGGTCGGTCATGGCCAGGCGGGCCAACTGCCAGGCGCGCTTGCGAGACTCCATCACCGACACGACCAAGGTGGCGCAGTCGGCCATCTGGCTTTGCAAAGCGGCGTCCGGCTCTTGCGCCTGACTGCCGGCCAGACCGATCACGCCCAGCACGTAGCCGGCCACGTCCACCACCGGCATCATGGCCAAAAACCGGGCTTGAGGCAGATGGGGCGCCCACGGGTGCGCCTGCCAGCGCGGCTCCTGGCTCACATCGGGCACCACCAGCCACTCACGGGGATGCGCCACGGCATGGGCGGCAATCCAATCGTCACGGACCAACTCGGGGGCCCCCACCCCCTGTTGCGCCTTGAGCCAGATGCGCTCGGAATCGAGCAGGCCGACCCAGGCCATGGGCATGCGGGTCACCTGGGCCAGCAAGCGCACGATGGCGTCAAAGTCGGCCTCGGCGGGCGTGTCCAGCAACTCATAGGCCTGCAAGGCGGCCAGGCGCTTGGGCTCTTGGAGGGAGATCGGGTACTGCTCAATCGACATGGTCTGGTCCAAGAAGGTTTGAAGGCATATCGGTCAGCCGCGTGCGCATTTCAGGGTGTTCCTCAAGAAGTCCGCTGATTCGCGTGATTTTGTGGAAGTTGTGCCGTCTCGTCCAGAACAGATGACAATGCGCCTTTTGCGCATAGAAATTCAGCAACATGGGTATTCAATGGTTCCCCGGTCACATGAACGTGACCAAGAAGGCCATCGCAGAGCGCATCAAAGAGATCGACGTGGTCATTGAACTGCTGGACGCGCGCCTGCCCGGCTCCAGCGCCAACCCCATGTTGGCACAGTTGACGGGCACACGCGCCAAGCTCAAGGTGCTCAACAAGCAAGATCTGGCTGACCCCGAGCGGACCCAACTTTGGCTGGACTGGTACAACGCCCAAGCCGACACCCGCGCCATCTCGCTCGACGCCAGTGAAACGGCACCCGCCCAACGCCTGATCAAGGCCTGCCGTGAACTGGTTCCCAACCGCGGCGGCATGGCCAAACCCGTGCGCGTACTGATCTGCGGCATCCCCAATGTGGGCAAGTCCACCCTGATGAACACATTGGTCGGCAAGAAGGCCGCCAAGACGGGCGACGAAGCCGGCGTGACCAAGATCGAACAACGCATCAACCTGGCCAGCGACTTTTACTTGTTTGACACGCCTGGCATGCTGTGGCCCAAGATCACCATCGAAAAAGGCGGCTACCACCTGGCGGCCAGCGGCGCCGTGGGCCGCAATGCCTATGACGAAGAAGAAGTGGCGCTGGAGCTGCTGACCAGCCTCAAAGGCCCCTATGCCCCGCTTTTGGCGGCGCGCTACAAGCTCGATGAGGTCGACCGCATCCCCGCCCTGCACGACGAGGTCTTGTTGACCGACATCGGCCGCAAACGCGGTGCCGTGATGAGCGGCGGCCGGGTCAACCTGCAAAAGGCAGCCGAGATTGTGCTCAACGACTTCCGCAGCGCGATCATGGGCCGCATCACCTTGGAGACCCCTGAAGAGTTCGCGCAATGGGCTGCCGCAGCCGCCGAGATGGAAGCCGAGCGGCAACGCAAGAAGGAAGCGCGCAGCAAGAAAAAAGGCAGCGGACGCCGCCTTGATGACGACGACACGGCGCCCGCCGAATGAGCCAAGATCGGTTCACGCCCAAGGGCATCGTCCCCACGGACGAACAACTGGCCATCCAGTTGGGGCGCCACAAGCGCGTCGTCGTGCAAGCCAATGCCGGCGCGGCCAAAACCACCACCTTGGCGCTGCGCATGGGCCAGGCCCTGGCCCGGGGGGCCGATCCCGACCGCATTCTGGCCGTGACTTACACAGACGCGGCCGTGCTCGCCTTGAAGCAAGCGCTCGATCGCCTGGGCGTCGCCGCCGCCGTGCGCAACCGCATCAAGATCCGCACCTTTGACGATTTCTGCCGTGCGCGCCTGCAGCACATGGAGGGCGGCAGCGTCCACGATTACGAACGGCCCGAACAACTCAAACCCTTTGTGTTGCAAGCCATCGAGCGGGTGATGTCCAACCCGGACGAACGCCACACCGATGAGTTTGCGATCGAGGGCAGCGGCGAAGCCATGGTCGAAGGCCTGCTCAACAGCTTTGCCCGCCTCAAAGGCACCCTGCAATGGCAGATGGAAGCCGGAGATCAGGTGCTGACCCCGGCCCTGGCCAGCGAACTGGGCCATGACTACCTGACCCTGCGCGTGTTTTGGGCCTACGAAGTCATCCGCCGCGGCGGGCACCCGGACCACCCGGCCTTTCGCGCGCCGCATGACGCCACCTATGACCTGGCCACACAGCTGTTGGACGAGGACGCCTTTGCGGACCTGCCCGCCCCCCTGGCGCTGGGCCTGCACCTGGTGCTGGTAGACGAAATGCACGACACCAACCGCGCCATGTTCACGGTGCTGCGTCACCTGTTGGCGCAGAACCCGCAAACCGCCTTCGTGGGCGTGGGCGACCGCGATCAGGTGATCCACGCGGTGGCCGGCGCCGAGGCCGGCTTCATGGCCGACACCTTCGAGCGTGAGATCGGCCCCGCCGAGCGCCTGCCGCTGACGGCGTCCTACCGATTTGGTCCCCAGCTCGCCGCAGCGGTCAGCCGCCTGTCCCACAAGGCCTATGAGTCGCGCAGCAGCATCCAGACCGATGTCCAACTGATCGCCTATGACGAGCCCAAGGAGGCCAACAGGCACATCGCAAAGCTGATCGAGCAAGGCGCGGGCTTGACGCCCCGGTCCTCCCGCTCGGACATCGCCATCTTGCTGCGCCAGCCGCATCAATCGGTGGCCTTGGAGAACCACCTGCTCGACCAGGGTGTGGACTACCGAACCAGCGGTTTTGAGCCCTATCTGGTGCGCCCCGAGGTGCTGTTCGTGCGAGGCCTGATCGCCTGCGCCCAAAACAGCTTTGCCGGCATCGAGCAGATCGACACGCGCATGCGCGTGCTGCAAGCCATGCTGATGTTCACGGGCTCATTTGTCGACAGCGAACACAGCGACCCCGAAGAGCGCCTCAAAGTGCAGCACGAGGCGATCAAGAGCGTCGCACACACCCCGGAGCTGGTTGGCCCGTTTTTGGACAACCAGATCCTGCGCAACGCCAGCGCCGCCATCCGCCACCGCCTCGAAGCGGCCCTCGGCATCGCCAGTGTCAACGCCACCGACGTGCTGCTGGATCGCTTTGTGCAAGCGCTCGCCCCCCAGAGCCTGGCGGCACGCGTGATGGTGCAGGCCAGCGACATCGAACAGGTCAGCGCCAACATCCAGGGCCTCATCGCCTCGGCCGCCACGTATGACAACGTGGCCTCCTTCTTTCGCGCCATGAACGAGCGCGAAATCCGCCAGCAGGCCATGCGTGGCCGTGACTGCGTCGTGCTCTCCAGCATCGAAGCCGCCAAGGGGCTGGAGTTCGACCACGCGATCATGCCGGGCCTGAACAAAGGCGAATTCGCCATCGGCGGCAATACCACCGACAATCACAATCTGCTTTATGTGGGCATGACCCGCGCCCGCCAGCGACTCACCCTCCTGTGCGACCGCAGGCGCCCCAGCCAATACCTCGTCGAGGCCGGCCTGATTTGAGCCCTGCCTCAACGAAGAGACCCCTAAGAGAAAGAACAACATGGCCCTTCCCCAAGACCACATCAGCATGGCGCTGTTTTGCGACTTCGAAAACGTCGCCCTCGGCGTGCGCGATGCCAACTACGACAAGTTCGACATCAAGCGCGTACTCGAACGCCTGCTGCTCAAAGGCAGCATCGTGGTCAAAAAAGCCTATTGCGACTGGGAGCGCTACAAAGCCTTCAAGGCCCCCATGCACGAGGCCAACTTCGAGTTGATCGAGATCCCCCACGTGCGCCAGTCGGGCAAAAATTCGGCCGACATCCGCCTGGTGGTGGACGCGCTGGACCTTTGCTACACCAAGTCGCACGTCAACACCTTCGTGATCATCTCGGGCGACTCGGACTTCTCGCCCCTGGTGTCCAAGCTGCGCGAGAACGCCAAGTACGTGATCGGCGTGGGCGTCAAGCAATCCACCTCGGACCTGCTGACCGCCAACTGCGACGAATTCATCTTCTACGACGACCTGGTACGCGAAAGCCAGCGCAACGCGGCCCGTCGTGACAACCGAGATGCGCCACAGCCGCGCCGCACGCCCGAAGAAGAACAACGCCGCCGCGCCGAAATGGACGCGCGCCGCACCAAGGCCGTGGAGATGGCCGCCGAGACCTACGAAGCCCTGGTCACCGACCGCGACGAAGGCGGCAAGATCTGGGCCTCGGTGCTCAAAGAAGCCATCAAGCGCCGCAACCCCGGCTTCAACGAAAACTACTACGGCTTTCGCACCTTCGGCAACCTGCTGGAAGAGGCCCAAGCCCGTGGCCTGCTGGAGTTTGGCCGCGACGAGAAGTCCAGCGCCTATGTGACGCGCGGCACCGGTGTGCCCACGACCCCGGTTCGCAATGAGGTGGCGCCGCAAGCGACACCATCCGTGGCCCCGGCCAGCGCCTCGTCACAGCAGGCACAGCTGGCTCATGAGGTGCAGGAGACCGACCAGCCCCATGGCCCTGCGGACGATCAAGCCGACGAGCCCCAAGCCGCCAGCCGGGCCGAAGGCTCAGGCGACCACGCCCAATCTTCCGGCCCATCCGGCTCACGCCGCCGGGGTGGCCGAGACCGTGACCGTGGTGGACGCAACGGCGGGCGCTCCGGCGCCAGAAACCGTCCCCAGGCTCAGGGTGAGGCTGCTGCAGGCCCGTCTGCGACCGCCGCCCCTGCACCGGTCACGCCCATCGTCTTGCACGTCCCCACGCCCTTGCCCACCTTCGTGGACGACGCCCCTGCTGCGGCACCGGCGGGTGACAAGCCTGCGGCCAAGAAAACCAGCGCCCGCCGCCCTCGCAAGAGTGAAGCCTCGGCTGAAGGCGAAGGCCAGGCCGGCACCAGCGACCAGCCTGCTGGCCAAACAGCGGCCAAATCCGCTGGCAGAACGGGCGGCAGAACCGCTGGCAAAACTGCGCGCAAGACTGCGGCTAAAACTACTGCCAGCAAAGCCGCTGGCGACGACACCCACTGACCGGCTCAGCCCCCTCCACCCCTCGTCAAGCCACAGGACGCAGCTTGTGCAGCATCGTGATGACCTGATGGGTGGGCGAGGCCACCGCGTCGGCCAGGGTATAGCGGTCCAGTTCTTTGAAAAAAGCCTCCATGGCCTGATCCAGGATCGACTTCAGGTGACACCGCCCGCGCAAGGCGCAAGGCGGGTCAGCACAGTCGATCATCTCGGTCACGTTTTCCAGCACGCGAATGGTGTGCCCCAAACGGTACTGGTCCACCGGCAGGGCCAGCGCCAAGCCGCCGCCCTTGCCCCGCGTGGTCACCAGCCAGCCTTGTTGCGCCATGAAATGCACCACCTTGACCAGGTGATTGCGTGAAGCCTCAAAGCGCTCGGCCACCTCACTGATGGTGACCGGCGTGTCGCGCTCCGGGTGGCTGAGGTACATCAGCACACGCAAACCCAGATCCGTAAAGTGAGTCAATTGCATGGCACATCGCAAACAAGGTGGGGGATCAGGCCGCTAAACCGCCCGTCCCAAAAGCTTCCAGGTGAATGCGCTGCGCATCCACACCCCTGGAGCATAGCTGGTTCAACTGCTCGCGCATGAAAGCCTGAGGGCCGCACAGGTAGTAATCGGCATCGGGCAACAAGGCGGTGGCCGCCAACACATCCCAGTTCACCCGGCCCGCGTGGTGGTAATGCTGGCCCACCCGGTCATGCTCATGCCGGGGGTGCTCATAAAACACGGCGCTTTGCAGTTGAGGGTACTCGGCCGTCAGATTGCGCACGTGCTCGCCAAAGGCATGCACCCCACCGTGGCGGCAAGCATGCACAAAGCGCACCTGGCGCGACGACTGGCCTGACGCTTGGCTCTGCAGCAAATGATCCAGCATGGCTACCATCGGTGTCAGGCCCACCCCGGCACTGATCAACACCACCGGTGTGCTGCGGTCCTCATGCAAATAAAAGTCGCCCATGGGCGGGGCCACATCCAGCACCGCACCTTCTTGCCACTGCTCATGCAAGGTGTTGGACACCATCCCGGCGGGCTGTCCACCCACCGCGTCTTCGCGCTTGACCGAGATGCGCAAAGCCTTGCCTCCCGGCGCCGCTGACAAGCTGTACTGACGCGGCTGCGTGATGCCCAAAGCGGGCACCAGCACACGCACCGTCACATACTGCCCCGGGCGATACGAGGGCACGCGCCCCCCATCGGCCGGCACCAGATGGAAGGAGGTGATCTCGTCGCTCTCTGCCACCTTGCGCTGCACCTTGAAGCCTCGCCAGCCCGTCCAGCCACCGGCTTGCGTCGCCGCATCTTGGTAGAGCTTGGACTCCAGACTCACCAACAAATCAGCCAGCTGCCCATACGCGGCCGCCCAAGCGGCAATCAACTCATCCGTCGCCGCATCCGCACCCAACACCTCGCGGATCGAGGCTAACAAGTGGCCACCCACTATGGGATAGTGCTCGGCCCGGATCCCCAAGCTCGCGTGCTTGTTGGCCACCAAGGTCAACACGGGCATCAGCACGGACGGGTCCTCAATGTGCTCGGCATACGCCGCCACGGCCATGGCCAAAGCCTGCTGCTGGCTACCGGCTTGCTGGTGCCCCTGGTTGAACACGGGGATCAACTCGGGGTTGTGCGCAAACATGCGCGCATAGAAGTGGCGGGTCAAGGCCACGCCGTGCTCTTTCAACACGGGCGCAGTGGCTTTCACGATCTCACGGGTACGGGCGTCCAGCATGGTGTTTCTTCCTTTGTGGTTCAAGGTTGGTTCAAACAAAAAACTATTTAATGCATTTTTTATACATCTTAAAGAACAAAAAAAAGCCGAGGTGCCCGGGGGTGAAAAGCCCCCAGATCACGAGGGCCCTTGCCTTGCCTGACACATCAACCATTGACCTGATACAGCGCCCGCACAAAGTCAGACTGCGTGATGATGCCCACCAGGCGCTTGTCCGCATCGATCACCGGGATGTGGTGGTGCCCGGCGTCGGTGAACAGCGGCATCAACTCCACCGCATGGCGGTCTTCACTGGTCACGCGCACCTGACGGGTCATGATCTGCCCCACCACCTCGGGCTTGTCGGACTGCAGCAAGCCATCGGGCAAGATGAACTCGCGCAGCTTGGCCGCCAGGCCTTGGTGCCCATCGACTCGGGCCGCGCGCATGAAGTCGGCCATCGTCAAGATGCCCACGATGCGACGCGAGCGGTCTACCACGGGCAAGGACTTGACCCGGTGCTCGCGCATCAAGTCCCATGCGTGTTGCAGCGTGTCGCCAAACTCCACCGAGTGCACATTGCGGGTCATCACGTCCTTGCAATGGATCTCACCCATGCGGCGACGGTAGCCTTCCATCTCGGCCGCTTGCAGCAGGGCTTCCAGGTCATCGCGGCTCACGTCCAGCACCTGGTTGTAGCGTGCCAGCACGGCATCCAGGTCTTGCGATTTGAAGCGGGCGCCCAAGACCGCGCCATCCTGCCCCGCCGCAGGCGCCATCTGCATGTGGGGGTAACGGCGCCCCGTCAGCGAGTTGTAGACCACGCCCACGGTCACCAGCAACAAAGAGTTCACCAGGGCGGCCCCCACGGCAAAGTTGCCGTGCGCCGCATGCACCAACACCGCCGACAACGCCACGGCCCCACCCGGTGGATGCAAACAGCGCAAGGCAAACATGACCGCGATGGCCAAGGCGACGGCCACCGAGCCCGCCACCACCACATCCGGGAACCACATCGCGCACCCCACGCCCACCAGGGCCGAGGCACTGTTGCCCACCACCACCGACCAGGGCTGCGCCAAAGGGCTGGCCGGTGCGGCAAACACCAACACCGCACTGGCACCCAGCGGTGCCACCAACCAGGCCCCCACGTACGACGAGCCCGACAACAAGCGACTCAACCCCGCCGTGATCACCACACCCAACAAGGCGCCCACGATGGCCCGACGTCGCTCTTTGGCATCCACCGCAATCGGGGCGGGTTTGAACGCCACGAGCCAAGTACGCCATGTACGCCAGTCCGGCCAAGTGGCCCGCCACTGACGTGCAGTGGAGATGAAGTCGACGCGGTTGTTCATGCGGCCCTTGAAGTTGCAATCTAAATATATCTTATTGAAAAATGCAAAACCTTGCATGACGCACGCGTCAACCCCAACATGAAACGGCACCCACACGACACCAGAGAGACTGATTTGTTAGGATCGGTGCCTATTCCCGCCCTGGTCTTCGCCATGCACGTCACCCGCATCAACCGCTTTTTTGCCAAGCCTCATCTGTCAGAGGACCTGCACGAGTTCCTGATCTCGATCCTGCCCATCATCCAGGGCTCGGAGGGCTGCGAAGGTGCCCAACTGCTGCGTGGCAAAGACGACCCGCACGAATTCGTGATCATTGAGCAATGGACCTCCGTGGCCGCGCACAAAGGCGCCACCAAAGCCATCCCGCCGGACCAGTTTGACGTGGTCTTGCCCATGCTGGCCAAGCCGCCCTCAGGCGCTTACTACGTTCACTGAACCTGCCACCAATCCACTGCTGTTTGTGGACATGCTGGCGCGGCATGACAAGCCTCACCCCTGAGGCCCCGACTCACGCCTAACCGGGCTGAAACATGGCCTGCATGCGGCGCTTCACCTCTTCAGGCGTGGGGTCTTCAATGTGGGTTGAAATGAACCACTTGTGTCCAAACGGGTCAATGATGTGGCCGCTGCGGTCGCCCCAAAACTGATCGGCCACCGGCATGGTCACTTTGGCGCCACCCTTGACGGCGGCGTCCACCACAGCATCCGTATTGAGCACATACAGCACCGCTGATGACGACGATCCCCCCAAACTCAAAGGGCTGAGCGACTGGTGCTGCGGCCGCTCTTCCGTCAGCATGAAATGCGCCGAGCCCACCATCAGCTCGGCATGCATCACGCTGCCATCCGGGGCATCCATGCGCACCGCCACTTCGGCCCCAAACACACGCTGGTAATACGCAATCGCTTCGGGCGCGCCCTTCACGATCAGATAAGGAATGGCGCCGCAGGCCGGCGGCACCGGGTTGACCTTGGTTTTCATGATGCTGGCTCCTTTGATTGAACTCACCACATCCAGATTGACAACCATTACCAAAACAAACGCCATCCCTTACATTGAAAGATCAGACATTCACTCTGGAGGGATCACGATGAGCACGCTGGTTTTGTATACCAATCCCCAGTCCCGTGGACGCATTGCCCATTGGCTGATGGAGGAAATCGGTCAACCCTACGACACCGTCTGGCTGGACTTTGGCCCGCCCATGCGCACCCAAGCCTATCTGGACATCAACCCCATGGGCAAAGTGCCGGCACTGCAACACGGCGAGGCCATCGTGACCGAAACCGCCGCCATCTGCGCCTACATGGCCGACACTTTTCCCGCAGCGGGACTGATCCCGCCGCCAGGCAGTCCCGAGCGCGCCGCCTTCTACCGCTGGCTGTTCTTCACCGCCGGCCCCATTGAAATGGCCACCACCGCCAAGTCCTTCGGCTGGGAAGTGCCAGAAGGCAAAAGCGGCATGGTGGGCTTTGGCAAATACAGCCGCGCCCTCGATACGCTGGAAAAAGCCCTGCAGCCCGGCCCCTTCATTTGCGGCGACCAATTCACTGCGGTAGATGTGTACGTGTGCTCCGCACTGGCCTGGGGAATGATGATGGGCTCGGTTGAAAAACGCCCCGCCTTTGCGGAGTACGTGGCCCGCCTACAAGAGCGCCCAGCGGCCATGCGGTCCAACCAGATCAACAACGACAAGATGAAAGGGGCTTGAAACCATGAACGCAATGGCCTGCTCATGGCGATACAAGGCGCGTAACAACCGGCAGTGTTAGGCTGCGAAGTGAGGCCATGCCAAACGGTTGAATGGGTGCAATCTGCATGTCAGCCAACCATCGCACACTGAATCGGGAGGCCCTGTGTCCAAGCTTCGCGTAGAGAGTTTCACCATCTCGCTGGACGGCTTCGGTGCCGGCCCTGACCAAGACCTGAACCATCCACTCGGCGTTGGCGGAACAGCCCTGCACGGCTGGGCGTTTTCGACCCGAACGTTTCAAAAAAAGCTCTTTGACAGCGATAGCGGGCAAAGCGGCATCGACGACGACTTTGCTGCGCGGGGCTTCCAAAACGTGGGCGCCTGGATTTTGGGCAGAAACATGTTCGGGCCCATTCGTGGACCTTGGCCAGATGAGAGTTGGCGCGGCTGGTGGGGCAACAACCCTGTGTACCACGTCCCTGTATTTGTGCTGACACACCATGCGCGGCCACCACTTGTCATGGAGGGCGGCACGACTTTCTACTTCGTCACAGAAGGCACGGCCGTCGCGCTTGAGCGTGCCCGCGAAGCAGCCAAAGGCAAAGACGTGCGACTGGGTGGCGGCGTGAACGTCATCCAGCAGTATTTGCGTCAGCGTCTGATTGATGAAATGCACATCGCCATCGCGCCAGTCCTGCTGGGCGCAGGTGAGCGACTGTTCGACGGCGTCAATCTCCCTGAGTTGGGCTATGCATGCACACAGCATGTGGCGACCTCACAAGCCACCCACATCGTTCTGTCCAAGCAGTGACCCTGTTGCAGCAAAAGATCCCTACTGTATGAATTCGCTTCCCAATAGCTTGGCCTCAGCCATGACTGCGGCCGGTTGGCACACAAACGACCACTACCTCTACGCCCTGATCGCTGTTGTCGGCAGCCTGGCCGCCGTCATCGGCACACACTGGTTCATCCAATCGTCTCGCTGGTCTGGCTGGGCACGCTCCCTGCAAGGAGTGGCACCGCCCTTCATCAACATCTTAGGCGTGCTGTTTGGCCTGACCCTGGCCTTCTTGGCCAACGACACCTGGAGTGCCCACGACCAGGCTACCCGCGCCGTCTACAAAGAGGCTGATGCCCTGCAAAGCCTGGCCACGCTGGCCAAACCCCTGCCCCCTGCGCAGCGCCAGGCGCTGGAACACAGCGTAGCCGACTACGCCCAAGCCTGCGTCCAAGAATGGGCCGCACTGGCCCAACGCCAAGCCAGCCCCGCCGTCAGACAAAAAGCCGACGACCTGTTGACCCTGCTGGCCAGCCCCGATATGGCTCATGCCACCAGCAACAACGTGCACGCGCTGATGCTGAACAAAGCCAGCGAGGCACGAGACCAACGCGACCAACGCATCGCGCTGAGCCAAACCCATGTGAACCCGCTGAAGTGGCTGGGCATGGGCTTTTTGGGGCTATTGACCTTGCTGTCCATTGCCGTGGTGCATGTGGACAAGCCCCGTGCGGCGCTGGTGGCCGTGTCCCTGTTTGCCTTGGGTGCCGCACCGACAGCGGCCATTGTGCTGATTCAGGGCAACCCATTTGAGCCACCAACGGTGGTGTCGCCCGCGCCAATCGAGGCGGTGGCAGTGGGGCTTGTTGCCAAGTAGGGATGACGGATCGCGACCTGGCCGTTGGTTTATTGGCAGGTATGCCCCTTTCGCTGGGCCGTCACAACAACAGGCGAGCGTGTTCCGATGTTAAGGTGGGCAAACATCACCCCGAAAGCAAGCCACATGGCCAAGCCCAATTACCAGTTCGAAAAGCGTCAGCGTGAGCAGCAGAAAAAACAAAAGAAAGTAGAAAAGGCTCAGCGCAAAGCAAATGCACTGCCGACAGAGCCAGCCCCCCATGCGCATCTCGCGCAGGGTGAACCCACTCCAGAGTGAACCAGCCTTCAAAAACAGACCGCAAGCCAGCGCCACCTTCTTTGCCGCTCATACGCCCTCGCAATCGGGGCCCAAGAGCAACCGAAACCCAAGCAGGAGCACGTCATGCCAAAAGGCGAACAGCGAAGCAACAAAATGGTGAAGAAACCCAAGAAGGACACCAGCCCACCAAAGGAATCAACCACCACGTCCACCCGTCCAATCGCTCCGACTACATCGGTTGCGCCCAGAGGCAAGCTGAAAGATAAATAGGCGCGGGCAAATGAAGGCCTCTGATCAAGCATCAAGCGCAGCCCCCCCGACCTTGCAGCCCGTGCTGCAAGAGCTGCAGCGGCTTGAGCCGCTCTTCCACGCGGCACACCCCGACGCCACCACGCCCGACTTTGAGCAACTGGTCGCCCCCGAGTTTTGGGAGATCGGTGCCTCTGGCAACCGCTACAGCAGAGCGTTCGCGCTCAAGGTATTAACTGAGCGTGGCGAGCAACCTGATGCAGCAACTTGGCAAACCGATGGCTATGGCATTGCCGAGGTCGGGGCCGACCATTACTTGCTGACTTACACGCTTTACCAACCCGGCCGCGTCACCCGAAGATCTTCGATCTGGCGCCGCTCGCCAAGCGGTTGGCAGGTCATCTATCACCAAGGCACAGTCGTACAAGGAGCACCCGCCACATGAACAGCGCAGCCGCTGAAAAGTTTGCCCAAGAGTGGCTTGAGGCTTGGAATGCGCATGACCTGCCACGGGTGCTGGCCCACTACACCGATGACTTCGAGATGAGCTCGCCGGTCATCAGCCAAGTCACAGGCAACCCAGATGGACGCCTGCAGGGCAAAGAGACCATCGGCGCGTATTGGGCCAAAGCGTTGGCGCTTTTCCCCAACCTCCATTTCAGGCCCATCTGCACCTTGTTGGGGGTCAACAGTGTGGTGATTCATTACTACGGCGCCACAGGCAAACGCGTTGCCGAGGTCTTTCACTTCAACGAAGCAGGCCTGGTCTACCGTGCCCACGCGCACTACGAATCATGACGCCCAAGCATCCGCCCCCGACACCACCGGATCTCCTGGACACCGTACTCAATCTCCTGTCCGGAATGGGTGCGCTGCGCCAACGAAAGATGTTTGGTGGCGTCTACATCTACTGTGATGACTTGTTCATGGCCACGGTGCATGACAACACGCTGTACTTCAAAGCGAACAAGAAAACAGCCCCTGAATTCATTGAACTCGGCCTTCCTGCCTTTTCATATCCCAAGCAAGGCGGCATCGCCACACTTCAGTACTATCAGGCGCCAGACGAAGTGTTCCTCAGCCGTGCAGCCATGCACCGCTGGGCCAACAAAGCGCTGGCAGCAGCGCGTGAAGACGCATCCGCCAAGAAAAAACGATGAGGCCGGCGTCAAGCTCATCCGGCCATAACCTGATATCAAACAAGGAGCACCCATGATCTGGATCGAAATCCTCACAGCGGTCGCACTGCTTCAATACATTTACTTTGGTGCCTTGGTGGGCAACGCCCGCGACAAGTACGGCGTCTCCGCGCCAGCCATCACGGGCCATGAGATGTTTGAACGCTACTACCGCGTTCAGATGAACACCTTGGAGTTGCTGATCGTGTTCTTGCCCGCACTGTGGCTGGCAGCGCGCTATTGGTCACCCGTGGCCATGGCCACACTGGGCACCGTCTATGTCGTCGGCCGCTTTGTTTATCTCAAGTCCTACACCCAAGACCCGGCCAGTCGCAGCCTGGGCTATGGCTTGAGCTTTGGGCCAGCCGTTTTGCTACTGCTGGCCGGCTTGACGGGTTCCGTGCTGGCGGCCATCAAATCGGCTTGAGGATCAGAACATGGACAAGTCTGCTGTGGCCGAGGAGCGGTCCGCATCTGAATTGATTGACGAGAAGATCGCCACCCTTGGAGGCTGGCGTGGCCAGACCCTGGCCCGAATGCGAGCACTCATTCAAGAGGCACTCCCCGACGTGGTGGAAGAATGGAAGTGGATGGGCACCCCCGTGTGGTCACACAAGGGCATCATCTGCACGGGCGAGTCCTACAAGTCAATCGTGAAGCTGACCTTCGCCAAAGGGGCATCATTGGACGACTCGGCCCCACTCTTCAACGCCAGCCTGGACGGCAACGTCCGGCGCGCGATCGACATCCATGAGGGCGAGGTGGTGGATGCGGATGCGTTCAAAGCACTGATCCTTGCCGCCGCCACACTCAATGCATCGGCCAAGCAAGCCAAACCGGCCAAACTCCAACGAGCAAAGTGAGCACACACATGGCAACCGAACAAATTCGCTTCACCAACGGAGCCGCTTACGAACGATTCATGGGCCACTGGAGCCAACTGGCTGGCGAGGTATTCCTCGATTGGCTGGCACCCCAAGCGGGCTTGCGCTGGCTGGACGTGGGCTGCGGCAACGGCGCTTTCACCGACTTGATTTTCCAGCGGCACGCGCCTGCATCCGTACAGGGCATTGACCCCTCGGAAGAACAACTGGCCTTTGCGCGCACTCGCCCCATCTCTGGCGTGGCGCAGTTCACCCAAGGTGACGCCATGGCCCTGCCTTACAGCGACAACAGCTTTGATGTGGCCGTCATGCCCTTGGTGATCTTCTTTGTGCCCGATCCAGCCAAGGGTGTGGCCGAAATGGTTCGCGTGGTCAGCCCAGGCGGCGCAGTCACCGCCTATGCGTGGGACATGTATGGTGGCGGCTTTCCCTACGAGGCCTTGCAGGCGGAGATTCGTGCGATGGGCATCCCCCTTCCTACCCCACCGAGCCCAGAGGCCTCGCGGGTCGACGTCATGCAAGCGCTGTGGGCCGGCGCTGGTTTGACCCACATTGAAACGCGAGAAATCACGGTGCAACGCACCTTCCAGGATTTCGATGACTACTGGACCACCATTCAAGGTGGACCCAGTGCGGCTGCGAAATTGGCGGCGATGAGCCCAGAAGACCTCGCGCGCCTGAAGGCTGTGATGCAAGCTCGCTTGCCCTCCGACGCCGACGGGCGTATCACCTACAGTGCACGCGCCCATGCAGTAAAAGGCTTCGTGCCTCACCCCTGACCACCTCATTCACTCAGGAAGATTGAACATGAACACCCACACCGTTCGATTGCACCGCGTCATCCGTGCCAAGCCTGAGCGCGTTTACCGCGCGTTTCTGACGCCTGAGGCAATGGCCAAATGGCTACCCCCTCATGGCTTTACCTGCAAGGTGCACCACATGGACGCCGAGGTGGGCGGCACCTACAAGATGTCCTTCACCAACTTCAGCTCAGGGCACAGCCACAGCTTTGGTGGCACATACCTGGAATTGAAACCACACGAGCGCATTTGCTACACAGCCGCCTTTGATGATCCCAATCTGCCCGGCACCATGACCACGACCGTCACCCTGACCCCTGTGTTTTGCGGAACCGAAATGACCGTGGTGCAAGAGGGCATTCCTGAGATCATCCCCGTGCAGGCTTGCTACATGGGGTGGCAAGAGTCACTGACCTTGCTCAACCAACTGGTTGAACCTGAGATTCCTGGCTAACCTTTGTCAACCTTGCCCGCCTTCCAATACATCCCCGCCAGTGATGGCCTGGCGCTGGCAGCACGTGTTTTTCAACCCGCTGCAACGCCTGCCGGCGTGATCGTGCTCAACGCGGGCACATGCCTGCCACAGGCGTTTTATGAGCCCATGGCGCACTTTCTGGCCACTCAGTCATTCGTGGTCATCACCTATGACTACCGCGGCGTGGGGGCCTCGCGCCCCGCGTCTTTGAGAGGCTTCAACGCATCCATTCATGACTGGGCCGCCAAAGACATGAAGGGGGTCATCGATTGGGCGGTGGCCACCTGGCCCGACCTGCCGGTGCACTTGTTGGCACACAGCATGGGCGGACAAATCATCGGCTTGTGTGAGTCCATCACCAAGGTGTCCAAAATTGCCACGGTGGCCAGCTCGTATGGCAATCCGCATTTTTATGCGGCCGCTTTCAAAAAACGCACCCAACGCACCCTGCCCTTGCTCCCCCTAGTGTTAGGGATCATGGGTTACGTGCCCGCCCGACTCATCGGCGGCGAAGACTGGCCCAAAGGGGTGGCCCAACAGTGGCAAGAATGGGGCAAGCAGCCCGACAAATCCTTCTTAGAACTGGTCACCCAAGCTGGATGGAGCCACCGGTATACCGACATCGTGCAGCCCTTCAGAGCCTATTTTGTGGCCGATGACGAGATCGCCACAGAACAAACCATCCCCTACTACCGCCAAGACTTTGCGCAATCAGACCTGACGGTGTCGGTCATTCGACCCGAGCCCGGGCAGCGCATTGGGCACTTTGGCTTCTTCACCGGGCGTGTGCCAAACGCGACGCTGCTGGAATTGAGCCACTGGCTGAGTTGACGCCGCGCCAGTAGTCGATACAGTCACACGGATGACTTTCAACGAATCCGTCCAGACCTGCTTTCAGAAATACGCGGAGTTCAAAGGGCGCGCGTCCCGGTCCGAATTCTGGTGGTGGGTCCTGTTCAACCTGATCGCCACCCTCTGCTTCAGCATCATCGATGAGCGACTGTCCATCGCCTTCACCGTCGCCACGCTGCTGCCATATCTGGCCGTGACCACGCGACGCTTGCATGACACCAACCGCAGCGGGTGGGCGCAACTGGTGGGGCTGATCCCCTTGATCGGTTTCATCATCATGATCGTGTGGCTGTGCCAAGCAGGCCAGCCCGATGAACAACCCGCTCCTTGAGCCACCACCCATGCGGATCCGGCTCGCTCACGCGCACGACGCCACAGGCATTGCCTGCCTACACGTCAGAAGTTGGCGGGCGGCTTACCGCGGCATGCTGAGTGACGCCTATCTGGATGGCCCCGTAGAGGCGGAACGCACCCGGTTATGGCACACCCGCTTTGCGCAGCCCGCCCCGAACCAATACGTGGTGGTAGCCGAGGTTGCCAAACAGATTGTCGGTTTTGCTTGCGCATATGGCGCCGAAGACCCAACCTGGGGCACCTTGCTGGAAAACCTGCACGTGGCCCAGGAGCACAAACGGCGAGGTATTGGCAAGCGACTGATGGCGCATGTGGCGCACTGGTCTGCCCAGACACACCCGCATGCCTGCCTGCACCTGTGGGTGCTCAAACCCAATTTGCCCGCGCAAAATTTTTATCAAGTCCTGGGTGCCGAACACATTGAAAGTGCCGTCTGGCATCCGCCTGAAGGGGGCCCCGTCCCGCAGATCCGGCTGGCTTGGCGCCAGCCTCAATCCCTCTTGTCCAAGTTGGGCCAAAGTGCCCCCTGAATCTGTTTACGCAAAAGAACGATCGACGCTTAGCTAGAGCGACCAAACACACACATCAGGAGAGATCATGGAGATCCGACGTGCTCGCCCATCCGATGACCTCAGCCTGGTTTCGCTGATCTACAGCGCAGGCCCAGAGTTGTACGACTATCTCTACAAGACTGGCCAGTACAGCGCACCGGACTACATCGCCTACGAATTCCTGTCCGGCCGTGGGTTTTGTGGTTATCCGAATGTCACCGTGGCCATCAAGGACCGCGAAGTCGTGGGCACTGGCTGCTTTTACGATGCCAAGATGTATGGCCGCCTGACACTGGGCACCGTGCTGAACATGTTTGGCTTTTATGGCCCGATCCGTGTCTGGCCCGTGTTGTTTCGCTCAGGCCACATGGGCAGCGTGATGAAAAAGCCCAAGCCGGGCGAGTTGTACCTGTCCAATTTCGGTGTGGCACCCTACCACCGCAGCGCAGGCGTGGGCAGCGCCCTGATCAACACCCGTGTTGCCGTGGCCAAGGCCAAGGGCTACCAGTTATTTGGGCTGGACGTGGCCGACACCAACGCCAGAGCCGAACAGCTGTATCGCAAGTTGGGCCTGCAAGTGGTCGCGTTCAAAAAGTTCAGCGGCAAACGAGCAGGCATGCAAATCCCCAACGCCAAGAAAATGGAATTGCGCCTGCAAGAAGGTGCTGTCACCAGCCCGATGCAGCAAGCGGCTTGAGAGACAACTTAGGGGTTGACGCTGTCACGGGCACGTGTTCAAAACACGGCTGCAGACAGGAGTGTTGCCATGTCCCTCTTCTCTCGTTGCTTCTCACGTTCAGGATTGGTCATTTGTGCTTTGGGCGTGGTCGTGGCGACGTCTTTCGGCCTGAGCGCATCCGCCCCCTTGGCACAAGCCCAGTCGTTGCGCACCACCGCTCAGCCCTGCGTATGCGCTTCCACAGAAGACACCAACAAAACCGTGATCGCCAATTGCCAATGTGGCTCACTGCAGTGCGTCTATGCTTACGGAAACCAAGGGCTAGGCAATGCGGTCAAGCAACCGGCGCTGGTTTGCATCAAATGATGCATAGGGCTTGGCCCTCTTGCCATGACACGTCAAACAGGAGAAAGCATGAAGAATTGGATCCCAGCACTGGCGCTGCTTGCCATAACCCACTCCGCAATGGCTGAAGGCTCACTGGCTGTGCCCATGAACATGGTCGATGAGAACGGAGTGGGCGCATCGGTGGGCAATGTGGTGGCCACTGAATCAAAATACGGCGTGGTGCTGACGCCCGCACTGACGGGCTTGCCCCCTGGCCTGCATGGCTTCCACGTGCACGAAAACCCAAGCTGCGCCACCAAAGAGAAAGATGGCAAGAAAGTACCTGCCCTGGCAGCGGGTGGTCACTACGATCCACAAAAGACAGCGCAGCACGGCACCCCCTGGGGCGAAGGCCACCTGGGTGACCTGCCTGCCTTGTTTGTGGACGCACAAGGCCGAGCCAACCAACCGGTCTTGGCCCCACGCTTGAAGCTGTCCGACCTGGCCAGCCGTTCGCTGATGGTGCACGCAGGTGGCGACAACCACGCTGACCACCCCGCCCCACTGGGCGGTGGCGGGCTCCGCATGGTGTGCGGCGTGACGCCCTGAAATCTGAGCCGCAGGACGCTCTCAGGCCGCCATCCGGGCCCAGTGCCCAGCCAGGGCCGGCAAAACCGCTTGCTGCGCACCCACCACGGCCATGTGACCCTGGCCTGGCAGCATCTCCACGTGCGCGTGGGGATTGACCTCGGCCAGACGACGCACCATTTCTTTCGCAGGCGCCGTGGTGTGCTCACCGTAGACCAGGGTCAGAGGCACGTCCACACGGTAGTGCTCGAATGCCTTGGGCTCGGTCGACACCATGCGCACCTCCTGGAACATCTTCCAGCCCACCATTCGGGTCATGGTCTTGGCCTTCTCAGGCATCAAGGCCCACATCCCAGGCTGGTTCCAGTAATCGACAAAGCGTTCGATCCATTCTTCGCTGCCACCAATCTCTTCATTGAGCAAGTAGTTGGGCGCGCCATACAGATTGGCCATCTGGTCGATCAGTTCGGCTGACAGGGCATGCTCTTCCGCCCTCAACGACCCAAACAAAACCGGCTCAATCAAACACAGAGATCGCACCGGCACCTCCGCCACTTGTGCCAAATCTTGCGCCAAGGTCAGCGCAGCAAACCCACCGTATGAATGCGCCACCAGATGCACACCCGTCGTGCCCGCCGGGATCTGGGCCTTCAGGTGCTTCACCTCTTCGTCGACCGAAAAAGGTGTCCCACGGGGCAGAAGGTCCTGCGGCGAATAGCCTCGGTTGACGGGGGCAATGGCACCCATACCCTCGGGGCGACCTGCCATGAACGGGGTCCACATGAAAGGACCAGTCGCAGTGGAGTGGATGAACAGGGCAACTTCAGACATGGGATCGGCTCCGAAAACATCGAATTACTTGCTTTATGCAAGTTAAGTGAAAGCGTACTCGCTTTACTTCTTTGATGCAAGTAGACTGTTCACATGCGTCGCACTTCGTTTTCAGACATGTCCTGCCCCATCGCCCGGTCTTTGGACCTGATTGGCGAGTGGTGGAGCCTGCTCATCATCCGTGAGGCGTTTTGGGGCACCCGCCGTTTTGGCGAGTTCGAGGCCCACCTGGGCATTGCGCCCAATGTGCTGACCCAGCGCCTGGCCCGCCTGGTCGAAGGCGGCATCCTGGAGGTGGTGTCCGAGAGCCAGAACGGCCGCGCGCTGGAATACCGCCTGAGCCCCAAAGGCGTGGAGTTGTCGCCTGTATTGGTGGCGCTGGCGCAATGGGGCGACCGCAACCTGCCCCGCCCCGAAGGCCCGGCCACGCGCATTGTCGAGCGCGCAACCGGCCAGGACGTGGCGCCCATCACCGTGATGTCAGCCTCGGGACACACGCTCCGTCCCAAAGAGATTGCAGTGGTCGCGGGGCCCGGTGCCGATCCCAAAGAACGCGAGCAGTTCGCCAAGGCACGCGCCAAACGCGCGCAGCGCACGCCCGCGGCCTGACTGGCCTTACTGCACCGTGAAGCCCCCATCCACGGTCAGCCCCTGCCCACTGATGTAGTTGGCCGCTTGCGACAGCAAGAACAACACGGGCAAAGCCACTTCCTCAGGCTGTCCGGCCCGACCCGCCGGGGTCTGGCTCATCATGGCTTGCAAGGCCTCGACACTGCCAAAGCCTTGCAGCGACATGGGCGTCTCAATGGGGCCCGGGCACACGGCGTTGATGCGGATGCCTTGCTTGAAATACTCCAACGCGGCCGTCTTGGTCAGCCCCATCACCGCATGCTTGCTGGCGGTGTAGTGCGACAGATTCGGAAAGCCCACCTGCGCCACGATCGAGGCATTGTTGACAATGGCCCCGCCGCCACTTTGAAGCATGGCCGCGATCTGGTGCTTCATGGCGTAGAACACGCCCATCACATTGGTCCGCATCACCGCCTCGAACTCGGCCGAGCTCATCTCATGCAGGGGCTTGCCTTGCCCCAAAGTGCCGGCATTGTTGAAGGCGCCGTCCAAACGGCCAAAGTGTTCCACCGAGGCCTTGACCGCTTGCTCGATGTCCCGCTCCACATCGACATCCACGCGCAGCACCAAGGCTTTGCCTCCCGCCTGGATCACGTCTTGCGCCACCGCGTCGCAGGCTTGCTCGCGCCGGGCCGCCAGCACCACATTGGCGCCGACTTGGCCTAATGCGCGCGCGGTGGCCGCCCCCATGCCCGATGAGGCACCGGTGATCAGGAAAGTCTTGCCATTCAAATCCGTCAGTGTGTGTTTCATCTTTCGCTCCTGGTTGGGTGATGCGTCTGTAGACCAGCGCCAGATTACGCAGCACCAACCCATGAAACAATCCACACAGAACTTGATTCGTTGATGAGCTATTCTCATCAATATGAACACCCCAGCACTGACCGATCTGCAAGCCTTTGCCACCGTGGCCCGCTTGTGCAGCTTTCGCAAAGCCGCGCTGGAGATGGGCGTCACGCCTTCGGCCCTGAGCCACACCCTGCGCGGCCTGGAATCGCGCTTGGGGATCCGACTGCTCAACCGCACCACGCGCAGCGTGTCCCCCACCGAGGCTGGCAGCCAGTTGCTGGCACGCCTGTCGCCCGCCTTGCTGGACATCGCCTCCGCACTGGAAGCGGTCAACACCTTTCGCGACTCGCCCATGGGCACCTTGCGCATCAACGCGCCTCGCGCGGCTGCGCAATGGGTGCTGGCGCCCTTGGTGTCCCGCTTCCTGCTGGATCACCCCGGCATGCGGGTGGAGGTCATCAGTGACGATGCCTTTGTCGACATCGTGGCCGATGGCTTTGATGCAGGCGTGCGCTTTGGCGAGAGCCTGCAGCAAGACATGGTGGCGGTGCCACTCGGACCCGAGCAACGCTTTGTGGTGGTCGCCTCACCCGGCTACCTTGCCACCCATGGCAAGCCCAAGCACCCGCGCGATCTGCAAGCACATCGCTGCATGCGGGTGCGCTTTCCGAGTGGGGCCTACTACCGATGGGAGTTTGCCAAGCGCAAGCAAAAGCTGGAGGTCGACGTGAATGGGCCCTTGGCCACCAATGACCTGCCCATGATGGTGGAAGCAGCCAAAGCAGGCCTGTGCCTGACCTACACCTACTCGCAATATGCTCAGCCCTGGCTGGACACGGGCGAGTTGGTCACCGTGCTGGATGACTGGTGCCCTGCCATCCCGGGCTTTTATCTGTACTACCCCAGTCGCAAGCTGATCTCAGCTGGGCTGCGGGCATTTGTCGAATCGATCAAGCAAACCCTCTAACAACACAGCAAACAAAAACGGCCAGGCTTTGAAGACCTGGCCGTTTGCTGTGGTGGAAGCGGAGGGCTTACTTCCAGCTGTCCTTCAGACCCGTGATCTTGTTGAACACGGGCTTGCCAGCCTGATGGTCTTTGCGGTCGGCCACGAAGTAGCCAAAGCGCTCGAACTGGAACTTTTGGTCCGGCGCGGCCAAAGCCAGTGAAGGCTCGACATAAGCCGTGACCACCTTCTTGCTTGCAGGGTTCAAGCTGGCCAGGAAGTCCTTGCCGCCCGCATCAGGCTGCGCCTCGGTGAACAGGCGGTCGTACAGGCGCACTTCGGCGGCCACACCGTCAGCCACACCCACCCAGGTGATCGCGGCCTTGACCTTGACGCTGTCGGCGCCCGGTGTGCCGCTCTTGGTGTCTGGCACCACGGTGGCCAGCACCTCGGTGACCTGACCGTCCGCATCTTTGGTGCAGCCGGTGCACTCGATCACGTAGCCGCCCTTCAGGCGCACCTTGTTGCCGGGGAACAAGCGCTTGTAGCCCTTGGGCGGCACTTCTTCAAAGTCTTCGCGCTCGATCCACACTTCCTTGCCCAGCTTGAACTGGCGTGGTGCAGGCTCAGGCGCGCCTTCTGACGCGTCATGGCCATGGTGGGGCAAGGCGGGCAACGAGCAAGGCTCCAAGTGCCCCGCGCCCATGACTTCATCCCAGTTGCTCAGCACCAGCTTGACCGGGTCCAGCACCGCCATGCCGCGATGGGCCTTGTTTTCCAAATCATCACGCAGGGCAATGTCCAAGGTGCTGTAGTCGATCCAGCTGTCGGCCTTGCTCACGCCAATGCGCTCGCAGAACAGTTGGATGGATTCCGGTGTGTAGCCACGGCGACGCAGACCCACGATGGTGGGCATGCGAGGGTCGTCCCAGCCTTCGACCGTGCCTTCGTCCACCAGTTGCTTGAGCTTGCGCTTGGACGTGATCACATAGGTCAGGTTCAAACGGGCGAATTCGTACTGCTTGGGGGCAGGCGACTTCAGCAAGCCCACGGCCGCCAGCTTTTCCATCAACCAGTCGTAGAACGGGCGCTGGTCTTCAAACTCCAGCGTGCAGATCGAATGGGTGATCTGCTCCAGCGCATCTTCGATGGGGTGCGCAAAGGTGTACATCGGGTAGATGCACCATTTGTCGCCCGTGTTGTGGTGGGTAGCGCGGCGGATGCGGTAGATGGCCGGGTCGCGCATGTTGATGTTGGGCGCAGCCATGTCGATCTTGGCGCGCAGCACCATCGAGCCATCGGGGTGCTTGCCATCGCGCATTTCGCGAAAGCGCGCCAGGTTCTCGTCCGCCGAGCGGCTGCGGAAAGGGCTGTCCTTCCCCGGAGTGGAAAAGTCGCCCCGGTTGGCTCGCATTTCTTCCGGGGTTTGTTCGTCCACGTACGCCAACCCCGCCGAGATCAAGGCCTCGGCAGCGCGGTACATGAAGTCAAAATAGTTGCTGGCGTAGTACAGGTGGTCTTGCTTTTGGCCGTTGAAGTTCGACGCCCAAGCAAAGCCCAGCCATTTGACGGCATCGAGGATGCTGTCAACGTACTCTTGCTCTTCCTTCTCAGGGTTGGTGTCGTCAAAGCGCATGTGGCAAACGCCACCATAGTCACGCGCCAGGCCAAAGTTCAAGCAAATGCTCTTGGCGTGGCCCACGTGCAGGTAGCCATTCGGCTCGGGCGGAAAACGGGTGCGGATCTTGGCAGGATCAGGCTGGCCCGCTTCGTGGTGAGCGCCATCGCCCGGCGTGCCAGCCCAGTGGCGGCTGGCGTAGGTGCCCTGCTCCAGATCGCGGTCGATGATGCCGCGCAGGAAGTTGGAGGGCTTGTTGTCTTCTTTGCTTGGCTCGGTGCCAGGGGTGGGTGCGTTCATATTGAATCGTGACCTATATAGCCATGATTCTATCGAGGCATTGAATCCCCTCATGGCACCCTACGCAAACAAATCCGGCCACCTTTGCTCAAAAAAAAGCCCGGCAGAGCCGGGCACTTTCGCATGGGATAAGGCCTGTGATCAATACGTCAGCATGTGAGCAATACCTGCATCCTTGAATGGATCTGCCTTGAGCACGCCGTTGACGTTGGGCGCAGCCAGCATGGCCGCCAGATCCAGCACCACGACCTTGTAAGGCACGCTGTACCCCTGAAGCAAGAATCCGTATGGTTTGCCGCCAATGTTGAAAGTTCCCACGGTATGAGGGTCATGCGGCCCAAAACCGTAACTGGACACCCCAGCAGACACGAAAGAAGAGAACCCCTTCCAGTCCGCGCCCGCAGGATCATCCAGAACCCCCACCCCCAGGTTGCTGCCCTCTCCAACGAACAAGGCGGTGTGCGTCACGGGATCCAGCGCCGACCCAGCAAAAATTTTCCCGCCGGGTACGGCGAAATTCACCAATTTGGAGCTGGCAAACGTGCCGGTGTCACCGCTAGCGCCAGTGGGCGTGCTGTATCCCATGACCACCACGGATGGTGCATATTCAGCGGTGATCACGGCGGCGTGATATTGGCTGTCCAGAGCCGCGCCATCCAAATCGTTGGAAACGAAAGACGTCGCCTTTTGGCCATTGAGCAAAGCCTGCCAGCTCGTCTTATCCATGACGTAGGACTTGCGCTCTGCCAGGTTGAAGACCACGATGCCCTTGCTGTCATAGTCGGGGGTAAAAACGATGTCATGAGCCGGATCACCGCCAATGTTTTCGTTGATGCTGGTGCCTGCCGGTTGAGCAATGGTGACCACGGGCTTGCTCAGGTCAGACGGATCCACGCCCATCAAACCGTGGGCTGTGGCCAACCACACCATGTTGCGCTGGCCATCGGCCATGCCACCAGAGACATAGGCAGAAGCGCCCGAAAACGACGAGGACAAGGTCACCGGCAAATCCACCGCGCCGTTGACAACCCCATCGGTCAGGTTAACCGACACCACCTTCTTGCTGCCGTAACTGTACAAAATCCCAAAGACCTTGGCTGCTCCGCTCACGGTGATGGGGGTGGGGTTGATCACGATCCCATCGATCGAGTCAAAGAATTTTCCACCTGCAGACGTCAACACCGCTGCATTGATCACCGCCATCTTGGCCGCCGCCGGATTGGCAGGGTCTTTCATGTTCAGTTGAAGCAGACCATCTCGGCGTGCGGCAAAGTAAATCTGGGTGCCGTCCGCTTGCGTTTGCAAAGGTGCAATCGAGCCGGAACTGCCAATGGCCACGCCCACGGCTTGAGCCGAGACCTGCAACGAAGCCGAGATACCAGCGGTGGCAGCCTTGTATTGCGCATTGGCCGCACCATAGGTATTGGCCGCGCCAGACAGCTGCGTGGTGAACAGGCTGGACTGCAGAGAAGCGGTATCCCCCACCATGATTGGCTTACCACGCTTGACGCCATCAAGCTTGCCATCCGCAATGTCGTCCAGGAAGGCTTGATACAGGGCCGCGGCGTCGAGCTTGGTCGAGGCGCGCAATTGCTCAATGGTGCCCGCCAAGGCTGACAACACCCAGGCATCACCGGAAGTGGCGCCGGTGTCTGGTGCCACGGTCAGAGGATCACCGACCATGCTGGTCACGCCCAGCACCGTCTTCACTGTGGTCGTCGCGGCTGCCACTGCATCTGCGGCGGAAGTGGCTGAATTGCCAATGAGGTCCTGAGCATGCGCAGCAATTGACGATGTCAGCGGGTTAAGCTGTGCCACGTTCTTGCCCGAGGACAAGGCGGGAATCAGCACCTTGAGAGAGACACCCGCTTGCTCGCTGCCATCGGCCTCGCTGGCGTAGTGCCCACCTCTGGAGACCAGCAGCACTGGACCATTGACCGCAGAGGTCAAGGTCAAAGAGTAGCTGCCATCCGCAGCTGTGGTGCCTGTTCCAATGGGGCTGCCCGCAGGCTGACCAGACGCATCAATCGCATAGGCTTCAACTGTGGCGCTGAATGTCCGGCCGGCAAAAACAGTACCGCTGACCGTCACAGACACGGGGGAGCCAGATCCATCACCGCTGGTCGTCGCAGCAGAGTCACCGCCCCCACCTCCACATGCGGCTAGCATCAGACAAGCAGAAAAAATAAGCGAGCGGCCGCCCACCTGAACAAGGTTAGACATGAATTCCTCTCCTGATATGGACTTCTTGTTTCGACAGGCTCACCACCAACCAGTGAGCCCCGCCGAAAAGTCTGACACCAATCGGGCTGCAAATTCACCTCTGCCAAGACATCCCCCGCGCTCTAGGGGGGCTGTCCGAAATCCTGCCCTGCCGTTAACACCGTGCTCTTGCCCGCCCTCTCAGCATAACGATTGAAGCGCCAGGCGCTTGAATCCAAGGTGATGCGCCGCCAAGTGGCGCGCTTTTCTGCCGGCGTCATCTGCGGCCACAGCTGCACTTCGTCAAAAGTGCGGCCGCAGCCCTTGCACAGGTTGTCGCCCTGGCTGGTGGAGCAGATGGCAATGCAAGGGGTATCCGGCGTCGTGTCGTACCAGGCCATCCAAGCTTCTTTGGCCAGGGCCGGCAGGGTGTCTTCGTCGCAATGCTGCTCGTGGTAGTAGACCATCAAGGCATAGACCTCGGCCAGCGCATTCAGCTCGGGCGTGAGGCTGACGCCGTCGGGTGACGGAAAGGTCTCACGCCACCAGTTGATGGCCGACTCGATGTCGGTGATGTGGATGCCGGCCATGGGCTTGAAGTCAGCCGCTTATTCCTGCGCCGCGACCAAGGCAGCCAGGGC
>JAGWTE010000158.1 GCA_028869095.1 Burkholderiales bacterium
TTCAATTCCGAACCGGCTTCCAGGGAGGTCAGGTAGTTGGTGATCATGCCGTCGTAAGCGGCGGTATGAGCAAACACCTTCTTGGCCAGCATGAACTTGGTCGAACGGGTGATGCCGTCGGCCTTCATTTCAGACAGCACTTGCTCGTAGTCCACGGGGTCGATGATCACGGCCACGTCTTGCCAGTTCTTGGCAGCCGCGCGCAGCATGGTGGGGCCGCCGATGTCGATGTTCTCGATGGCGTTTTCCAGCGTGCAGTCGGCCTTGGCAGTGGCTTGGGCGAAGGGGTACAGGTTCACCACCAGCATGTCGATGGTGTTGATGCCGTGCTCTTTCAACGCAGCCATGTGCTCAGGCAAGTCGCGACGGGCCAGGATGCCGCCGTGCACGCGGGGGTGCAGGGTCTTGACGCGGCCGTCCAGCATCTCCGGGAAGCCGGTGACTTCGGCCACCTCGGTCACGGGCAGGCCCTTTTCGGCCAGCAGCTTGGCGGTGCCGCCGGTGGACAGCAGCTTGACGCCTTGGGCGTGCAAGGCCTGGGCAAATTCGACGATGCCGGTCTTGTCAGACACGGACAGCAGGGCGGTGAGGGCCATGGGTCTTCCTTTAAAGCAAAGCGCGGTTATTTGATGAGTTTGTGTTCGAGCAACTTGCGGCGCAGGGTGTTGCGGTTGATGCCCAGCCAATCGGCGGCCTTGGACTGGTTGCCCTCGGCACGGTTCATCACCACTTCCAGCATGGGGCGCTCGACGGCGCGCACGACCATGTCGTACACCGCATCGGGTTCGGCGCCTTTGAGATCCTGGAAATAGCCTTCCAAGTTGTCTTTGATGCAGTCGTGAATGTTCTTTTTACTCATGGTGTTCAGTTCGCTGTGCAGGCGGCCTCCCTGGCATCCTGCGCGGCCTCGTCGTCTTCCAAAGCGGTGTCCACCAGCGGCAAGCGGTCGTGGGCCACGCTCAGGGCGTCGAAAAAGTCGGCTACCGCCTGCACTTGGGTCGCGCAGGTCTCCAGCGTGTTCATGCGGGCGCGGAAATCCTCGCCCCCAGGTAGGGCTCTGACGGCCCAGCCAATGTGTTTGCGTGCGGTGCGCACGCCGGCGAATTCGCCGTAGAGCTTGTAGTGGTCGTCCAGGTGATGGAGCAACCACTGCTTGACTTGTTGGGTCAGCGGGGCGGCGCGATGCTCGCCTGTTGCCAGGTAGTGAGCGATGTCGCCAAAGATCCAGGGGCGGCCTTGGGCGGCGCGGCCAATCATGATGGCGTCGGCGCCGGTGTAGGCCAGCACGGCCTGGGCTTTTTCAGGTGAGGTGATGTCGCCATTGGCCACCACGGGCACCTTCACCGCCGCCTTGACGGCCGCGATGGTGTCGTACTCGGCCTGGCCTTTGTAGCCTTGCTCGCGCGTGCGGCCATGCACGGTCAACATGGCCACGCCGGCGCTTTCAGCGGCGCGGGCAATGCGCACAGCGTTCTTGTTTTCTTGGCTCCAGCCGGTGCGCATTTTGAGCGTCACGGGCACGCCGTGGGGGGCGGCTGCGGCCACCACCGCTTGCACGATTTCCAAGGCCAAGGGCTCATCTTGCATCAGGGCCGAGCCCGCCCATTTGTTGCAGACCTTCTTGGCCGGACAGCCCATGTTGATGTCGATGATCTGGGCGCCGCGGTCGATGTTGTAGGCAGCGGCCTCGGCCATCATGGCCGCGTCGGTGCCAGCAATCTGCACGGAGATGGGGGCGGTTTCACCCTCGTGGTTGGCACGGCGCGAGGTCTTGAGGCTGTTCCACAAATCCTTGCGCGAGGTCACCATTTCGCTCACGGCATAGCCCGCCCCCAGCTGTTTGCACAACTGGCGGAAAGGTCGATCCGTGACACCCGCCATCGGGGCCACGAACAGACGGTTCGGGAGTTCATGAGGGCCAATGAACATGCTGCAAGACGCGAAAGCCCCGACCGGGTGAGCGATCAGGGCTGCTTAAAAAGGAGGCAGAGTATAGCCCGCGGGGGCTGCGGCTGGGTAGCCTTTTTCTCAAAAAAACCGGTCTTACCGAAAACCGTGAGGCTTGTCACATGGGGAGGAAAAGCAAGCGTAAACCCTCAATGTTTTGACAGGGGACGTTGTCTATCCTTCGCGACGTTGCATTTCGCGACAGCAGTTTGTTTATTTTGACCTTGCATTACCTCAATATGAAAATCTCGACGCTGACTTTGGCTACCGTGGCGACCCTGCTTGCTGGCACCGCTGGCGCCCAGACCTATACGGTCAAAGTGGGTGGGGCCTACATTGTTCCGAACGCCACCAGTTCGGACTTTTCCGGTCAGCTGCCCAATGGGTATGCCACACGTTCAGGCGTGAACCTGGAAGTGCAAGCGAAGGCCACGCTGATGTTCAGCATTGAGCGCGCCATCAATGACAACTTTGGCGTGGAGTTGGTGATGGGTTTGCCTCCCAAGCACGACGTGAAGCTGAAGGTCTCCGACGCAACGCGCGCTGCCGCCGCCAATACCAGCAACCCCTACCACGCGTTGGATCAACACTTTGTTGACTTCGCCGATCAAAAGGTGGCCACGGTCAAGCAAATGGCCCCGACCTTGTTCTTCAACTACAAGTTCGGTGAAGCCAGCGCCCATTGCCGCCCTTACCTCGGCTTGGGCATCAACTACACCAAGATGGACGCAGACCTGACGACGACCGGTGAAGCGCTGTACAACGGCGTGCCCATGACCCAGAAGCTGACCTCGTCCATTGCCCCTGCCGTGCAAGCTGGCGTGACCTACAAGATTGACAAGACCTGGTCGGTCAACATGGGCCTGGTGTCGACCTTTGTGTCGTCCAACCTGACCGTGTCGGGTAACGGTTACACCCATACTGCAAAGTTTGACTTCACCCCCACGGTTTACACGGCCAGCGTGGGCTACTCGTTCTGAGTCCTGCTTTGACAGATGCTTGACACAGGCCCTTCGGGGCCTTTTTTATTGCGCGATACCCACGTAAAGGCTGGCTTAATCGTGAAATCAAGCCGTGGCATCAGGGTCAGTCCGGACATTAGGGGGAATAAGTGTCTTCTACCATCAGCCAAGAGCAACGCATTTGGTTTGCGTTGTCAGACAAGGACGATTGAATGATGCGTATTCGCTTGGCTCTGACGAGCGTGATGGCCGCAGCCTTGCTGGCTGCTTGTGGTGGCGGCGGGGATGGCAACCAGGCCCCAGCGGTTCAGTACACGCAGTTGGTTTCCTTCGGGGACAGCCTGAGCGATGTGGGCACCTACGGGACGGATGGCATGAAGGCGGGTGCTGCAAGCGCCTATGCGGGCAAGTACACCGTCAACGGGCCGAATGCCAAGAACTGGACTGAGTTGCTGGCGGCCCAACTGAGGCTCAGTGCTCCGTGTCCTGCTGAAACCGGCTTGCTCAGCATCAGTTCATTGAGCGGCTTGGCTCAGGCTGTTGTTGACCATGCTGGCTGCTACAACTATGCGCAAGGCGGTGCGCGCGTGACCGATGCAGTTGGGCCGGGTAATTTGGGCTTGCTGGCCCTGACTCCTGCGGAAACAGCTGGTGCGCTGGGGCAGATGACGGTTCCGGTGGTGACGCAGATCAGTCGGCATTTGGCGGCTGTGGGCGGGGCCTTCAGCGGCAACGAGTTGGTGACCGTGATGGCTGGCGGGAACGATGTGTTCCGCCTGCTCGCTGATGTTTCTTACGGACGCAAGACGACCACCGAAGCGGTGACGGCGATGGGCGTGGCTGGCGGGCAATTGGCCGCCTATGTCAACACCTTGATTGTGGCCAAAGGCGCCAAGCGGGTCGTGGTGGCCAACTTGGTCGACGTCAGCAAGTCGCCGTTCGGGTATTCGCAATCGGCGAGCACACAGGCCTTCATCAACGTGATGGTGGCGACTTTCAACGCGCAGTTGTCGGCTGGTTTGGCGAGCACGCAAGGGGTGCTGCTGGTGGATGCTTACACAGCCAGTCGTGACCAGGCTGCCAACCCCGGTCAGTATGGCCTCAGCAATGCCACGACCCCTGCATGCAACTTGAGCGCCGCAACCAACCCGCTTGCCAGTTCAATGATGTGCAATGACGGTAACGTCATCAGCGGCGATGTCTCGACATACCTGTTTGCAGATACGGTGCATCCGACGCCCTTTGGCTACAAGTTGTTGACTCAATTGATTACCGGTGCGATGGCCGCTCGTGGCTGGCTGTAATCAGATCCAACGCAGTTGAAATGAACAAGGACAACATGACATATCTCATCAAACCAATCAGTGTTGCCATCGCGTTGGTGTGTGCCGCCTCCTTGGCCCATGCGCAGTCGGCCGGGACCTGGATGGTCAAAGTGGGCGCCAACCAAATTTCACCAGACGTGGCCAGTGGTGATCTTTCCGCGCCCAGCACGCCTGGCAGCAAGGTCGATGTCGATGCCGATATCGAGGCGATCGGTTCGGTTACTTATATGTATACCGATCACTTCTCGGTCGAGGGGTACTTCGGTATGCCCTACAAGCACGATGTGGTGGGGGCCGGCGCCATGGCCAAGGTGGGGCGCATTGGCCAAGTCAAGCAAGTTTCACCTACCTTGTTTGCGCAATATCGAGCCAATGAGGCCACGGACGCGGTGCGACCCTATGTGGGGCTGGGGCTGACCTTTGCCTACTTCTATGGCACGGAAGGCTCTGCCACCTTGACGGCCGTCACCAACCCTGGCGGCGCGCCCACCGAGCTGTCGCTGGAAAAGCGCGCCAAGTTGGCACTGTCTCCGCAGGTCGGCGTGTCCATCAGGGTCAAGGACCAGTGGTTTGTGGATGCCTCGATCATCAAGTCGATCATCAGCAACACGGCCAAACTCTCGACAGGTCAGTCGGTCAAGGTCAAGCTGGATCCCGTTTCGATCGGCTTCTCGGTTGGGCGCTCATTCTGATTCTTTGACCTGGTCATAGGCCGTCGTCAACGGCCTGTCATGTCTGCTCTGCAAGCTGCTTTGTTCAAACGAACAAGCAGCTTTTTTTTGGAGCAGTAGCATGAGCTTTCAACTTCGTCCTTTGGTCGCACGTCTGGCCGGCGTGTCCTTGTTGGCTTCGCTGGCCTTGCCGGCGCACGCGGGTTTTGATCTGATTGCCATGGGCACCTTGGGTGGCACCATGGACCTGTCGGGTTTGACTGGTACTTTGGAAAGTGGCGCTTCGGCCAGCTTGCTCGGGGGCATGGGATCCGGCCTGGCTTGGGCTGGCGGCAACACCTTCTTGGCTTTGCCCGATCGCGGCCCCAATGCCACGGCTTATACCGGTGGCGCTGCGGTGGACAACACCCAGTCCTACATCGCGCGTTTCCATACCGTGACCCTGGACTTGAGCAAGTCTGCATCGGGCGCGTTGCCTTATACCCTCACGCCCACACTCAACAGCACCACCTTGTTGTACAGCTCAACTGCGCTGAACTATGGCAGCACGGCCGGGCTGGCCAGCGGCACGCCGACGGTCAATGGTGCCGGTAAGTATTACTTCACGGGCCGCTCCGATGGTTTTGCCGCAGGCTTGTCGACCAATCCAGCCAATGCGCGCCTGGACCCCGAAGCCATTCGCGTGTCAGCCGATGGCAAGAGCGTGTTCGTGTCTGACGAATACGGTCCTTACGTCTACCAATTCGATCGCACCACGGGTGAGCGCCTGAAGTCTTTTGCTTTGCCCAATACGTTTGCGGTGAGCAACCTCAGCTCGCTTGGCGCCACTGAAATCAGCGGCAACGGGACCGGGCGTGTGGCCAACAAGGGCATGGAAGGCCTGAGCATCACCCCCGATGGCAAGACCTTGTTCGGCTTCATGCAAAGCCCATTGATCCAGGACGGTGGCGACGGCGGCTCGGCCAACCGCATCGTGTCCATCGACATCGCTTCGGGTGACGTGCACCAGTACTCGTTCAACAACGTGATTGGTGGCAAGGCCTACAACAGCAGCGAAATCCTGGCGCTCAACGACCATCAGTTCTGGGTGCTGGAGCGAGATGGCAAGGGCTTGGGCGACGGCACGCTGGCCAAGGTCAAGCAAGTCTGGTCGGTAGACCTGGCGGGCGCAACGGACGTGAGTGCGCTGTCTGGACAGGCTTCGCTGCTGGCGGTCGCGCCCAGCAAAACCCTGGTGCTGGACATCAAGGCCGCATTGAATGCCGCCGGCATTGCCGATGCCGACATCCCGGCCAAGCTGGAAGGCTTGACGTTTGGCCAAGACATCGTGGATGGCGGGGTGACGTATCACACACTCTACATTGCCAACGACAATGACTTCGTGCCCGGCACAGCGGGTGACAACAAGTTCTTTGTCTTCCGTTTCACCGATGCGGATCTGGCCGCCAAGGGCTTGGGCACCTTCGTCAATCAGACCATTGCCACGGCGCCCGTGCCTGAGCCATCTGGTTGGGCCTTGTCGCTGGCTGGTTTGGGCTTGATCGGTTCGGTGGCTCGCCGCCGTTTGAGCCTGCTTGGACAGGCTCGTCATGAGCCACGTGAGCCGGGTGCTTGCGCTCGGCCACAATGGCGGTCATGACGCATGGGCTGGAAGCGGGAGTCGCCGCACTCTTGGGATGGTTGGCGATGCCGCAGGTGGGCCTGGGGGCGGTCTTTGTGATCGCCTTCGTCTCGGCCACTTTGTTGCCCATGGGGTCGGAGCCCGCAGTGTTCGGGCTGATCAAGTTGCACCCTGACTTGTTCTGGACTGTGATCGCGGTGGCCACCTTGGGCAATACCTTGGGGGGCGCCTTGACTTGGTGGATGGGGCGCGGCGCTCGCTTGGCCCGAGATCACTGGCGCGAACACCATCCTCGCACGGAGCGCGGCGAGGCCACCGCCGTGCGGTGGTTGCGGCAGCATGGGCCGAAAGCTTGCCTGTTGTCCTGGTTGCCCGTCGTGGGAGATCCCTTGTGCGCTGTCGCTGGTTGGCTGCAACTGCCTTTTGGGCCCTGCGTGCTGTTCATGGCCTTGGGCAAAGGGCTGCG
>JAGWTE010000159.1 GCA_028869095.1 Burkholderiales bacterium
GTGATCACCAGCATCGACCTGGATCACATGGACTACCTGGGGCCGGATCGCGAGTCGATTGGCCGAGAAAAGGCCGGCATCATGCGTGCAGGCCGTCCTGCCGTGGTGTCCGATCCTCAACCACCTGCCAGCGTAGCCGCTTATGCGGATAGCCTGGGTGCGGATTTGTCGCTCTTTGGCCGTGACTACAACTATGCGGGCGATCGCCAGCAGTGGTCATGGGGTGGGCGCAGCAAGCGCTTCAACGGCATGGCCTATCCCGCCTTGCGCGGCGCCAACCAGTTGCTGAACGCTTCGGGCGTGCTGGCTGCACTGGAGGCCGTGCGCAACCGTTTGCCCGTGTCGGCGCAAGCTGTGAAGACTGGCTTGGCGACGGTTGAATTGCCTGGCCGCTTCCAGATCATTCCGGGTCAGCCGACCTTGATCCTGGACGTGGCCCACAACCCCCATGCGGCGGCGACCTTGGCCGTCAACCTGGACCAAATGGGCTACTTCCCTCGGACTTTCGCGGTCTGGGGTGCCATGGCTGACAAGGACGCCGTGGGCATGGCCAACAAATTGGTGCACCTGGTGGACGGTTGGTTCTGCTGCGATTTGCCGACGCCACGCGCGGCTTCTGCGGCCCAACTGGCCGAGGTGGTCGAGCAAGCCAAGGGGCAAAGCACGTCGCTCGTGGCCCCGCAATCGACGGTTTCGCAGCATCCTGATCCGATGACCGCACTCAAGGCCGCCCTCGCCGCAGCCAACCCGGAAGATAGAATCTTGGTCTTTGGGTCATTTTTCACCGTCGGTGGGGTGCTGCATGAGGGCTTGCCCAAGCTCAATGCGCCTCATCTCAAGTAAACCCGCCACACCCAGCCCGTCCATCTGAGCATGCCTTTGCCATCCTTTCTTCAGCGCTTTTTCCAGGGCGCCTCGGGCCCGCGTCCAGGGGCGGAGGCGGTTTCCCTGTCGCAAGCCGATGTCGAGGCCGTGCGGGTGCGCGCCCGTCGGCGCCTGATTGGGATGGCCGTGCTGGTGGGGGCAGGGGTGATTGGCTTCCCGTGGCTGTTTGAGACCAAGCCGCGGCCCATGGCGATGGACATTGCCGTGGTTCCGCAGGGCGCATCGACGCCCTCCGTGGCGGCTGCCATTGCCAACAAGCCCGGCGTGCAGGCCAAGGTCAAGTCCGTGACTCAAGCGCAGTCGTCTGACGAGCCGCGTGAAGAATTCATCAACGAGCCTCCCAAAACGGCGTCGCATGATGAGGCTCCGGCCAAAAGCGTGGCGGCCGCGTCCAAAGCGACTGACAGCCACGTGGCTCAGGTGAAAGTGGCCGATAAGGCCGCCACTGCCGACAAAGCAGCGAACGCAGAGAAGAAATCCGCAGACACCAAGGACAGCAAGACGGCCTCCGCTCAGGCGCAGACCAAACCAGCCGCTCCGGCCAAACCGGTTGCGGCCGCCAAACCCGTGGCTTCTGCTGCGGCAGCCAAGCCCGTTGCCGCAGCAGACAAAGACAAGGCGGCCAGCGCGACGGCAGTTCGCTACGTGGTCCAGATTGGCGCTTATTCGGATGTGCCTTCGGCCCACGAAGTGCGCATGAAGGCCGAGCGTGCTGGCTTGAAGACCTACACCCAGGTGATTGGCACCGATGCGAACAAAAAGATCCGCGTTCGTTTGGGCCCCTTCGAGGACAAGGCCGCTGCAGACAAAGCCATGGCGACCCTGCGTAAAGCAGGTTTGCCCGGTGGCCTGCTGACCTTGTGAGGACCTTGCCCGAGCATGCCTGTGTCTGACGTGGGGGCGGATGCCTGGACCTTGATCGACCTGATGGTTGGCGCGGGCCTGCTCCTGTCGATGTTGGTCGGCGTGTGGCGCGGGTTTGTCATGGAAATGATGTCCCTGTTTGCCTGGGTGGTGGCTTACTTTCTGGCTCACTGGTTTGGTGCCGACATGGCGCTGCACGTACCGGTAGGCAAGCCTGGCTCGCCGGTCAATCAGGCGGCGGGCATGGTCGTGGTGTTTGTGTTGGCCTGGCTGGCTTGGGCCGTGGTGGCCTGGGCTGCCAGCAAAGTGATTCGCGCATCGGTGCTGAGTGCAGCCGATCGGGCCCTGGGGGCAGGTTTTGGATTGATCCGTGGGGTGATCGTGGCCTTGGTGGTGTGCACCGTGGTCGACATGACCCCCTTGTCGACCTGGGATGTGTGGCAGTCGTCACGCTCGGTCGCGTGGCTGAACGTATTGTTGAAGGGTTTGACCCCTTTGTTGCCCGAGCAAGTGGTCAAATTCTTGCCCGAGCAGTCCTGAGCAGTTTTGAAGCATTGAATTGAAGAGGTGAACCATGTGCGGCATCGTCGGAGTGATTTCCAAGACGCCAGTCAACCAACTGATCTATGACGCGCTGTTGCTGCTGCAACACCGTGGTCAAGATGCAGCCGGCATCGTCACGGCGGGCCCTGATGCAAACGGACGCAAGTTCTTTATGCACAAGGCCCGCGGCATGGTCAAGGACGTGTTCCGCACGCGTGACATGCGTGCCTTGCCAGGCACGGTCGGTTTGGGGCAAGTGCGTTACCCCACGGCGGGCAACGCCTTCAACGAAGAAGAGGCCCAGCCCTTCTACGTCAACGCGCCATTTGGTCTGGTCCTGGTCCACAACGGTAACCTGACCAATGCCCATGCCTTGCGCAAAGAGTTGTTCGACATCGACCGCCGTCACCTCAACACCGACAGCGACACCGAGGTCTTGCTCAACGTGTTCGCGCACGAGTTGGAACTGGCTGGCCGTGAGTTGCCATTGACGCCCTCCGCCGTCTTCAAGGCCGTGCGCGCCGTGAATAAGCGCATCAAGGGCTCGTATGCCGTGATCTGCCTGATCGCCGGCTATGGCCTGGTCGCCTTCCGTGACCCGTATGGCATCCGCCCCATGTGCTACGGCGAGGCCGATCTGCCGGAAGGCCGCGAAGTCATGGTCGCCAGCGAATCCGTCGCCCTGGAAGGCACCAGCCACCGCTTCGTGCGCGACGTGCAGCCGGGCGAGGCTTTGTTTGTGGACCTGGACGGCGTCGTGCACGCCGAGCAGTGCGCCGACAAGGCCGTGCTCAACCCCTGCATGTTCGAGTACGTGTACCTGGCCCGTCCAGACTCCGTCATCGATGGCGTGTCGGTCTACCAGGCCCGCCTGGAAATGGGCGAGACCTTGGCCCAGCGCGTCATCTCGACCATGCCGCCGTCCGAGATCGATGTGGTCATCCCCATCCCCGAGTCCAGCCGCCCCTCGGCCATGCAATTGGCTCAGAAGCTTGGCAAGCCCTACCGCGAAGGTTTCGTGAAGAACCGCTACGTGGGCCGCACCTTCATCATGCCGGGCCAAGGCGTGCGCAAGAAGTCCGTGCGTCAAAAGCTCAACGCCATTGGTTTGGAGTTCAAGGGGCGTAACGTGTTGTTGGTGGACGATTCCATCGTGCGTGGCACCACGTCCAAAGAGATCGTGCAGATGGCTCGCGAAGCCGGTGCCGCCAAGGTCTACCTGGCCTCGGCAGCGCCTCCCGTGCGCTTCCCCAACGTCTATGGCATCGACATGCCCACCAAGGCCGAATTGGTGGCCCACGGTCGCACCCTGGAAGACATCCGTCAGATCATCGGCTGCGATGCCTTGATTTATCAAGACGTCGATGCCATGAAGAACGTGGTGGCCAAGCTCAACCCCAAGATCAAGGGCTTCGAGGCGTCGTGCTTCGATGGCGTCTACATCACGGGCGACGTGAGTGCGGACGACTTCGCGGCCATCGAGTCGCAACGCCTGACGCAAAAGGGCGAAGACGAAGCCGTCAACTCGCGCCTGGCCTTGCAGAACCAACCTGATTGATGACCCCGGAGGGCCCCATGACCTCGCCTGACACCAAAAAGAGACTGCCTCGCAAAGACCTGCCAGCCGATGCCCACATCGAGACGCTGGCGGTCCGCGAGGGCTTGCCTGCCACGCAGTGGAACGAGAACTCTGAAGCGCTGTTCCTGACCAGCAGCTTCAACCATCCCGATGCGGCCACGGCGGCGGCGCGCTTTGCCAACGAAGAAGAAGCCTTCGTCTACACGCGCTTCACCAACCCGACCACGATGATGTTCGAGCGCCGCCTGGCTGCGCTTGAAGGCACCGAAGCTTGCATCGCCACGTCCAGTGGCATGAGTGCCATCTTGTTGACCGTGATGGCCTTGCTCAAGGCCGGCGACCACATCGTCTGCTCGCAAAGCGTGTTTGGCTCGACCATCACCTTGCTGCAAAACCAGTTTGGCAAGTTTGGCGTCGAGACCACCTTTGTGTCGCAGACCGATGTGCAGCAATGGCGCGATGCCATTCAGCCCAACACCAAGCTCCTGCTGGCCGAAACGCCCAGCAACCCGCTGACTGAGGTTTGCGACATTCGGGCCCTGGCCGATGTCGCTCACGCGGCTGGTGCCTTGCTGGCCGTCGATAACTGCTTCTGTACGCCCGCCTTGCAAAAGCCGGTCGAGATGGGCGCGGACCTGATCATCCACTCGGGCACCAAGTACCTGGATGGACAGGGGCGTGTGCTGGCCGGGGCCGTGTGTGGTCCTGATGCCATCATCAATGGGCCTTTGATGACCACGCTGCGTGGGGGCGGCATGACCCTGTCGCCTTTTAATGCGTGGATCGTGCTCAAGGGCTTGGAGACCTTGTCCATCCGCATGGCCGCGCAAAGCGCCAACGCCTTGAAGCTGGCCCAATGGCTGGAGCAGCAGCCCGGTGTCGACAAGGTCTACTACCCTGGTTTGCCCAGCCATCCCCAGCATGAGTTGGCGATGAAGCAGCAAAACGGCAGCGGCGGGGCCGTGGTGTCCTTTACCACCAAGCCGGCCTCGGGCCCCATCACTGTGACAGGCAAGAACCTGGGCGACGACGCGCTGCGCTTGCGCCAAGCCGCCTTCCATGTGATCGACAGCACACGCTTGTGCTCGATCACCTCCAACCTGGGTGACACCAAGACCCTCATCACGCACCCCTCAAGCACCTCGCATGGCCGCTTGAGCGAAGAACAACGCCTGGCCGCGGGCATCACGCAGGGCATGATCCGCGTGGCCGTGGGCCTGGAACACATTGACGACCTCACTGCCGATTTGGCGCGAGGTCTGGATACCTTGAACGCATGACACAAGTACGCACCCGCTTTGCCCCGTCTCCCACGGGCTTCATCCACCTGGGCAACATTCGCTCGGCCTTGTATCCATGGGCCTTTGCGCGCGCCAACCAGGGTGTGTTCATCCTGCGCATCGAAGACACCGACGAAGAGCGTTCATCCCAAGAAGCGGTGGACGTCATCCTGGAAGGCATGGCCTGGCTGGGCCTGAACCACGACGAAGGTCCGTTCTACCAGATGCAGCGCATGGACCGCTACAAGCAGGTCGTGCAAGAGATGCTGGACAAGGGCTTGATCTACCCCTGCTACATGTCTTCGGCCGAGCTGGATGCCTTGCGTGAACGCCAGATGGCCAACAAGGAAAAGCCCCGCTACGACGGTACCTGGCGTCCAGAGCCCGGCAAGACCTTGCCGCCCGTGCCAGCTGGCGTCAAGCCCGTGCTGCGCTTCAAGAACCCGCAAGGCGGTTCGGTCGTGTGGGAAGACAAGGTCAAGGGCCGCATCGAGATCAGCAACGATGAGTTGGATGACTTGGTGATTGCGCGTCCCGCAGCTGAAGGCTCTGATTCCCTCGTCGGCACGCCCACCTACAACTTCTGCGTCGTGGTCGACGACATGGACATGGGCATCACCCATGTGATCCGTGGTGACGACCATGTCAACAACACGCCGCGCCAGATCAACATCCTGCGTGCCTTGGGCCAAGAGCCGCCTGTGTACGCCCACTTGCCCACTGTGCTCAATGAGCAGGGCGAGAAGATGAGCAAGCGCCATGGCGCCAAGGCGGTCACGCAATACCGTGACGAAGGCTATCTGGCCGATGCCGTGGTGAACTACCTGGCCCGTCTGGGCTGGAGCCACGGGGATGACGAGATCTTCTCGCGTCAGCAATTGATCGAGTGGTTCAACCTGGACCACTTGGGCAAGAGCGCTGGCCAGTTTGACGAAGCCAAGCTGCGCTGGGTGGCCCAGCAGCACATGAAGACCGCTGATGACGCCATGTTGGCGGGCCTGGTGCGCGAGCAGTTCGCCCGTCGAGGCGTGACTTTGCCTGCTGCGTTGCAATCAGGCGACAAGTTGACGGCGATGTGTGCGTTGTTCAAAGACCGTTGCGCCACCACGGTCGAGCTGGCCGATTGGCTGTCCATCTACGTGGAAGAGGTGGCTGCACCTGCCGACGAATTGGCCGCTCAATTGCCCGATGCCAACAAGCCTGCCATTGCGGCACTGGCCGCGCGCTTGCAGAGCGTGGCCTGGGAGAAGGGCGCCATCAACCAGGCCATCAAAGACACGATGGCCGAGTTCGGTTTGAAGATGCCGCACGTGGCCATTCCCGTGCGTTTGCTGGTGTGTGGCCGTGCGCAAACGCCTTCGGTCGATGCGGTGCTGGCTTTGTTCGACCGCGAGGTGGTCGTGCAAAGATTGCAGAAAGTTGCGTGAGTCTTGCCAAGACTCAAAAAATCGGTATATACTTGCGGTCTCGCTTGAACGACGCTTTGTTTTAACAGCAAAGCAGCCGGGCAACCCGAGGAAGAGGTTGGAGCTGCAAAGCAAAGGCCAAATCCAAAGGGGGTATAGCTCAGCTGGGAGAGCGCTTGCATGGCATGCAAGAGGTCAGCGGTTCGATCCCGCTTACCTCCACCAAGCAACCTTGTGTTGTGACGTGGCCTGGGTTGTGATGTTGCCAGAGCAGTGCGTTGATCAAGTTGTATGAAGGATTCAGTCCCCTTCGTCTAGAGGCCTAGGACACCACCCTTTCACGGTGACTACAGGGGTTCGAATCCCCTAGGGGACGCCAAGTTTTGACAGCACTTGGCTGATCGCAAGATCAGCGCAGTTGTCAGCCA
>JAGWTE010000160.1 GCA_028869095.1 Burkholderiales bacterium
GAGCAGTGGACCGACATGCTGGCCACCTGGGTCGACAAGTACCCCATCATCTCGATCGAAGACGCCATGGGCGAAGGCGACTGGGCTGGCTGGAAGCACCTGACCGAGCGTCTGGGCAAGAAGGTTCAACTGGTGGGTGACGACCTGTTCGTGACCAACACCAAGATCCTGAAGGAAGGCATCGAGAAGGACATCGCCAACTCGATCCTGATCAAGATCAACCAGATCGGTACCCTGACTGAAACGTTTGCCGCCATCGAAATGGCCAAGCGCGCTGGTTACACCGCCGTGATCTCGCACCGCTCTGGCGAAACCGAAGACAACACGATCTCCGACATTGCCGTGGGCTTGAACGCTGGCCAGATCAAGACCGGTTCGATGAGCCGCTCTGACCGCATGAGCAAGTACAACCAACTGCTGCGCATCGAAGAAGATCTGGGCAACGTGGCCGTGTACCCCGGTCGCAGCGCCTTCTACAACCTGCGCTGATCAGAGATCTCCCTCTGATAGGTGAAAACAGGGCCTTCGGGCCCTGTTTCATTTGGGGGATAATGCGCGGATATATGCGAGTAGTCACGCTGATTTTGGTCGCCATGTTGGCCGTCATCCATGCCGAATTGTGGTTCGGCAAGGGCGGTGTGCCGCGCGTCTGGACGCTGCGTTCGCAAGTGCACCATCAGCAGTCCATCAATGGCGAAGCGCAAGCCCGCAACGAGCGTCTGGCCGCTGAAGTGCGCGACCTGCAAGAAGGTCTTGAAATGGTCGAAGAAAAGGCCCGCACCGAGCTTGGCATGGTCAAGCCCGACGAGGTCTATGTGCAACTGACCACCCGTTTGCCCAGCGTGCCCACGCCCAATGCGGCAACGGAGTCTTCTGTCCATTGATGGGTCAAGCCAATTGGGCTGATTACCTGGCTTGGGCCGATCCAGCCCTGGTGCCCCTGTTCAGCCTGCTGCAAGCGCCGGTCACGCCGCTTGAACTGCTCGCCTTCATCCTGTCTTTGTGGATGGTGGCATGCAATCTGCGCGTCAATGTGTGGGGCTGGCCTTTGGCCATCATCAGCTCGCTGCTTTACGGTGTGTTTTTTGCCCGTGGCCGTTTGTACGGTGAAGCGTCTTTGCAGCTGGTGTTTGTGGCGGTGTCCATTTGGGGTTGGTGGCAATGGCTGCGGCCTAGCCAAGAAGCACGCCCCCTTGAGTCTTCAGATGTCCATTACATGTCGAAGCTGCAGCGTTTGCAGATGATGGCGTTGACGCTCATCGCGTGGCCCGTCATGGGCTTGGTCCTGCGTCGTTTCACGGATACGGATGTGCCATTCCTGGACGCGTTCCCAACCACCTTGAGTCTGTTGGGCCAATACCTGCTGGGCCGTAAAGCGGTTGAGAACTGGCCGGTCTGGTTGGTGGTCAACGTGGCCAGCATGGGCTTGTTCGTCTACAAAGGTTTTTGGTTGACCGTGGTGCTCTACGCCGTCTTTGCCGTGTTGTCGGTGGTGGGGTGGCGTCAGTGGCGAAACCTGACTGCGAGTCGGTCATGAGTGCTGACACGTCTTTGGTGGTGGCCTTGCTGGGCGCCGAGAGCACCGGCAAAACCACCCTGGCTGTGCAGTTGGCAGATCAGCTACAGCGCAAGGGCTTGAGCATCGCGGTGGTGCCCGAAGCCTTGCGCGATTTTTGTGAACTGCATGGCCGGACCCCGTTCGTGCATGAGCAGGCCGACCTGGCGCGCGAGCAAACACGGCGCATTGCGCAAGCGCGCGCCTCGCACCAAGTGGTGCTGGCAGACACCACTGCCTTGATGATCGCCGTCTACAGCGACTACATCTTCAACGACCCCTCTTTGTACGCCGAGGCGGTTGCAGCGCATCAGTCGGTCAACCTGACTTTGCTGACTTCGCTTGACCTGCCTTGGGTGGCCGATGGCGTCATGCGCGATGGTGAACACGTTCGCGCACCGGTCGATGCACTGATTCGCCAGACGCTGTCAACGGCGGGGCTGTCACACTCTGTGGTGCAAGGGCAGGGCGACGCCCGATGGCAGTCGGCGCTGGCGACGGTGGACCATGCGCTGCTGGTGGCGCAAGCCAATGCATCTGGCCAGCCGCGCAAGCCCTGGCGCTGGGTCTGCGAGAAGTGTGATGATGGCGATTGCGAACAACACTGGCTGCCCGGTGCCTGAGCTCCCGTCTCCGTCCACCGTGTTGCCTGTTCTGTATCAGGACGAGCATCTGGTGCTGATCCACAAGCCTGCGGGCTGGCTGGTGCATCGCACGGGCCTGGACGCGGGTGAAACCCGCTTTGTCGTGCAAACCTTGCGAGATCAACTCGGGCAGCGTGTCTACCCCGTTCATCGCCTGGACAAAGGCACGTCAGGCGTGTTGCTGATGGCCTTGACTTCAGAGGTGGCACGCCTGCTGGTGCAAGCGCTTGAGCGCCATGAAATGCGAAAGTCTTATCTGGCGATGGTGCGCGGCTGGCCGCTTGATCAGTTTGAGGTCGATCACGCCCTCAGGCCGGACGATGCGCCTGAAGAAGCCCCCGCGCAGTCAGCCCAAACCCGGTTTGAATGTGTGGCCACGCTGTCTTTGCCGGTGTCTGTGGATCGTTATCCCAGCACGCGAGTGGCGCTGGTGCGGGCTGAGCCTCTGACCGGCAGGCGACACCAGATCCGGCGTCACCTCAAGCATGTCAGCCATCCCATCATCGGGGACGCAACCCACGGCAAAGGGGCGCATAACCGCTGGTGGGCGGAGTATCTAGGCCTGCAGCGTCTGTGGCTGCACGCCCAGTCTTTGACGCTGACGCACCCCATCACTGGGCAGTTGATGCAAGTGCAGTCAGACTTCAGCCAGCCCTTCAATCAGGACTGGCAGGCATTGCTCACTGAAGATTGGACGATCCGGGTGGATGGTCCGGGCCTTGGGCAAACAACTCGGTGACGTCGACCGAGTCAAACTGGTAACGCACGCCACAGAAGTCGCAGCCTACGTCAACGCGGCCTTGCTCTTCGATGATGCCGTTGACTTCTTCTTGGCCCAGACCACGCAGCATGTTGCCCACGCGTTCGCGTGAGCAGGTGCACTGGAAGCGAGGGCCCATCACGCCTTGCTGGGGTTCAAAGCGCAGCAGCTTTTCTTCCCAGAACAGGCGGTGCAAGATGGTGTCGGCGTCCAGCGTCAACAACTCTTCGCGCTTGAGGCTGGCAGCCAGCACGGCGATGCGGTTGTAGTCCTCATCGGCTTCGTCTTGGTCGGTCTTGCCTTTACCTTCGAGGTTGCCTTCGCCTTCCAGCGGCAAACGCTGGATCAGCAGGCCCGCAGCCAACTCGTCGTTGGCGGCCAGCACCAAGGTGGTGTCCAACTGCTCGGACTTGAGCATGTAGTGCTGCAAGACGTCAGACAGTTTGGTCAGGGACTGACCGTCATCGCCACTGAGTGGCACCACGCCTTGGTAGGGCTGTTGACCCGGCAGGCGGTCTTGTGGATCCAGGGTGACAGCGCAGCGGCCATGGCCACCCACGTTGACCATTTCGTTCAAAGGCAGGGTGCCGGTGTCTGTGGCGGGCACATCGCCCACGACCTTGGCGGTGGTGCGAAAACCCAGGTCTGGCGTCACTTCGCTGACCGCCACTTTGACCGGGCCGTCACCAAAAATCTGCAAGATCACGGCGCCATTGAACTTGATGTTGGCCTGCATCAGCACGCCTGCGGCGGCCATTTCGCCCAGCAGCTGCCGCACCGGGGGATCAAACGGCTCAGCGGATTGGCGGCGAGCCAGCACCTCGCGCCAGCTATCGGTCAGACGAACCAGCATGCCGCGCACGGGCATGCCTTCAAACAAAAACTTGTGCAACTCGCTCATTCAGACTCTTTCTTGGGTGCATCAATGCGCACCAGATCTCGCTTATATCGGGTCGATCGGTCAACATACAAGGTCGTGCCAGCGTGCATGCGGTCGATTTCGCCTTGGCTCAGGGGGCGCACGGCCTTGGCGGGGCTGCCCAGAATCAGCATGCCGTCTTCAAACACCTTGCCTTCGGTGACCAGGGCGCCGGCGCCGACCAGGCAGTTTTTGCCGATCACCGCGCCGTTGAGCACCACAGCTTGGATGCCGATCAGGGCGCCGTCTTTGACGGTGCAGCCATGCAGCATCGCTTGATGGCCCACGGTCACGTCCTGCCCGATCACCAGCGGAAAGCCGATGTCGGTGTGCAAAACAGAAGACTCTTGCACGTTGGAGCGCTCGCCGATGGTGATGGGCTCGTTGTCACCCCGCAAAGTCACGTGGGACCAGATGCTGGTGTTTGCTGCCAGCCGGACGTCACCGATGACGTCAGCTGACTCTGCGACATAGGCCGAAGCGTGGACGCTCGGACTCAGTTCTGTGCTGCCTAAGATGCGATAGAGCGCCATGGTGTGTGCTTACAACTGTGTTGACCCGGGAGGGTCGATTTTATGAGGTAAGGTCAGCTATCGTTCTGAGTGGGCCCATTTGATCTAGGAGCAAGCATGAAAACCGTTGGCGACAAACTCGAGCCATTCAAGGTTGTTGGCGTCAAACCCGGCTTCAATGACTTCATGGAGCACGGTCAGTCCGCATTTGAGGACATCACCGAACGCAGTTTCCCAGGGAAGTGGAAGGTCATCTACTTCTACCCCAAAGACTTCACCTTTGTTTGTCCGACCGAAATTGTTGGTTTTGACAGGCTGGCGAAGGACTTTTCTGACCACGACGCGGTCTTGATGGGCGGCTCGACCGACAACGAGTTCAGCAAATTGGGCTGGCGTCGCGAGCATGCAGAGCTCAGTCGTCTGAATCACTACAGTTTTGCGGACTTGGGCGGCAGTTTGCCAGCGCTGGTCGATCAGTTGGGGGTGCGAGACCGTGACGCCGGTGTGGCTTTGCGCGCGACCTTCATCGTCGATGCCGACAACGTCATCCGCCATGTGTCGGTCAATACGCTCAATGTGGGCCGTAATCCGGATGAAGTCCTGCGGATTTTGGATGGCTTGCAAACGGGCGAACTGTGCCCCAGCAACCGTGCCGTGGGTGGCCAAACCCTGTAAGTTGAAGCTGTTTTTGATCCCTGGTTATGTTGATTTTGTTGTCGCCCGCCAAGAGTCTGGATTACGAGACGCCTGCGCATGTCAAGAAGCACACCTTGCCCCAGTTTGTCGACGAATCGGCCGCATTGATTGATGTGCTGCGGCCGTATACACCGGCGCAAATCGGGTCTTTGATGGACCTCAGTGACGCTTTGTCCACCCTGAACGTGGCTCGCTATGCTGCCTGGAGTCCGTCCTTCACGGCCGACAACAGCAAGCAGGCCATGCTGGCTTTCAATGGCGACGTTTACGAGGGGCTGGACGCCAAATCCTTGTCATCCAAAGATCTGGATTGGGCGCAAACCCATGTGGCAATGTTGAGCGGCTTGTACGGCATCTTGCGTCCGCTGGACTGGATGCAACCCTACCGTCTGGAAATGGGCACCAAGTTGCCCAACCCGCGTGGCAAGAACCTGTATGCCTGGTGGGGGGACCGCCTGGCTGAACACCTCAATCACGAGTTGGCCAAGCAGAAAAGTGACCAGGTCATCAACCTGGCGTCTCAAGAGTATTTCAAATCCGTCAAGCGCAAGGCCCTGGAGGCCCGCGTGGTGGAGTGCGTGTTCGAAGACTGGAAGGGCGGCGCCTGGAAGGTGATCAGCTTTCATGCCAAGCGGGCTCGCGGACTCATGGCGCGTCACGCCATCTTGACCCGCGCTAAAGGTGTGGCTGATCTGTTGTCATTTGGCGCGGAAGGCTATGCTCATGACGCCAAAGCGTCGACGCCGGACCGTTTGGTGTTCCGTCGTCGGTTGGCGGATTGAAGGAGGCTGCTCATGTCTGGACCTCAAGTGGTGACACCGGAGTTGCGCCAGTGGATCGTGGACCAGGCGGCCGCCGGGCACAGCGTGCCCTCGGTGCTGGAGGCCATGAAGGCCAGCGGCTGGGAAGAGAACGTGGCGTTGGCGGCACTGGAAGACACCTTGGCTGCCGAGGTGGCGCGCACGCAGTTGGCCCATAAGGCGGTGCCGGAAGTCGTTGGCGAGCCTGGGGTCTCAACGGTTTGGGCGCATGACAAGTGGGTCAAGGTTCTGGTCAAAATCAAGCGGCCTCGCATCGTGGTGTTTGGCGATTTCCTGTCTGAACAAGAGTGCGAGGGGCTGAAAGCGGAGGCCTCTGTTCGCCTGGCGCGTTCGGAGACCGTGCAGACGGCGACCGGGGGCAGTGAAGTCAATGAGGCCCGTACCAGCCAAGGCATGTTCTTTCAACGCGGTGAAAGTGAGTTGTGTCAGCGCATTGAGGCGCGCATTGCTGCGCTGGTCAACTGGCCGGTTGAAAACGGCGAAGGCATTCAGGTGCTGCGGTATGCGCCAGGGGCTGAATACAAAGCCCACTACGACTACTTTGATCCGAGTCAGCCCGGCACGGCGGCGATCCTGCGGCGAGGTGGGCAACGTGTCGGGACTTTGGTGATGTACCTCAACACGCCGGAGCAGGGCGGTGCGACTGTGTTTCCGGACGTGGACATTGACGTCCATGCGGTTCAAGGCAATGCGGTTTTCTTTGCCTATGGCATACCCAGTCCCACGACTTTGACCCTGCATGGCGGGGCTCCGGTTCTCAAAGGCGAGAAATGGGTGGCCACCAAATGGATGCGAGAAAACCGATTCGAATAATTTTCGAAATTTTTTTAAAAACCTGTCAACCGAATGGTTTACCCCTCCGTTATGGGAGGACAGATCTGCTCAAGCAGGCCTGACAACCAACCAAGTTATCTATTTTTGGAGTTATTTCCATGAAAAAGCTGATCGCCGCTCTGATTGCTTCCATGTTCGCTATTGGCGCTTTCGCTGCTGAAGCTGCTGCTCCTGCCGCTGCTGACGCTGCTGCTGCTTCCGCTCCTGCTGCCAAGAAGGCTCACAAGAAGGCTCACAAGGC